>NZ_JBISEP010000002.1:0-254072 GCF_044383835.1 Paraliobacillus sp. JSM ZJ581
GCCTATGGCTATCGCAATTTTACAAATTACAAAAACCGAATACTATTGCACTTTAAATTCAAACCAGTAGAAAGAACTACAAATAAACGAATGAAAAACAAAACACGTCCTAAAGCAGCTTAGCTACTTTAGGACGCGAACATAAAATAATTCAGTTGACTATTCTGACTCACCAACGTGATTTGACGTAGAACCAGAAAAAGGCCACTCCGAATAGGAATGGCTTTTATGATATGTTTAATTATTTTGCTTGGTTAGATGAACCGAACTCGCGCATTTTACCAATAACTGTTTCCTTGATAGCGTCACGGCCAGGTCCTAAGTATTTACGTGGATCATACTGTTCAGGTTGTTCAGCTAAAACTTCACGAACTGTTTTTGCCTGAGCAATTTGGTTTTCTGTATTTACGTTAATTTTTGATGTTCCATAAGAAATAGAGCGTTTAATATCGGCAGTTGGAATACCAGTTCCACCGTGTAGTACTAAAGGAAGTCCAGTAGCTTGACCTATTTCCTCCATTTCTTTAAATCCTAAGTTTGGTTCCCCCTTATAAGGACCGTGTACAGAACCTAATGCTGGCGCTAAACAGTCAATTCCTGTGCGCTCAACAAGCTCTTGACATTCTTTAGGATCAGCATAAATGATACTTCCTGAAACGTCATCTTCTTGTCCGCCAACAGTTCCTAATTCTGCTTCTACAGAAACACCGTGGAAATGAGCAAGTTCTACTACTTTTGATGTTGTTGCTACGTTCTCTTCAAATGGATCGTGAGACGCATCGATCATAACAGAAGTAAATCCAGCATGAATCGCTTTTGCACATTGCTCAAAACTTGAACCGTGGTCCAAATGAATAGCAACCGGTACAGTTGTGCCGTACTCTTCCATTAATGACTTCACCATCGCTACTACTACTTTATAGCCACCTATGTAGCGAGCTGCCCCTTCAGAAACACCAATAATAACTGGAGACTTCTCTTCCTCTGCAGCCTGTAGAATTGCTTGGCCATACTCCAAATTGTTTAAGTTAAATTGTCCTACAGCATAGCCGCCTTTTTTTGCATCTTCTAACATTTGTTTCATTGATACTAATGGCATGAATGTTCCTCCTTAGATATTTTATAAAGATAAAAATACTATTCCCTATAGCCAGTCAAAAATATTCGTTGATTGGATACAATATAAGAATACCAACTTCAACAAAAAGGTGCAACAATACTTATCATTTGTAATCGTTTACTATTTTATTTTTTGACTTTTTTATGAAATAAACGATTTTATCTATGTCCACTTACTATTAATTTGTTTTTTTCAATCTAGTTTGAATATGTTGTTTCACTTGTGTTACATTAAATGGCTTGGCTAGAATTTGATGAATTGACTGTAAATGAGAGGTCCTTTCTTTCGCTTCTTCTGGTAGACCACTCATCACAATCGTAGGGATATAGATATTTTGCTGTTCGATCCGTTCAATCAATTCAGCACCATTCATCACAGGTAACCAGAAATCCGTTAATAACAAACTCGGTATTTTTCTTTGTATACATTCCAATGCTTCTGCACCACTTTCACAACTTAACACTTCATAACCTTCATTTTTAATAATTTCTTCAAGTAATATACGGATGCCAATTTGGTCATCTACAATCAATACATAATCATCCATCAATAAGCACCATCCTCATTTCTTTTTTGGCTCTGTCTCACCTCTTAGATTTGTTAACGATTTCACATTTTGATTTTTGAATCGACGAACTTCTCCCTAGCCACAAAAAACTCACTATCAATCTATTTCGATATATGTTATCTTTTTCCTGCCAATTGATTCTATTTTATAGGATAAAAACCAAAATATTCGTATAAAATATTACATTTAATCACAAAAAAACGAATGATGATGCGTTTAATAGCATTATCATTCGTTTTCATTTTTTTAAAAAGGTTACTTGACAGCTGCTTCGATAAAACCTTTAAATAGCGGTTGAGGTCTTGTAGGGCGCGATTTAAATTCTGGATGAAACTGTGATGCAACAAACCACGGATGGTCTTCTAGTTCAATCGTTTCAATTAATTTTCCATCCGGACTTGTACCTGAAAAAACAAACCCAGCTGCTTCCATTTGATCACGGTATTGATTATTAAATTCAAAACGATGACGATGACGCTCATAAATAATAGTTTGATCTTGATAAGCTTCACGTGTTTTCGTTTCTTCTTTTAAGCGACAAGGATATACTCCTAAACGAAGCGTTCCACCCATATCGGAAATTTCCTTTTGTTCAGGAAGTAAATCAATTATTGGATGTGATGTTTCTGGATTTATCTCTGCGGAATGGGCATCAGCATATCCAAGTACGTTACGTGCAAATTCCACTGTTGCTAATTGCATACCTAAACAAATCCCTAAGAATGGTGTTTTTGACTCACGAGCGTATCGAATTGCTTCGATTTTACCTTCAATGCCTCGGTCACCAAAACCACCAGGAACAAGAATACCATCCACATCATTTAAGGATTGTTTTACATTATCTTGAGTTAGCTCTTCTGCATTCACCCATTTTACGTTCACTTCTGAATCAAAATCATAGCCCGCATGTTTTAATGCTTCTACTACAGAAATATATGCATCTGGCAATTCCACGTATTTTCCAACTAATCCAATCGTTACTGTTTTTGATAAATTCTTTACTCGTTCTGCCAAATCAACCCATTCCCCCATATCTGCTGGTGGGCAATCCAAGCCGAAGTGGTCACAAGTAATCTGATCTAAGTGTTGAGATTGTAAAGCTAATGGCACATGATATAACGTTTCTGCATCTGCTGATTCAATTACATTTCTTTCATTAATATCACAGAATAACGCAATCTTTTCTTTCATTTCCTGGCTTATATCCATTTCTGTACGTAAAACAATTACATCCGGCTGTATTCCTAATGAACGTAATTCTTTCACACTGTGCTGTGTCGGTTTTGTTTTTAATTCGCCCGCTGCTTTAATATAAGGTACTAATGTTGTATGAATATACATCACATTTTCTTTACCTATATCACTTTTAATTTGACGAATTGCCTCAAGGAATGGTAATGATTCAATATCTCCGACAGTTCCACCAATTTCTGTAATAACAACATCTGCATTCGTTTGTTTCCCGGCTTGAAACACTTTATCTTTAATTTCATTTGTAATGTGTGGAATAACTTGAACGGTACCACCTAAGTAATCACCACGGCGTTCTTTTTTTATAACCGTTGAATATATCTTTCCAGTTGTGATGTTACTGTATTTCGTTAGATTAATATCAATAAAACGTTCATAATGCCCTAAATCTAAGTCTGTCTCAGCCCCATCTTCTGTTACAAATACTTCACCATGTTGATAAGGACTCATTGTTCCTGGATCAACGTTAATATAGGGGTCAAATTTTTGAATAGTAACACTTAATCCTTTATTTTTCAATAAACGCCCTAATGAAGCTGCAATGATTCCCTTTCCTATCGATGACACAACCCCACCAGTTACAAAAATATATTTAGTCAATTTACATCCCTCTTTCTTATTTTTAATAGGTGTATATATCATGCCCTGCATAACAATAAAAAACGTCCCCCTAAATATATAGGGGGACGTTCGATTTAATTTGAAAATTAAATGATAGAGCCCAAACTAAATATTACTTATCTCCTGAAAAAAAGTCAAGCACAATTTATTTGTCTTCATCCTCTTCTTCTTCGTCTTCCTCATCATCCTCTTCATCCTCTTCATCGTAAACTTCGTCATCATAAGCATCAAAATCTTCATCAAACGTTTCAGCATCGTCTTCGTCATCATTGCCTAGATCTTGAAAATCAGTATCTTCTTCACTAATATCTGATTGTTCAAAGTCAAGGTTTTCTTCAGTAATATCCTTTTCTGTGTCATCATATAACGATTCTTTTTTCGGTTTTTTCGTTGCTTTTTTCTTCTTTTTCTTTTTCTTAGGAGCCGCACTGATTTCTTCTTCAATTTGTTCAAAAGGATACCAGTCACGCAATCCCCATTGGCCTGATCCGATACTTAAAAAACGTCCATCAATATTCAAATCTGTATAAAATTGAGACAAATATTCTTGTTGTTGTTCCTCATTAAATGCTTTGTATTCGACTATTTTCTGATAAATTTCTTGATAATTTAATGCCTTATTCTCCTCTTTTAGAATCATTCTAGCTAACTCAATCATTGAAATATCTTTTAATTCTTCGCGGCTATAGGTATTCAAACTCACCGTCAAAGCACTCCCTCTATTGTATTATTTATCCGAGTTTATGTACCAGATTATTTCACTAATACATGGCAACTTTATATTACTCCAGTATATTATATTGGTATGAATAGTAAAATGCAATATTTGCTATGCAAAGAGTTAGGACGTTTGAATGAAATGTACTAAAGTAGCAATCTTTTCGTCAGACAACGTTCCTGAATTATCAAAAATATACTTATGATCCGCTGGTATATCCCAGTTAATTGTTGGAACAAATTTCACTCTTCCTTCATAGCTATCCCAGTTTTCTAATTTCCACGTATCACGCACTGTTCCGCGATCTTCTATTCGTTCTTTTTGTTTATCGATATCATCTAGTGTAACAATGATTACTTTCACATCTACACTTTCACGAGATTTTCCACTGAGATCTAATACTTCATTTAACCATTGCTTACTTTTTAATTCTGAGGTGAACGGAGAAATCATAAATACATTTTGATCAGCTGCTAAATTTTCAATACATATATCTTTTGTTGTATCATATTCTAAGTCTCGCAAATGTTCTTTATAAAAGTCAGAATCTCGATCATTTTTATCTAATCCTTCTTTTTCTAAAAATCGTTCTACAAATCGACCACCTACTGTATCACGATCAAGAAAGGCGCAAGGAATTTGTGCAGCAACTGACTTTGCCACTGTTGTTTTTCCTGTACCTGCTACTCCAACAAAAAATACTAACTTTTGCACGACATACACCACCTCATCAAATAATTAGTTTTATAGTAACGCATTCTTATGAAAAAAGAAAAGTATTCTTTTTATATTTTTCAAAAAATCGGAAAAGCTATAACCATTCTACACAAGCTAATAATTTTTTGAAAATTATTACGCTCTAATCGATATAACAGGTTACTACGAGGAGAAAGACACTATGCTTATTTGGATAACAGCAATTATATTACTTATCATTTTATTCATTTGGATTGATTTTCGGCTTGGAAAAAAATATTTTAATAAAAAAGCGCCTGTTTTTTCATATGAAACAAACGTATCCGATATGAAATTAATGACAGAAGGAAAGCAATTTTTCGATTTATTTTTTAAAGATCTTATGCGGGCAGAAAAAACCATCCACATCTGCTTTTTTATTGTAGGTAATGACGCGATCAGTCAAGAATTTTTTCGTATATTACAGACGAAATCACAATCAGGCGTTCAAGTTTCTTTGTTAATGGATTGGCTTGGTGTGCTTAAGGTGAAAAGAAAATACCTTCAACGTTTAAAGTTATCTGGTGTTAAGGTTAAAAAAGCGAATAAGCCCAAGTTTCCTTTTTTATTTTATCAACTTAATCGAAGGAATCACCGAAAGATCGCTATCATTGATCAACAAATTTCTTATTTAGGTGGCTTTAATGTAGGGAAAGAATATTTAGGTGCAGATCAAAAATTAGGCCATTGGAAGGATTATCATATTCGATTGTCTCAACCTAACTTAGCAAGAGTTATGGAAGAAATTTTTTCTTATGATTGGAAAGAGAAAGGACCAGCACCTACGAGTAATAACAAATGTGCAACAGAAAACAATAGTGCATTAGCAATTACTGAAGCAGGACAGCTTGAGATAAACATGATTGACTGGATTAATCAAGCAAACGATTCAATTATTATCGGTTCACCTTATTTCATCCCTACTAAACGTGTTTTTTTAAGTTTAATGGCGGCACTAGGGCGCGGTGTAAAGCTTACTGTTCTCGTACCAGAAAAAGCAGACCACCTTTTTGTTAAATCTGCTGCACTACCTTTTTTAAAAAAGATAATTAAGCATGGAGCATCGGTTTATTATTATAACCATGGATTTTATCATACAAAGGTTATTTTCATCGATCATACTTGGTGTGATATCGGTACTGCTAATTTTGATCAGCGCAGCTTCTTGTATAATCAAGAGGTCAATTTGATCGTAACCAACCAAAAACTAATTGAACCGGTAAACAAGGCTTTTTCAAACGATCTTGCTGATAGCTATCAACTCACAGAAAAAGCGATTCAACAGATGCCTGTATCCACAAAAATTGCTAGCATAATCAGCCGGTTGTTTCATCGACTATTATAAGATTACTGATACATCATCCAGAACCCGATATCTTTAAACCCGAGTCGTTTATACAGCTTACCAGCATTGGGGTTATCATAAAATAAACATAACTGCTTTCCTTCTGTAACAATATCTTTGCATAGCTTTGTTAAGCACTGTGTTGCTAATCCTTTTTTCTGATTCTCTTCTAAAGTGGCAACAGCAACAACCATAGCCGATTTCGTATTTTCCGCTGCTGTTGAAGCAGAAGAAATAATTTTACCGTCCGATTCAATATAATACCCTCTTGTTACACCTTTTTTAATATTTCTACGCTTTTTTTCGGAATTAAAAACAAGCGAGGAAAATTCAGGTATTTGTGATAAAAAATCTCCTAACCGATCTACATCTTTTGTCGCGAGTAATTTAACGGAGGCTATGTCAAGTGATGGCAAGTGATCTGTAGATGTTAGCTTAGCATAATATGTTTCTCGTTTTTGCTGATACGTAATAGTTAAGTAAGGCTCAAGCTGTGCTGTAATTTCTTTTAATCCAGACAACATCGGTTGATTCGTATCTTTGTTTATAATTTCCGCAAAACCCTCTGCATCAAAGGTTCCAATTGCAAATGGGATGTAATTTTTTTCATACTTTAATAAAATCGCACGCAAGTTGCCGTTATCAAAGTCTCCCCAAATGGTTTGAAAATCTTGCTCATAACCGAATGCTTCAATATCTCCAATAATGAACAAATTTTCTGCTGGTTTTTGTTGAATCAATGCTTGAACATGTTGATCATCTTCAATCGTTAGCTTTCGAATCACAGCTAATAACCTCCTCAACGTGTATTTGTATATTGAGAATTAGTTTATCACCATTCTTTTAAAATGGAAAGATAAATTTAGGGATGAAAAATCTTTTTTTAAAACGGTCCTTTGTGACATCATGCTGATATATATGATCAACGAAGGCATTTACTGTTATCCCGGTCATTTAAGAAGGGCTAAGCTATCGAGTACAAAGGTTACTCGTGAGAACGGGCACTTAAAATAGCGTTAAGTTACTGTTCTGGTCAATTTACAATAAATACGGTAACTAAGGATTCATTATGATAAAAGCTCTCACAATATCATCTCACCAAAATCCCCCTACCAACGCCAAATATACATCAAAAAAAAGCACTCCTCAAAAGAGAAGCGCTTATTATTACATGCTTTCTGGAGCGGATACGCCGATAAGATCTAGGGCGTTCGCTATTGTGATACGCACCGCTTGCATTAAGGCTAATCGTGCTTTCGTACGTTCTGGATGTTCGGCATCTAATACTTTTTCTGCATTATAGAAGCTATGCAAATTAGATGATAATTCAAAAACATATTGTGTCATGCGATGCGGTGTGCGATTCGTAGCAGCATCAGCGATCACTTGCGGAAATGCTCCTAATTGTTTTAACAGATCCTCTTCCTTTTCGGTTCCTAACAAACTAGCATCAAACGCGCCATCTGTTGCAAAACCTTTTTCTGCTGCTTGGCGAAGCATCGTACAAATTCTTGCATGTGCATACTGTACATAATAAACCGGGTTATCATTGGACTCCGATTTTGCTAAATCCATGTCAAAATCTAAATGTGCATCACTCGAGCGCATAACAAAGAAGTAACGCATCGCATCAATGCCGACTTCTTCCATTAACTCACGTAAAGTCACTGCTTTTCCAGTACGCTTACTCATTTTAACTTTTTCCCCATTTTCAAATAGGTTTACCATTTGAATGATTTCTACTTCTAACGTATCTGCTTTATAGCCAAGCGCTTGAATTGCTGCACACATCCTTGGGATATACCCATGGTGGTCTGCTCCCCAAATATTAATAAGCGTTTCGAAACCACGGTCTAATTTATTTTTATGATAAGCGATATCTGGTGTTAAGTAAGTATAAGAGCCATCATTTTTAATTAACACACGGTCTTTATCATCACCAAAGTCAGTCGTTCGGAACCAAGTAGCACCTTCTTCTTCATACGTGTACGCTTTTTCTTTTAACAAATCTAAAGCAGGTTCGATTTTTCCTTCTTCATATAGAGACGTTTCTGAGAACCAGTGATCAAATGTGACACGGAACTGCTCTAAATCGGCTGCTAATTTTTTTAATTCATATTTTAAACCATATGAGCGAAAAAATGCTAATCTCTCTTCCTCTGGCTTATTGACCCATTCATCCTTATAAGTTGTAGCAAGTTCTTCACCTAAAGCAATGATGTCTTTTCCATGATAGCCATCCTCTGGCATTGACCAGGCTTTTCCTAAAGCTTGCATGTAACGCGCTTCAACAGAAATAGCTAAATTGTTAATCTGGTTTCCTGCGTCATTAATATAATATTCGCGTTCCACATTATATCCAGCAGCAGACAGAATATTACACAACGAATCCCCTACTGCTGCGCCACGAGCATGCCCTAAATGTAAATCACCTGTTGGATTCGCAGATACAAATTCCACTTGTACCTTTTGATTGTTACCTTTATTCGTTTTACCGAACGTTTCTTGCTCTTTTAGAATCACTGGAATTAAATCAGTTAGGTAGCTATTATCCATAAAGAAATTAATGAAGCCTGGACCCGCTATTTCAATTTTAATGACTGCTGCTTTCTGTTTGTCTAAATGGTTAGCAATGTCTTCCGCGATTTGACGTGGTGCTTTTTTAGCAATTTTAGCAAGTTGCATCGCAATGTTAGTAGCGTAGTCACCATGGGCTTTTTCTTTTGGTTTTTCTAATACAATAGTAGGTAATTCATCTTCTGCTGCAAGCTCTGCCTGTATAACAGCTTGCTTAATTTCAGTTTTCAATGTTTCTTCTATGTGCTGTACACTGTTCATTGTGTGACCTCCTTAAAAGTTAGTGTTAATCGGTGTCTCCGATTTCCTTCTCCATTTATTTTTGTCGTGTAACTAATAAATAGTTTTCCTTTTTGATTGTGCTTTAGTTCTTGATACGTAATTTGATCCGTATGTGTTTCCATATGAATCGTACCAAAGGCATGTCGATATACATTCTCTGTCCATTGTTTCTTTTTAAATTGTTGATGCATGTCAATTGTACCTGTTCGTTTGATACTTACTTTATCATTATAAATTGTAATAAGCGAATCAATCTTTTCTTGCTCTTCTTGTTGTTCTTCAAAACGAAGTACTGCGATATTTCCTCTTTGCATAAAAGAGCCTGATTCTTCCACGACTGTCACTGCTTTTTCTCCTAATTCCTTAATTTCAGTCACTAATCGAATGGAAACAGGGATGTGTTGGCCGTTCATGTTACATCTCCTTTATCTTTTACATAACATTTAGTATAGGAATGAATCGAATGAAACACAAGTGATTCTATTGATTTTTTTAAGTCGTTGTAAAAGTTTATCACAATTCTTATGAGGAGGAAATGTAGTTGAGGCAATATGCCATATTTAATTTAAAAAACGTGCTTCTACCTAAGTAAGCAGAAACACGTTTTACTTTGTTAGATTGATTTTAGTAAAAGAGACATTTTGTAGATAGTAGTTTCTTACTTTACCCATCCTAATAATATTTCCCGTACAAATTTACTTGCAGCAATCGATGTTTGTTCGGTTGGATCATAATTTGGTGCGACTTCAACTAAATCTGCTCCTACTACGTGTATATCAGATTGTGCAATTAATTGTATAGCCTCTAGTAATTCTTTTGAACTGATTCCTCCTGCTTCTGCTGTTCCAGTTCCAGGTGCAAACGCTGGATCTAAGACATCAATATCAATGGTGACATAAACAGGTTGTCCTGCTAATTCAGGCAATAGTTCTGCTAATGGTTTTGCCACTTCATAACGAGCCATGTACATGCCATTATTTTTAGCATATTGAAATTCTTCTCTCATGCCTGAACGGATACCGAATGAGTACACATTTGCTGGACCAATTAACTCACATGCTTTTCGAATCGGTGTAGAATGAGAAAGTGATTCACCCTCATATGCTTCTCTTAAATCAGCGTGAGCATCAATATGAATAATTTTAAGATTCGGGTACTCTTCATACATTGCTTGAAATACTGGCCAAGAAACAAGATGCTCCCCTCCTAGTCCTAGCGGGAATTTATCTTGATCTAATAAATATTTTACATAATTATAAATTTGATCGATACTACGCTTAGCGTTTCCAAATGGCAACGGGATATCTCCCGCATCAAAATAAGCTATTTCTTCCAAATGCTTATCCATGTAAGGACTATATTCTTCTAAACCTAATGATGCCTCGCGAATTCGATTTGGGCCAAAGCGTGAACCAGGCCGAAAACTAACTGTCCAATCCATTGGCATGCCATAGATTACCGCTTTTGATTCTTCAAATCTTGGTCTAGACATAATAAATACTTTACCTGAGTATGCTTCATCAAAACGCATGCTACCCCTCCTCGCAAAATATGTTTAAGCTTCTTTTCAGCCTATTCATTCTTACTCATTTACAAATTGCTAGCTTTGGTAACTACATTACCTTTCACTGTTGACGGACACTTTTTTCGAGTATGTCTGGAGTCTCCTCAAAAAAACCACTTCCTGCTAGCGTCTCAAGACATATGCTTTTCCCGTCGCAGTATCCGGCATCCGCTCAAGGTAACTCATTGCGAAGCTTGACAATCAAATATTTGACTATTCTTGTATGAACATATTTCCACAGGTCTATTCAGTTAAATCTTTCACGAACTTTGGCAAAACAAAGCAAGCATAATGCAGCTCTTCTGTGTAATACTTTGCCTCTATTTTGCGGAAGCGATCAGCCTTTATACTTAATGGATCGTATGTTTTGCTTCCCATTGTAAAAGTCCATAGTCCACTTGGGTAAGTAGGAATGTTCGCTGTATAGATTTTAGTAATTGGAAAAATCTCTTTCACATCTTGATACACTTGTTGAATTAAATCAGCCTTAAACCAAGGATTATCTGATTGAGCAACAAAAACCCCATCTTCTTTTAGCGCTTTAGCAATCCCATCATAGAAGCCTTTCGTAAATAAGTTCACCGCAGGACCAACTGGTTCTGTTGAATCTACCAAAATAACATCATAAGCAGCTTCACTTTCTGCAATATGGCTAAATCCGTCGTCAACTTTTACTTCAACACGTGGATCATCTAATTTACCTGCTATTTCAGGTAAGTATTTTTTAGAAGATTCAATAACTTTCCCATCAATCTCTACTAATACGGCTTTTTCTACCGATGGATGTTTTAAAATTTCTCTAATTACACCACCATCTCCGCCGCCAACAACAAGGACATGCTTGGGGTTTGGGTGAGTAAACAGTGGAACATGCACCATCATTTCATGGTAAACGAACTCATCCTTTTGCGTCGTCATCACCATGTCATCTAAAACTAACATATTCCCCCATTCAGCAGTTTCTATTATCGCTAATGATTGGAGATCTGTCTGTTCTGTGTATAGTGTCTGCTTTACTTTGGCAGTAATTCCATAATTTTTTGTTTGCTTCTCAGTAAACCATAAATCCATTATGCTATCTCCTTTTATTTTGTTTATTTCTTTTATATTTTTAAGTTTTTTTATTTGGAACAAATTAATTTTAGATAATTTGACAGAAAAAGCAATACTTTTTTTCAAAAAACTTCCGCAATGATCGTGTTTAATTATCAACAATAATTGCCATAATGATACTATCATAATCGTTTGACCCAAAGGAGTATTCTTTACAATGATTAATAAAACACCACTATTAAACCGATTGAAACACAAATCATTCGCTTGGACACTATTTATTTTGCTTTCCTTTACTAGCATGATTTGTTTGTTCATTATCGGTATTTATACGTATGCTTTATTACTTGGTCCGCCATCTTTATCTACTGCTCAACCTACGATTTATTTCAGTTCAGACGGTACGGAGATTGGCCAAGAAAAAACAATTGAGACTAGAGATTGGCTTGAGCTAGAGCAGATTGATCAACAAGTAATTGATACAACGATTCATGCAGAGGATAAACGTTTCTATGAACATAACGGTTTTGATTTTAAACGAATGCTTGGTGCGACAATGATTAATCTAAGGTCGCTTGCTTTAGAAGAAGGAGCTAGCACAATCACACAGCAATATGCAAGAAATCTTTATTTATCTCACGAAAAAACATGGAGCAGAAAATTAAAAGAAGCTTTTCATTCAATTCGTTTAGAGTTATTTTATGATAAAGATACGTTATTAGAAGGTTATTTAAACACGATATATTACGGACATGGTGTATACGGTGTTGAGGCTGCTAGTCAATTTTATTTCCAGAAATCAAATAGTGATTTATCATTAGCGGAGACAGCACTACTAGTAGGTATTCCAAATCGTCCAAGTTACTATTCACCCATTACTCATATGAAACAAGCAAAACAAAGACAGGAGAAAATATTAACCTCACTTTTAAAGGAAGGAAAAATTAATCAGTCAAAGCACTTTCTTGCTTCACATGAACATATAACTGTTTACGAAAAACATAAAGGACAAGTGAAAAACTTGGCACCTTATTTTCAAGACATTGTGATGAGTGAATTACAATCGATTTTAAAAAAGGATATACAAACAATTAGAACAGCTGGATACCGTGTGTACACGACACTTGATCAAAAAAAACAAAAAGCACTTCAAACAGCGGCAAGCGAGTCGATCCCAAAAGATAGTGAGTTACAAGTTGGAGCAATCGTAATGGACCCTACAAATGGGGCAACGCTTGGTTTAATCGGGGGAAGAAATTATACAAAAAGTCCTTTTAATCGTGCAACACAAGCTAATCGAATGGCTGGCTCTACTTTTAAACCTTTTCTATACTACTCTGCCTTAACCAATGGATATACAGCCACAACTACACTGATGAGTCAGCCAACAACGTTCATGCTGGAAAACGGAACGAGTTATCAACCTAGTAATTATAATGGCTATTATGCAGATAAAGAAGTAACTTTAGCCCAAGCACTAGCAGTAAGTGATAATGTCTATGCAGTAAAAACAAACTTGTTCCTTACACCTGAGCGATTGGTTGAAACTGCTAAAACATTTGGGATCACAAGTAACCTAAAGCCAGTTCCCTCTTTGGCTCTTGGAACAGCTTCTGTCAATATAAAAGAAATGGTTACTGCTTATAGCATGCTTGCAAATGGCGGGAAATCTCTAAATCCATATACGATTGAAAAAATAGAGACGGCTGATGGAGAGGTGATTTATCAACATGAACCATCAAAGCAGAAACAAGTGCTCGATCCGCAAGCTACGTTTATTTTGACGCAATTAATGACAGGAATGTTTGATTCAACGTTAAATGGTTATATGCATGTAACTGGTGAGACAATTGCTTCTGAACTCACAAATGTTTATGCTGGTAAATCAGGTTCAACAAAGTCAGATAGTTGGATGATTGGTTATAGCCCTGACTTAACAATAGGAGTATGGAATGGGTATGATGATAATCGAACGATCAGTAAAACGGTAGATAAGCAAGCAGCCAAAAACATTTGGGCTTCTGTTATGGAGAAAAGTTCAGACGGGAAGATAGATAGCTTTATTGCACCAAAAGGAATCGTAGCTGCTTATGTCGATCCTATTAGCGGAGAGTTAGCTAGTGCTTACTGTACAACAAGTCGCCTGATGTATTTTGTCGAGGGGACAGAACCAACAACGTATTGCTCAATGCACCGTCCACATGATTAAAGGTTCCCCTTCAAATTAGGAGAACCTTTTACTTTTTTTAAACACCTATTACAGTTTTTACGTTGTAAGATTTGTTGTTTACTCATTAGCCTCAGGTAATGCTTGATGCAGTTCTTCAGAAGCATTCTTCCACATATCCGGATTAAATTCTCGTAAAAAATCAGCTAGTAGTTTCTTTGAAGCATCGTCCATATGATCGACAATTACATGACCTTTCATCGATTTTTCCATATGTGTCACATGTTCTGGCATTGATTTAAAGGCACGCTTAATTGAACGGTCGACACGGATTTCACTCCCTGCCACACCATGATAATACGGACCATTTTGTCCGCGCTCAACCGTTACCCAAACGATCCAATACAACTTTCCATTTGGTACGTCAGCTTTATTCGGGATGAATTTTACTCTACGCTCTACTTCACTGCGCGCATGCATTGCCCCCATATCAACAAATGCTCGATGTTCATTCGGATCGACAATGACCGGAGAAATATTTTCTAAGCTGATTGATCCTACGCCATAGCCACCATGTCCATCTGTCGAATCATCTTTCATTATTGTAAAAGCATTATTCTTCTTATTTTCCATCGTACATTGTACCTCCAATATATAACTTAACATTTTATTCACATGTATTGTAGCATAAATGGGGAGATAGGGTCAGGTGAAACTGCTGCAAGAGGAAAATAGTAAAATCCAGCATCGCCATTTTTTATTTATGAAGAGAGTGCATGGGGTCGCTAATAAAAAGCTAATCGATGTAGCAAATAAAATCGTGTATTTTGATTACTGATCTTTAATACTATAGCCTAAGTAATCACTTCCCATTGGAACATAATTGGATGGTGGGTGTGGCTTGTTACTGACTAAGTTAACTGCGTCATCATAGACCAAAACGATTATCATTAAGTATGGTATGTAGAAAGCTAATAGTAGCTAAGCCAACCATAACAGTGAAGTCAATAATAAATTTAACGTTCTTCATATATTGATAGAAGCTTTTGAGTATGTGCATGACAAACCTTTTATTCTAATGTGTGGTAGTTTTGCAAAATAGGTATAGCATTAATAAATAAGATTCCGATAATTCCTAAAATGTAATATAGCGTAAAGCTTGTAGATTTCTACCTCTCAATTGACCTTCTACGCTTTTCCCAACTTTGCTTCAATCTCAAAAATGGGACGAGGGAACTAACCCCCTGTCCCATTATCCTAACTCTGCAATGAATTGCCAGGCCGCTCGCAGGTCCGCGTCTGTGTAGTTGGAGCTTTTCTTTACGACTTGTACTTTTTGTTCGATTTCTTTTTTTGATAAGTGATCAAAATATAGCATCGTAGATACTAATTCAAGAAATCTTGAGCTTTTCTCTTTCATTTTTTCAATCATTTCATTACAATGAGGCAACTCTACCACAGAATGTCCGAGGAAATCCTCTCCTGCTTCAGTAACCGTATATCGATATTGATAATAATTGCTCTTTTTTTCTTTTTCTTCTGAAATAAATCCTAAATTACATAGTTCTTCTATCCGAAGCGTCAGTTCTTCTGAATATGGTCCATAAAAATGAAATTCATATTTTTCCTCAAAAGGAATATCACATTTTTTTAAAATATATATCATTTTCTGTAGCTTTTTACGCCCTACAATTTCCTCTGCATTCTTGAAGAATAGCATTAACTTCGCATGATTTGCTAACATCGAAAAACAACCCCTATTCCAAGCTTAGTTTCACAATCTATTCCGTATCAGCTAATCCTAAGATCGTCTTAATTTTATTTTTTTCTAATTGATCATCAGGTAACGCTTCTATAAAATCCATTGGAAAGTACAGCTTATGATCTGTTCGCTTCTTTCCTGAAATGGATTCAACAATATCTGATTGTCTTGACAGCTCTTTTAATTCTTGGTTTGGCATAAATAAATAAATCGGCAAACGTTCTCCTTCTTCTCCCGGTCGATAAAAATCGTATGGTAAATCAGAAGAGGAATCAACGACTAAGTAATATTCAGGATCAATTCCGACTTGTTTGAACAGCTGATAAAGTTCCATCCACTCGCTCATCTGTAGATTCGGGTTAAATTCAATATACTTTAATAATTTCCGATTAGTAAATCGCACACAGAGGTCACTTAATATCTCATCTGATTCATCTATCCACATTTGGAAATAATACAACACAACAGACTCGTCTAATCGTAAGTATTCTTCTAAAGAAACATTACCTGAAAAGAACGATAAGAAATGTGTTGGTTGTAATGAAAATTGGTAGCCTTGTTGATACAGATGTTTTGCCCGGTGGAGAATTTTTGATAATATCACCTCTGCACTTCGACTAACTGGATGAAAGTATACTTGCCAATACATCTGGTATCTACTCATAATATAGTCTTCTACTGCATGCATCCCGGTATGTTTTATGACCACTTGGTCTTCTATTGGACGCATCACGCGTAAAATTCGCTCCATATCAAAATGACCATAACTTACACCGGTGAAGTAAGCGTCACGTTGTAAATAATCCATTCTGTCAGCGTCTATTTGACTTGAGATCAAACTAACGACTAATTTATCTTCATATGTTTTATTAATCACATCCGCAACTTTTTGCGGAAAACCTTCTTCTACTTGACGCAAAACATAATTAATTTCTGTGTGCCCAAGAACGATTTGTCTCGTAAATGCTTCATGATCTAACTTAAACACCTTCTCAAAAGAATGGGAAAACGGACCATGCCCTAAATCATGAAGAAGTGCAGCACAAAGGCAGAGTAGTCGCTCTTCTTTGTTCCAATGTTTTCGACCTTCAAAATTAAATAAAATCCGGCGGACAATTTCATAAACACCTAATGAATGATTAAATCTACTATGCTCTGCACCATGAAAGGTGAGAAAAGATGTTCCAAGCTGCTTAATTCGACGTAATCGTTGAAATTCGGCTGTTCCAATCAAATCCCATATCACACGATCTTTGACATGAATATACCGGTGTACTGGGTCTTTAAATACTTTTTCTTCTTCTAATTGCTCATCTTTGTACATATATTAACCCTTTCTTCCGACATTTTTTTCTGCATTATATATGGATTCATTATATAATAGTTTTGGGTAATCTAAAAGAGACTAAAATTATCTCCCTAAGCGTATAACTAGGTAAACACATAGACAACAAAGGAGTAAACATATATGTTAAATTGGAAAAATTACTTTAGACAATCATCCATTCGTTTAATTGATGGGACTGGATTATCGATAAATCCATCTGCAATGGACGAATTCGCCATTGACGATGCCTTGGCACTATCGGTCAGCAATCAAACTTCGCCTCCAGTCATTCGACTTTGGACACATAATAATACAATTGTGTTGGGAATACCTGATTCACGTATCCCTTATAAAAATGAAGCGATAACCTTCTTACAGCAACAAGGCTATCGGGCCGTCGTGCGTAATTCCGGTGGCTTAGCTGTTGTGCTAGATCACGGGGTCTTAAATGTATCACTTTTACTTGCAGATGGAGAAGAAATTGGTATTCATGAAGGGTATGAAATTATGGTATCTTTTATTAAAGACATCTTACAAGATGAAACAAATACCATTGAAGCATACGAAATAGTAGGTTCCTACTGCCCCGGTGATTATGATTTAAGTATTAATGGAAAAAAGTTTGCTGGAATATCACAACGCCGTGTTCGTAATGGTGTAGCTGTTCAAATTTATATTGCTGTAGAAGGCGATGGCCAAGAAAGAGCAAAATTGATTCAGGAATTTTATAGGAAAGGATTACAAGCAGAAACTAGTAAATTTGACTATCCTACCGTCGTACCTGACACGATGCGGTCATTAAGTCAGCTATTAAATAAAGCAATTACTGTTGATGAAATGAAACAAAAAGTTACTGATTATTTAACGAATTATTCATTCGAATGGACTTCTTCTACATTGACTGAGGAAGAACGAGCGACGTATCACAAGCGCAAGCAACACATGATTGATCGTAATAAAAAGGCACTCGGTGACTTAGTTTAAGTCCGAGTGCTTTACTTTTTTGTATAGATTTGTTTTTCTATCCGATAATAAGCTAGTGCTTCCTGATCAATAGAATAACCAATACCAGGCTGCTCAGATAAATAAATTTTCCCGTTGTCTGTCTTTATCGCTGGCTGGATAATATCTTTTTCCCAATAATGTGCAGATCCCGCTGTGTCTGCTGGCAAAGTAAATTGCGGCAACGTAGCTATCGCTAAACTATGCGCTCTACCAATTCCTGCTTCGAGCATACCCCCACACCATAATGGCATACCGTGTTTTTTAGCTAAACCATGCATATCCTTGGTGCTTTGGACACCGCCTACTCTACTGGGTTTAATATTAACAATTTGGCAGCTCTGTAAGGCAATAGCTGTTTTTAAATCACTGTATGTATGGATGCTTTCATCTAAGCAAATCGGTGTTTGCAGTAAATCTTGAAGCTTTGCATGTTCCACAAAATCATCTTGTGCGAAAGGCTGTTCAATCATTAATAAGTCAAATTGGTCTAGTGCGAGCAATCGCTCTTTATCTTTCCATGAATAAGTACCATTGGCATCAATCATCAAAGAAAGGAAAGGAAAGGCTGTTTTTACTTTGTCTAATAGACGTAGTTCTTCGCCTTTCTTCACTTTTAATTTAACGCGTTGATATCCTTGCGCAAGTTTCTCTTCAATGGTTTCTAGTAGTTCTTGATCGGTTGACTTGAGCCCAATACTCACCCCGACATCAACAATTGGTTTCTCCCCACCAATCACTTGATATAACGGTTGACCTAGCCTTTTGGCATATAAATCCCATACAGCACCTTCTATTGCTGCTTTTGCCATTTGGTTACGACGAATCGATTGAAAAAGCTTTGTTAGTTCGCTTGGGTGTTTAATTTGTGTTTCTAATACAAAAGG
Organism: Paraliobacillus sp. JSM ZJ581; assembly: GCF_044383835.1. Classification (NCBI taxonomy): domain Bacteria; kingdom Bacillati; phylum Bacillota; class Bacilli; order Caryophanales; family Bacillaceae; genus Paraliobacillus; species Paraliobacillus sp. JSM ZJ581. The sequence continues at coordinate 18,980 of NZ_JBISEP010000002.1, forward strand.
TATAAGATAATTTTCTAGCATGGTCCGGTTGGTTTCGGTTGTCTCTTCTGTATACCATGGTGTTGCGAATGCTTCTGTTTCACCATATCCAAAGTTTCCTTGATCATCGATTAATTCTATGATATAAAAATCTTTCTTTTCTACTTTTCCATGACTGGTGACAAATGGATGTTTATAGTTCATTTTCAGATGATGCAAAACCACTTGATTAATTTCCATTGTAGACACCACGCTTTCACCTTATCTGTGTTATAAAGTTTTATTTTTATAACACATACAAAGAATGTTTTTTCGATCACTCAGACACTCTTTTCTTGCATGAGTGTTCATTATAACCATTCATTCAGTCATTCTTTCGTTCATGTAATGACTGAATGATAACATAGAAGTTAATCATAGTAGCAGGATTATATCATTAACCCCAACAAAAAAACAGAGCTATCATGAAGGATAACTCTGTTTTTCGAAATAATTCACTATTTATAGTGACTGAGCTGCTGTAATAATTGCTAGCTTGTATACATCATCTGTGTTACAGCCACGAGATAGATCATTCACAGGTTTATTCAATCCTTGTAAGATCGGACCTACTGCATCAAAATTACCTAAACGCTGTGCGATCTTATAACCAATGTTACCTGCTTCCAGTCCAGGAAATACGAAAACATTGGCATCGCCGTTAATATCAGCCGTTGGTGCTTTTTTCTCTGCTACGCTAGGAACAAACGCTGCATCAAATTGAAATTCACCATCTAGTGTTAAGTCTGGTCGTTGTTCTTTAGCAATTTTTACTGCTTCTGAAACTTTTTCAGTTTCTTCAGATTTAGCAGACCCCTTTGTAGAAAAGCTAAGCATTGCTACACGAGGATCAATATCAAAAAGTTCAGCAGTATCTGCACTTGCTAAAGCAATTTCGGCTAAGTCTTGGCTATCTGGGGCAATGTTAATTGCGCAGTCTGCAAATACATATTTCTCATCATCACGAACCATAACAAATACACCAGACGTTTTTTTAATACCTGGTTTTGTTTTAATAATTTGCAAAGCTGGACGAACAGTATCTGCTGTAGAATGAGCTGCGCCACTAACTAAACCATCTGCTTTATCCATATATACAAGCATTGTTCCAAAATAATTTTCATCTAATAAAATTTTACGCGCATCTTCTTCTGTTGCTTTTCCTTTTCGACGTTCCACAAAGCTAGCAACCATATTATCAAATTGATCGTAGTTAGTTGGATCAATTATTTCCACTTCATCCAGGTCAACAGCTAGTTCTTTTGCCTTCTGTTCTAATTTCGAACGTGATCCGACTAGTACAGGTTGCACTAAACCATCTGCTGCTAACTTACTGGCCGCAGTTAAGATTCTTTCATCAGACCCTTCTGGCAATACAATTTTTCTAGCGTTTCCTGATAACCTGTTTTTTAACGTATCAAATAAATTACTCATGTGTCACCCTCCAAAATCATTTCTGTTATATATAATACGCCTTTTTCTGTTTGAATGAAAGTGATAGCTTTCATTTTTTCTGTCCAATGAACTAGTTTGCTATTAACATTTACGTTCACAATGATAAAAACAGCGGAATCATGCAATTTCCCCTGTGTATCTTTTATCATTAATTACTATTTATATTTTTGTCTAAATCATGACATTTTAACAATCAATCTTGTCCGACAGCTCATACTAGCTTTTCTCTATAAAAAGAGTTTCATTCTCCTTTCTTTATAAGTAAGCATTACACATGTTTCCTATACCCGTTTTATGTTATATTAAAAATTGATAGAAAATAAATGATTGCAAGGTAAGGAGCGATTATTATGGCAGAAGCTGTAGAAACAATGGATGGTTGGTATTGTTTACACGATTTAAGAAAAATAGATTGGAATGCCTGGAAAAAAGCTTCAGCAGCAGAACGAGATGCAGCAATAGCTGAGTTTCAAACATTGTTAACACAATGGGATGTCATAGATGAAGAAAAAACTGGGAGTCATGCTGTTTATTCCATTTTAGGTCACAAAGCAGATATCATTTTTATGATTCTCCGTCCTACTTTAAAAGAAATAGAAGAAGTAGAATTGTCATTTAATAAAACAGCATTAGCCTCATTTACAAAGCAAACTTATTCCTATGTTTCGATTGTAGAGTTGTCAAAATACATGGCAAAAGAAGGAGAAAATCCAGAAGAACATCCTGGAACACAAGCAAGATTACGTCCTCGATTACCGAAGTGGGAGCATATTTGCTTCTACCCAATGGATAAGAGACGTCAAGGAGCTGATAATTGGTATGTATTACCAATGGATGAGCGACGTCGTTTAATGTATGAGCATGGAATGACCGGAAGAAGATACGCTGGTAAAATCCGTCAAATCATCACTGGCTCGATGGGGTTTGATGATTGGGAATGGAGTGTTACCCTATTCGCTAAAGATGCCTTAGACATTAAAAAATTAGTTTATGAAATGCGCTTTGATGAAGTTAGCGCACGTTTCGGTGAATTTGGAGCTTTTTACGTTGGTAATATTCTCCCTAAAGACAAAATCCCTACCTTCATGCAAATCTAATTACATTTTATTTAACATATGAGATCTCGCATTAACACAGCGAGATCTTTTTTTATATATCTTAATCCAAATTAGGTTAGATGTAATCATGTATAACAACACGAATAAAAAACATTCATTATTTCATTCACTTCTGCATAGGTATATGTAGTGGGACGATTGGTACAAAAGCGAGGTGAAGCGATGGCTGTAGTTAGACACACAAGTAAAGACGTAGATTTACTTGCCCGATTAATACGAGCTGAAGCAGAGGGGGACGGTCGACTTGGTATGCTAATGGTTGGAAACACTGGGATCAATCGTGTAAGAGCAGATTGTTTAGACTTTAAAGACATCAGATCCATTAGAGACATGGTCTACCAAAGCCCTGGAGGATTTGAGGCGACACAAAAGGGATATTTTTATCAAGGGGCTAGAGATGCAGATCGTGAATTAGCAAGACGCACTATTAAAGGGCAAAGGTTTCATCCAGCAACTCGTTCATTATGGTTTTTTAGACCTGAAGGAAGTTGCCCAGCACAATGGTTTGGCCAATGGAATTCCGGCAGATATAAATCACATTGCTTTTTTTCACCATTAGCATCTGAATGTCCGAGTGTATAAGAAAGGAGTGTTATTTTAAATGAGTAATGAAAATAAACAGCGTGATCATTCACAAAGTCTGTATCCACAACAAATGCAAGGAGTAAACCAATATCCAGGAATGATGTACCAACCGAATTACACGCAGCAACAACCCGTTTATTACCCTTCATATGGTTATCCATCTTATCAAAGTCAGAGTCCAACACAAGATCAACCAAGCATAAGTAATTTACCAGGGATGCTACCGTTAGAAGAATCTTATATTGAAAACATCCTCCGATTAAACAAAGGTAAGGTTGCAACGATTTATATGACTTTTGAAAATAATGATCGATGGAATGCAAAAATATTCAAAGGATTTATTGAAGCAGCTGGAAGAGACCATATTATTTTGAGCGACCCTGAAACAAATAAACGCTATCTATTATTAACAATCTACTTAGATTATATTACATTTGATGAAGAAATTAATTACGATTATCCACGTTCACAAAGAGCCAACCAATCCTATAGAGGGCGATAAGCATAAAAATAACCCTTGCTCTTTTAATGAGGCAAGGGATTTTCTTTTCCCAGAGGAGTGCTACAGTGAGACAACCATTTGAAAAATTGACTCAAGTACAACTAATTTTATTACTTGTTTCTATCGTTGCTGGCATAATAGCCATTTGGACTGCAACCTTATTTCTTTCTTTTTTTGTTTGCATGGCTGTAGTAAGCAGCTTCTTAATTGAAGGATATATAGCGTGTAAAAAAGGCGATATTGTGCAAGCTGGTCATCAAATAATCCGAGCGATCATCCTTATTATTTTTATTAGTTATTTATCTATTACATAACTTTACATGTTGCATAACCAAGTAGAATCCAGCCGATTAAAAAGGCAAACCCACCAATCGGTGTAATCATTGCAAATGTTTTGATTGTTGTTGTGGCATAAATATAAAGGCTCCCAGAAAATAAAATAATACCAGCAAAGAAAAACCAGCCCGCCATTGAGATTGTACTTAACTGATATTTAGCTAACAAAAGTGCTGTAACAAGCAATGCACTAGTATGAAACATTTGATATTGGACTGCCTTCTCCCAAGTTTTCAGCGATTTTTCTGTCAATTTCCCTTCTAATCCATGTGCACCAAAAGCTCCTAAAGCAACCGCTAAAAAGCCATTAATCACACCTAAAAATATAAAAAGTTTCATTATCCATGCTTCCTCTCTATTTTAAAAAAATTAGAAATCGAAAATGGAATCTCCATTAGCCTCTTCCTCTTTTAACCTTTTTGATTGATTGACTGTTTGGCTATTCAAATCTCCCATCATTTTACGTAATTCCAACTCATCAGCAACACTAGACTGCTGCACGGAAGTAGGTGCAGTGGTTGACACCTCTTCTTCTGTCTCTAGTAATAAATCACATAGTAAGCGAATTGACCGTACATGTGCCTTCACTTCCGTAGAATGATTACTTTTTTCAAGTGCACTTTTCACTTCTTGTAACATTTTATGCAAAACTTGCTCATTACGAATCATCTTTTCACTCCTAATATACGCCATTTCTGGTAGCAAAGATATGCTTATCCATTCATCTACTGCTTATTTCTCCTAATACATCTTTATGTTTGTTTTATGAATTATCTTGCCATAATTATTTTACATGATAAGCATGATAAAATCCAAATAATCGCTATGTTTATTCACATCATTTCCGTAGCGGACTAGCTTGCTTCACACACACATAACCCGTATCCTAATAGTAAATGGGTAAAGGATGTGATTGAAGTGAAACAACAAATAGAGCAAGTACTTGAACAGATTGGTGATTATTCATTGATCCTATCGATAACTCCTGTGTCTGGTGGCGATATTAACCAAGCATATCATATCCAAACCCACCAACATAACTATTTCGTCAAGCAAAACCATGATGTTCCTACTCATTTTTTTCATTTTGAAGCAACAGGATTATCACTAATTGAACAAACAAGTACGATTGCCGTTCCTCATGTTTATTATTACAACAAACCGATTGGTTCCGAACAAGCAATTATTGTAATGGATTGGGTTGAAGGAGCGTTGAACAGCGAAACCTCTGCAACATTAGGCTACAATCTTGCAAACATGCACAAACATATATCTAATCATTATGGATTAAATCAAGACGGATTTATCGGGACACTCAATCAACCTAATCAATTAACAGCTGATTGGATAACTTATTTTCAACATTATCGATTCATTCCTTTGCTTAAAAAAGCAATTGAGCGCAACCTTTTACCAAAAAACAGACGAGTAAAACTAGAAAAATTAATTGATAGGGTGGCTACCTGGTTGCCAAAATATCCATCTGCTTCTCTTTTACATGGAGATCTTTGGGGAGGAAATTGGCTGTCAGGACCTAATGGCGCTCCTTATCTCATTGATCCAGCTGTTGTTTACGGTGATCATTTATTTGAATTGGCATTCACGAAACTTCTCGGCGGATTCTCTCAAAATTTTTATGATGCATATCAAGAAATATTTCCATTCGAACCTTATTACCAAGATGTAGAACAAATCTATCAACTTTATTACTTGCTTGTACACCTCATTCTGTTCGGGGAAGGATACGGCACAGCAGTTGATCGTATTTTAACGCGTTATATCAATTAAAACTTTCTCAATAAACACTTGTTGGAGAAATAGGTATCGTAATCTCTGCTTTATTTTTAGAAGATCATACGGGAGCGCCTACTATAACTATACTGAATCAAAAGTACATCGGTATTTCCTTAAAAACTGTCGACTTATCGAGAACTGTTTGTATAATAGGGTTTAGACTTGCAGGACTTCTCTATTGTGTGTTTTAACATAAACTTAGCTCCTGTCGATTCTTCACATGCAAATACCACCTTTATTAAATCTATACTTTCGATTTTAAAAAAGCTGATGAAAAAGAAAAGTTTCTTTCTCATCAGCTTCTAATCACTGTAATAATTCTTCCTCTCTTCGCTGTCTACGCTCATACCTCCATTGCTTCAACTGGGTTATCTTCCCTTCAATAAATGGCTGGAACGAAACAAAAACGACTTTACTAGACAACAACAGTACAATAATCATGGACAGCATTGCCAATCCTACAATATCGAATATATGGTCTACTTTAAACCAACCGGCTTCTCGGAAAAATTGAATGAAGACCCCATGCAATAAATAAACGTATAACGTTTGTTTACCAAGCTTCGTCCAATGATACGTTTTTCGAGGTACCCAAGCAAAAATACTACAAGTTACTGTTAACGCTAATAAATAAACGCCCAAGCGAAGCAGTCCACCCCAAATCGGTTGCCCCATATCTTGATAAGAAAAAGAGCCCAGTAACCATTCTGAAGAAAAAGCTGGTGTAGCAGTTAAAATGCTAATCACAATAACAACTACAAATACAGCAGCCCATTTGATAACGGGTTGTGTTAGCTTTACGATTTGTTCTTTCGATAACCAATAGCCAATCAAAAAGAAAGGAAAGAAAACAAAAGTTCGTGACAGACTAAATTCATGCCCAATGGAATTGATGTACCCAACAACTATTCCTGTTACAACTGCAATACTAACACCTAAATTAACCGGTATTTTCTTAAACAAAATCAACAAAATATGCCAGCAGAATAAACTCAATAAAAACCACAAAGACCAATGCGGCTCATACCATACTGTTTGCCAACTAGCATCCCCAATAATAAAGTAATAGCCTGAATACAATACTTGGAAAACAAGATACGGGATTATTAACTTTCTAAACAAATTCCATATATACTTCATTTCACCTATACCTTTTGCAAAAAAACCACTAAGTAAGATGAAGGCGGGCATATGAAAAATGTATATAAAATTGTACAACACTTCAATTATTTTTGTTTCTGTAAATGGCTGAATCATATGGCCAAATACAACTAGATATATTAAAATAAACTTCGCATTATCAAAAAAAGCGTCACGCTTCATATCGCTCACTCCTAATAATTATCGATACGCTTGTTATTATAGCAATCCCTCTCTAATGTATACCCACTATAATATAAAATTCACTTCATTAAAGATAATTTAATCGGATTGTAAGCGAGTTGAAACAAAGTGTAATATATATTGGCGTGTAGATAACTTTTAGAATCAAGTCACATACACGCCAATTTTTAATATGAATTTAATTTACATTATCGAAATTAATTGCCCAATTTCCTTGTCGGAAAATCGGTTCTGTTTTACCGTCAGAAGTTATACCATCAATATCCATTGATGCTGAACCAATCATAAAATCTTCATGAATCAAACTATTATTCACACCATGTTGATCCATCTCTTCTTCTGACATGGTTGAACCATTCGCAATGGTATTAGGATATGCTTTTCCAAGAGCAAGATGGCATGAGGCATTTTCATCAAATAATGTATTGTAAAAAATCAGCCCTGATTGTGAAATAGGCGATTGATGGGGCACTAATGCTACTTCACCTAATCGCTTGGCGCCACCTTGATCTGTTTCTAATAAGTGTTTTAAAGCTTCTTCCCCTTGTTCAGCAGTAAAATTAACTACTTCACCATCTTTAAACGTTAGAGAGAATTGATCAATTATATTTCCCCCATAGCTCAATGGTTTCGTACTCCTAACAGTCCCATGCACGCCATATTTATGTGGCATAGTGAATACTTCCTCTGTTGGTATATTCGCGTTGAATGGTGTGCCCTGCTCAGATAAACCAGAACCACCATGCCAAATATGTCCCTTGGGTAATTCTATGATCAAATCTGTCCCTTCCGCTTTGTAAATCAATTGATGATATTGTTTTTTATTTAAATATGATCTCGCTTTTTTTAATAGTTGATTATGTTGCTGCCATGCTTGTAATGGGTCATCTTGATTCACTCGTGTGATTTTGAAAATTTGTTCCCATAATTTTTCTTGTGCATCTTCAGCTAGTAGATTAGGAAATACTTTTTTCGCCCAATTTTCGGTCGGATAACCGACAACTGACCAAGTTACTCGATCATTCATGACATAGTCTCGATAGGTTGTTAAAGCTCTAGCACTAGCTTTATTCACTGCTGTAATTCGATCCGCATCAATTTCTTTCAACAAGTCCGGGTCTGGTCCATAGATAGTTAATAACGAATACCCCTCTTGCACCATTTCTAACAGTCCGTCTGCCTTCCATTTTGGAAATGCTTCTAATACTTCCATCGGAGCGTGTAACATTTTCAAATAAGTAAGCTCATCGTCACTCCACTCAATATGTACGTTTTTTGCTCCTAAATCATATGCTTTTTCTACAACTAGGCGAACAAATGTTGCAGCTTCAATTGGGGCGTTAATAATTAATCCTTGCTTTGGCTGGAGATGTACACCAGTTTTTAATATTAGCTGCGCATATTTTTCCATATTTAATTGTTTAACCATAACATATACCTCCTAGATAATATATTTCTTTTTATTATTTCATATTCTTTTATGTATTGATAGCGTTTTAAAGATGAATGAACAGGGTATTATTTGATATACTTGTGGCACTTTATAACTAAAGGGGGGTACGCATGAACCTTATACTGCGTTATCGAAAAATTGTTTGGATATTTATGATATTACTAATTTTCACAGGTATATTCACATATATTCAATTACCTAAACGAGATATTCCTGAAATTAACCAAAATATCGCATCTGTCTCTACTGTGTATCCTGGGGCAACACCTAAAGAGATGGAGCAAACGGTGACAAATCCAATTGAAAATGCATTAGGAAGTATCGATGGCATCTCCGAAATCTCTTCCGCTTCCACTAACGGTTTTTCTGCCATTACGCTATCACTAGACAGTGATAGCGATGTAAGTAATGTTTATAGTACGCTAAGACAAACGATTTCGGAAACAGCTAAGTCATTTCCAGACGAAGTGCAAACACCGAACATATCAACAGATTTAGTTAAATCTAACGTTACCACCTATCATTTATTAGCAAAAGAACAGGAATCATTGTATAGCTTACGAGATCAATTGGATCAATGGGAGAAGCAGCTCACTTCTATTAATGGGGTAGAAAGCCTTCAAGTAAAAGGGCTACCTGATGAACAGTTGGAGATATCTGTGAAACCAGAAGCACTAGGTAGAAATCAAATCCAACCGAATCAAGTGATCACAGCTATTACAAAGGCAACTTCTCCAAAAGCACTCGGAACGGAACAACAGGATAACACGCTTTATCAATTAACAATTGACGCCAATGAAAGTTTAGAAGATTTACAAGACATATATATCGCAAATAGTGTAGCCTCAGGTGAAGCCATTTACTTGAATGACATTGCTTCTATTGAGCGTAAAAACAAGAGTGCCTCAGATATTATTCGTTACGAAGATAACTATGCACTTTCGATTACCGTTCAGGCTGAAGAAGGTGTTAATATTGAAAAAATTCAGGAAAGTATTACTGATAAAGTTGATATATTGACTGAAGCATTACCTGAAGACATTACAGTAGATCAATTTTACACACAAAGCACCGTTATTAACGATGTGTATTCTAGCCTTATTACTTCGTTTATCATCTCATTAATTGCAGTGTTAGTTATTATGTTACTTGGATTACCTATTTCTTCAGCTATTTTAGTTGCATTCGCTATACCAATTTCTATTATCGTCGGTTTAATCCCTTTACCGTATGCAGGAGTGGACTTAAATCAAATATCTATTATTGGTATGATTGTAGCTATTGGTATTCTTGTGGATGATGCAATTGTTGTAAATGATAACATTCAACGACGTTTTCAATTAGGCGATTCCGCATTAAAAGGAACCATTAACGGGGTTCGAGAAGTAGGCGTTTCTATTATTACTTCCACACTAATGATTGTGTTTAGTTTCTTTCCTTTAACTTTTTTATCTGGAAGTAATGGCGACTTCATTCGAGCATTACCGTTAGCTTTAATTTGTACAGTCGTTGCGTCCACATTATTAGCGCTAACATTTATTCCAACGGTACAATATACAAAGAAGAAACGTGTGGATAAACGAAAGCAAAAGCACAAGCCTAAAAAACAAGTTGGTCTATTAGGTCAATTGTTTAACAAAATTGAGAAAGTCTATGCTGATTCCATTATTCCAACTACTTTAAAAAAACCTTGGCTAACCGTAAGCTTAGGTATTACCCTTTGTCTTCTCTTACTATTATTGGCGTTTAAGGTGCCATTTGAATTCTTCCCTGCTGCTGATCGGGAAGAAGTGACGATCTCTGCAAGATTAAATCAAGGAACGACAATAGAAGATACGAATCAAACTTTAGCACAAATCAAGAACTTTTTACTTGAACAGTCTGATACGATTACCGAAACCGTAACCTATGCCGGAAGTGGTTTACCTGGTATCTTCAATTCAAGTATGACACAGACTGGAGAAAACACAGGTCAGCTAGTTGTACGGGTCGATCGAGAGGTCACAACCTCAGCTGATTTTATTGATAAATGGGAATCACCATTAAGAGAAGCATTCCCTAATGTAGAAATATTTTTAGAAACGATTGTGTCTGGTCCACCTCCTTCTCCAAGTGTAGAAGTTAAAGTTCAAGGACCTGACATTGATCAGCTCGTTAACCTTTCCGAGGATTTAAAAAATCAGTTAGCGGATTTAGAAAGCTCAAAAATTGTCACATCAAATACTAGTAAAGAACAAAACTATATAACGTATAAGCTCGATCGTGAATTATTAGCTAATAAAGGAGTAAATCCGAATCAAGTTATCGGAACGCTACAACTTGCTAATATCGGCATTCCACTAGGAGATTTTGATAATGGTGAAGAACGATTGCCAATTCAATTGTTACTAGACGATGGAAATGCAGAAGGAATCGATTTAACAGCTTTAAACTTAGCTGTTCCAAGTCGTAAAGCAATGTCACAACCAGAAATCATCGGCTATGATTCTTTTATAACGAAAGAATCCAGTGAACAAATCGGCGCTATCCCTCATTACAATGGGAATCGTACCATTACTATTGAAGGTTATGAAGTAGATGGTGAAGCACAAACATTTACTCAAGATGCAGAAGATATCATTGCTTCTATGTCAGGGGAGTTACCTAATGGGTATCAAATTATTGAAAAGGGAGAAGCTTCTGCTGAAACAGCATTTTTCGTTGAAGTAGCAAAATTATTTTTAATTGTACTGTTCCTGATTTATTTAACGATTGCGATTCAGTTTAATTCGCTATTAACACCATTATTAATTACAAGTACCGTGTTCCTTGCAATTACTGGAGCAATAGTAGGATTATTTATTTCTGGTGAACCATTAAGCTTCTTAGCTGTATTAGGGATAGTTTCCTTGTCAGGTATAGTTGTTAGAAATTCCATCTTACTTATTGAATTTATTGAACAAAATCGAAATGTTTATGGTTCCGTATTACAGGCTATTATGGAAGCTGGCCGTGCGCGAGTCCGTCCAATTATTTTAACAACTTTAACATCGATTGCAGCACTTGTACCAATTATATTTACAGGTGATGTACTGTTTAAGCCGTTAGCTATTTCCATTGTATATGGTTTGTTGTTCTCCACTATCTTAACACTAGTGTTATTGCCAGCATTCTATATTACAATGAATAAAATTAAAAAGTAACAACATATAAAAGCGTGGATCTCATTATGAAATCCACGCTTCTATTATTTATAAACTCACTTCTTTTTCTACCGCATTTTTATCATTATAACGTTTAATATTTAATTTCTTCATTATTTTTGATGTTAATGTTCCCGAAACCATTGCATCATTTACATTAAGTGCTGTACGCCCCATATCAATTAGTGGTTCTACTGATATAAGCAAACCAGCCAATGCTACCGGTAAATTCATCGATGATAGTACAATCAAAGCGGCAAATGTAGCACCGCCACCGACACCAGCTACACCAAATGAACTAATACCAATAATTAAAACGAGTTGAATAATAAATCCTGGTGTTAAAGGATCGATACCTTGTGAAGGAGCAATCATCACAGCTAACATGGCAGGATAGATACCCGCACAACCATTCTGACCAATTGTAGCCCCAAACGAAGCAGACATATTAGCAATTCCATCATGTACGCCTAAGCTGTTCCTTTGTGTCTGAATATTCAATGGAATCGTACCTGCACTTGAACGAGAGGTGAAGGCAAATCCTAATACAGGTAGTACTTTTCGCACATATGTGAATGGGTTTAAGCCAAATCCAGCTATAAAAAGTAAGTGCACACCAAACATAACAAGTAAAGCAACATACGATGCACCAACAAATTTACCTAATTCAACGATTCCTGCAATATCTGTACGTGCAACCGTGTTAGCCATGAGACCTAAAATACCATATGGTGTTAAACGTAAAATGAGTGTAACCATTCGCATTACAACCGCATAAATGGCATTCACACCACCAATAAAACGTTTGGCTTCTTCCGGCTTTTTACGCCGAACGCCCAATGCTGCGATACCAATAAAAATAGAGAAAATAACAACAGCAATTGTTGATGTTGCACGCTGACCTGTCATATCTAAAAATGGATTTGATGGAATAAAGCTCAAAATCTTTTCAGGTGTAGACAAATCTTTTACATCACCTAATCGTTCTTCTAATGCTATCCCTCGATCTTGCTCTGCTTGACCGATTTCAATTTGATCAGCATTCAAATCAAAAATTGCTGCACTCCCAATACCTACTAACGCTGCTATCATTGCTGTACCGACTAAAAACGTAATAATCCATGCAGACATTTTTCCTAAATCTGCTGATTTTTCTAAATTAATGATGGATTGAATAATTGAAACCATAACAAGCGGGATGACAATCATCATTAATAATGATACATATCCTCTACCCGCAATGTTATACCAATCTGTTGTTACACGAACCACTTCAGAATCTGCAGAATAAGCTATTTGTAATAAAGCACCTAGCCCAACACCTAAACCTAAACCAGTAAAAACACGCTTACTAAATGAGACATGCTTTTTTTGCATATAAAATAATAAAGCAATAATTGCAAGCATGACAACAATATTTAGTATAATAAATATTGTATCCATGTAAACCCTCCTTGTTTGTCGATAAATTTAGTCGGAATTAATCATTATATTTATTCATTTAATTCCGACTAGTTTACTGTATTATACTAAAAGAAGAAGAAAATGATGTCAAGTTTTTTGACTCAATATAGGACAGCTCAAGTTCAATAATGATAACTTCGCTTCATACATCCCTTTTTCAACAAAAAACTTATTAAATATACACATGATAAAAATTTAATTCATGGCTAGTAATTTGATTAAATAGTTGAAAAATAAACAATTTAATTTGAAATAATAAAAATATACTCTTCTTGCTCAATTTATGCTATCCTAATATTACCTGTACAAATAGAAAGGTGTTGAACTGCTTGTTACAAAAGAAGAGTACCAGAATTCTTGTTACAGCCATTTTAATATTTTTATTAATTTATTTAATTTCTATTACAAACTTTATTTTTGCTCCTGTAGCTGCTTATATTGCCGCAATAGCTGTTCCGATCATTGGAGCAGGATTAATTTTTTACATAACTAACCCGATCGTTAATTTATTAGAAAAATACAAAGTACCACGTATTTTGGGTATTTTAATCGTATTTCTGTTAATAATAGGTATACTCTTTTTTGGAATTAATTTCGTTGCACCTATTGTACAACAACAATTTAATAAATTAGTAAATAGTGTGCCAAATATGGTTCGTAATGCAGAAGAATTAATTAATCTATGGCAAAATAGTCAAAGCTATATCCCAAAACAATTTGAAGAAACGATTCAAAACATAACAAATAATTTAATGACTTATGCGGAAAATATCACTGGGGCTTTAGTGGATACCGTTGCTCAAATTTTCGGATTTGTTTTCTCATTCTTTTTGATCCCGTTTTTCTTATTCTTCATGTTAAAAGATGGGGATAAATTCATCCCTTTTATTACACAGTTTCTTAGTGAAAATAAATCAAACAGTCTAAGAAAATTAGCTAGTGATATTAACCATACTTTGGCTTCATTCATTCAAGGGCAATTCATTGTTAGTTTGTGCGTTGGGATTATGTTATATATCGGCTATCTAATTATTGATTTGCCGTATTCTTTAACACTTGCTTTATTTAGTATTGTAATGAACTTGATTCCATTTGTAGGGCCATTTCTATCCGCTGTCCCCGCAGTTATTGTTGGTTTCTTTCAAGAGCCAATGTTAGGGGTTTGGGCTGCAGTAGTAATGATTATAGCGCAACAAATAGAAGGTAATTTTATCTCACCTAATGTAATGGGTAAAGTATTAAAAATTCATCCTTTAACGGTGATTACTTTAATCTTAGCTGCTGGTGGTATTGCTGGTTTTCTAGGTTTGCTATTCATCATACCAGCATATGCCGTTATCAAAACAATTGCCTCACACTTTTACAACGAGTGGAAAGAACGTCAACCTGCTGATGAAAAAGATATTATTTAACATATCTCAGCATTAAAAAATCGAGCCTGCACTGGCTCGATTTTTTTTAATTATTGTACTTCTTCGATTTCCTTCACTAACTTATCTAGAATTTCACCATCTACTGTTGAAACATTTTCACGATAGAAATCACGTACGGGTAAAGCTAACTCTTTGAATGCTTCACGTTCTTCTTCTGTTAATTCAATAACTTCTGTTGGATTATCTGTATCATTTTTGATTTCTTCTAAGAACTTGTCATTTTGACGCTGTTGTTCATCAAATGTCCAAGACCTCATTTCTTCTACTGTTTCATCAATTAGTTTCTGTTCTGCTTCCCCTAAACTTTCATACCAGTCAGTATTAACTGTAGTCATTGCTACGTAGTTATTGTGATTCGAGATTGTCATATAATCTTGTACTTCATGGAATGAAGCATCTCCAATAAAGAAAATTGGGTTTTCTTGGCCTTCAACTGTGCCGTTATCCAACGCAGTGTATAGTTCGCTCCAGCTCATTGGTGTTGGATCAGCACCATATGCTTCGTATGATTTTAAAATTAAAGGAGATTCTTGTGTGCGCATTTTGAAGTTATTAAAGTCTTCTGGTTTTTTAATTGGTGTAGAGCTAGTCCATTGCGTCGCACCTTCTGTCCAGAAAGCTAATGGAGAGATACCATATTCTTCATATCGTTTACGCAAATCTGTATTTAATGCCTCACTATTCGTTAAAATTTCTTGTGTTTTTTCCACACTATCAGGAAATAGGTATTGAAGTGCAAAGATCTGCCCTTCTTTCACCATACCACCTGTAAATCCTGGTGACATAACAGCCATTTGAACGCCACCATTTTGCAACATTTCTACTTGGTCACTTTCACTTCCTAAGCCACCGTATTCATATGGCTCAACTGTAATAGCACCATTTGTTTTTTCACTAACACGTTTTGCAAATTCTGCAGCATATTCATATTGTACTTGACCAGCAACTTCTTCTGTGACAAATTTCCATGTATCTTGACTATATTCTGATCCTTCTCCATCTTTACTACCACTTGTGGCATCATCGTCTTTACCGCCACAAGCAACTAATAAAAAGCTAAGTATTAAAATTGTAAATAAACCATAAAAATGTTTTTTGTTAAAAATGTTCATTACCTCCTGTTTTTTTATTATATATGACATCACTACTTATGATGGTAGGAACCAACGGTAAGCAAGTGAAATATCTGGAACTAAAATTAACAAGATACCAACTGCAAGTAACATGATAATAAACGGAGGAGTTCCCCGAATAACATCTAAATACGATTTTTGGTAAACAGCACTAGCTGTAAAGATGTCCACCCCAAAAGGTGGTGTGGCGGATCCTAATGCAGCTTGAAAAGTGACAATGATCCCCAAGTGCACTGGATCAATTCCCGCCGCTTGAGCAGATGGCATAAAAATTGGTGTTAATACTAAAATAACTACGATTGGGTCCACAAACATACACCCAATAAAGAAAAATAATGAAACCATTAAGAGTACAAATAATTTACTTGGATCAGTACCTAATACTGTTTCAGTAATTTGCTGAGGAATTCTAGCAAATGAAATTAACCAAGTAAATGCTTGCCCGCCTGCAACCAACACAAATACCGCTGAGGTTACTAATCCTGTCGACAAAGCTACGTTTGGTATATCCCTCAATTTAATCGAACGAAATACCACTACTTCTAAAATAAAAGCATAAAACACAGATACACCAGCGGCTTCTGTTGGTCCAAATAGGCCGGAGTAAAGTCCTCCGATAACAATAACCGGAAAGCCTAGTGGCAATAATGCTTTTTTCGTAAATTTCCAACGCTCTGCCCATGTTTTTTTATCAGCAAGAGGAATATCATGTATTCTTGCATGAAGATAACTATAGATAGCAAAACATAAAAAAACCAGTGTCCCTGGAATAATACCTGCTAAAAAAAGATCCCCAACAGAAGTACCAGATACTAATGCATACATAATCATGCCTATGCTTGGTGGTACAAGCAGCGCAATATCAGAAGAATTAATAATAAGTGCAATCGCACTAGAATCTTTATACCCTGCTTTTAATAGTCGTTGACGCATCGGTGTTCCTATTGCAACAACTGTCGCTTGGGTTGATCCTGAAATAGCACCAAATAACGTACAGGCTGCTGAAGTTGTAATGGCATATCCACCTCTAATATGACCAACGAATGAACCAATAAAATCTAATAATCTATTTGAGGTTTTCCCTGTAGTCATGATGTCAGCTGCGAAGATAAATAATGGCACCGCTAATAGTACATATGACTCGATTCCTGTTTTTAATTGCTGCATCATCAGCATGGGATCCATCATTGGAAAAAAAATCAGCATCACCACTAATGGTGCAGCAATTAAAGGAATCATCATAGGAAAGTTTAATAATAATAAGACGACCATAATAGTCAATAGTGTCGTTAACATAATGTTATCCTTTCTATAACGATTTTCTTTGCTTACTAGTTATTTGTATGTAGTTGTTAAGTTACTAACATGACAATTGTTATTTAGACATGAATTTGATCTTCCATATCTTGTTTTCGACTTTCTTTATCTTCATCATTATAATCTTTCACATCTGTCCCTAAATAGATATCTTTATTCACTAGATTTACCCACATATTACGTAAGTATTGAATACCTCCTAATAATAGCCCGATAGGAATAAAGATTAACATGTATGTTGCTGGTAATTGTAATGCGGCAGTTACTGTACCACTTTCATGTACAGACACAACATATAGATATGAATAGTATGCTACTACAAAGAGTACGATTGCAGTAACGAAAGGAATGAGAATAGCTAAAGCTTTTCGAACGGGGTAAGGAGCTAAATCATAAAATGCTGACATACTAATATGACGCCCTTTTCTTGCTGCATAACTAATTCCCATAAATGTAGCAATAGTTACAGCAAATAAACTAATTTCAGCAGAGAAAACCCAACTTGAACCAGTGATTGCTCTGCTAAGTACATTTCCTACAACCATGATTGCTATTAAAATAACGGAGTAGCTTAAAATAATTTCTTCTATTTTTAATAAGAAATTATCCATTGCTCTAATAATTTTCAATGAACCAGATCCTCCTCTTCCAAAAGCTGCCTCAATTTTTTCACAGTAAGTCTAGTATAAATTAACCTTAATTTGTTAACAAACAGGATTAAAACGAATTATTTGGAATTTTACTACATATTAACGTCTTAGAAACAAATGATTTAGCTTTATGTATTTATAGGCTAAAATACTCTCTATTCTTAGCAAATACTTTAAAATAGCTTCTGCAATAGCCTTCGAATGTATCACTTCCTTATAACATAATCTTATAATTAATATTAGCTTTTTAGACTAAAAAGATATGTGCACACCCTTTCACTTACATTGAAAGTCCACGCTTATATATATGTTTACATACCCATTTTTTACATACCCGTGTGTTATCATATAAAACCTACAATTTTTTTTAAAAAAATAAACTTAGATAAATGAGATTAGTAATCATTAAAAACCGAACACTTCTGAATTTATAACATCCATTCTTCAGTGTTCGGTTTTTAATTCCTGTATGGCATGATTGTTGTAACATGTCATTTATTTATTGTTTTTTTGTTTACGTTGTTCTTCTATCTTATCTTTTATTTTTCCAAATTCTTTGCTCGGAGGTGTTAAACAAACAACGATGTCTCCAACTACTGGTCTCACAGTTGCATCTTCTGTAAAGAATTGAATGACACCATTCTGTTTAAGGGTAAACAGTAATACAGTACTTGACTCACAGTTAGTCATATAATTATCAAATGAGTACTGTTCAGTAAGTGTTGTTTTCCGAAACACATAACCAATTTCAACTTTATGTGTTAAATCATCGAAAGCAAATTTTTCATCAAATAGCACTCTTCCTCCGATAGTATGATCCATATCTTCTAAATTATCTCCACTGTTTCGTTGAATAGACAAACGGTAAACATCTTTTCTTCCGAATTCTGGGACAAATGTTGAAGAGACAAGTGCATTATATGCATCATATTCAGTTGCTGCTACTAAATAATCGTATGGCGTCATATCTATCATATATTCTGTTTGCTCTGATAAAATATCACCATAGTGAAACGGTATCCCCGCTTGACGTGCTTTATGTAACCTTTCCCATGAAGAGTCAGTAATAAGAATAGGAATATCTAATTTTTTCATTACATTTGCTAATGAAACAGAAAACTGGTTACTTCCTACCATTAATACGCCTGGTTTCCCCTTTGAGGATAGGTTAAGTTTTTTAGCAAGCCATCCGATAGAAAAACCATGGGCACAAACAGTAAAGAATACAAGTGCAAATGTGATAGATGTGACTATTTCAGCACCTTCGTAACCACCTTCTGTTAAAACAGAGGCAAAATAACTAGCTACCGTTAATGCAACAATTCCACGTGGAGCAATCCAACCGATTAATATTTTTTCTTGAATCTTTAGATCTGTTCGAATCGTTGATAAGAAAATAGACAATGGTCGTACAAGAAATAACATAAGCAGTACATAGGCAATAATTTCCGGTTGAAATACTTGCACCAAGGTTTCTCTTGTTAAAGATGCTGTCAACATAATAAATATTGCTGATACAAGCAATATGGAAATATCTTCTTTAAAGTGACGCATCTGTCTAATTGAGGCAATACCCATGTTAGCTAAGGTCATGCCCATTGCAGTTACAGCAAGCAAACCTGTTTCATGTGCTATTTCATCTGCAATAGTAAAACAAGCAATAACCGCTATTAAAACAGTCGAAGATTTTAAATATTCCGGAATACGGCCCTCTTCGAAATATTTTCCAATTAATTTACCGAACACAAACCCTAAAGCTACAGCAAATATAGATGCTAAAATGAAGTATAACAGAGAGTAGATCGTTGACTCCTCTCCTGTGAAGAACACAATAATTTCAAAAGCAAATACAGCAAGCAATGCTCCAAAGGGGTCAACAATGATACCTTCCCATTTCAATATTTTTGCAGGGCGCGGTTTCAATTTTGATTGACGTAGCAATGGCAGTATAACCGTTGGACCTGTCACAATAAAGATCGCACCTATAACAAAAGAAACTTCCCAGGATAATCCCGCAATATAATGCGCAGTTAAAGAACCAAGCATCCAACTAATAAAAGCTCCCCATGTCACAATTCGAAACACAGGTTTACCAAGGCCTGATACCTCTTTGAAATTCAAGTTTAGACTTCCTTCAAACAAAATAATTGCTACCGCGACTGAAATAAACGGACTATATAAATCACCAAAATCTTGTTCTGGACGAATCAGATTAAACATGGGACCTGCTAACAATCCAATAATGGACATAACGACAATCGCTGGTAAACGAAAACGCCAAGCGATCCATTGTGATCCAACACCGAGCAAACCAATAATCATAAACTCTAATAAAAATGAATCTATCACTGTCTTCTCCCCCTTTCGGCCTGTTAATTAAAGCGAAAATAGTATAACGTTAGTTTACTGGTAGTTGGCTCTCATGTAAATCAAGAATTTTTATTCTTTTTGTAAATTTTTAAATAACTATACTTTCTACATAAAGCGCAATACGTTATCATTAAAAGGATAGTATGCACTCAAAAAGGATGAATATTTATGTTAGATCAAGCAAAAAAAGCATTAAAGGAATATTATGGTTTTGATTCGTTTCGACCTGGTCAAGAGGACGTTATTTCACATATAGTACAGAAAAAAAACACTTTAGGTATCATGCCAACAGGCGGTGGGAAATCAATTTGTTATCAGATTCCCGGGTTAATTTTAAAAGGAACAGCTATTATTGTCTCCCCTTTGATTTCGCTTATGAAGGATCAAGTAGATGCTTTAGAAAACCTTGGAATTAGCGCTACTTACATAAATAGCTCATTATCAAGCGCTGAACAACAAAAACGTCTTACTTCTCTTCAACATGGAGTGTATCAATTTATTTATGTTGCACCAGAGCGATTTGATCATCCGCAGTTTTTAGCAATTATTAAACAGATCAAGCTATCATTTCTCGCGTTTGATGAAGCACATTGTATTTCTCAATGGGGACATGACTTTCGTCCAAGTTATCGTTCCATTGTTTCTACTATTTCAACGTTACCAAACCTACCTTTTGTAATGGGATTAACAGCAACTGCAACAAAAGAAGTTATTCAAGACATTCAAACATTACTAGCTGTAACAGATAACGCAGTTGTTAATACAGGTTTTGCAAGAAAAAATCTTTCGTTTCATGTTATTAAGGGACAAGATAAACAAACCTTTCTAAAAAGCTATTTAGCTGAACATAAACATGAATCAGGTATTATCTATGCTCCAACACGAAAGCAAGTCGATTCCTTATCTTCTTTACTGAAACAAAAAGGATATGCTGTAGCAAGTTATCATGCTGGACTAAGTGAACAATTACGGCAGCAAGAACAAAATCGTTTTATTCAAGAAGAGGCTACTATTATGGTTGCCACTAATGCTTTTGGTATGGGAATTGATAAATCAAACGTTCGCTACGTGATTCATTACGCATTACCAATGAATATTGAATCCTATTATCAGGAGGCAGGGCGGGCAGGGCGTGACGGAGAACCAAGTGATTGTATTTTGCTATTTTCTGGTCAAGATATTCATTTGCAAAAATTTCTAATCGAACAATCTTTAATGGATACCGACAAAAAAACGCAAGAATACAAAAAACTACAATCCATGATCAATTATTGCCATACTTCCAGTTGTTTACAACAGTTTGTGTTACAATATTTTCATGATGATTCTTTAAAAGACGGTTGTGAAAATTGTAGTAATTGTCAACAAAGTGGCGAGCAGACCGATACAACTCGAGAGGCACAAATGGTTTTATCGTGCGTGAAACGAATGGGAGAACGATTTGGTGCAGGTCTTACTGCCAAAGTACTGAAAGGATCAAAAGATAAAAAAATAAAACAATTTGGCTTTGAAACGTTATCTACTTATGGATTAATGGAGAAAGAAACAGAAAAAAGAATTACTAATTTTATTCATTATTTAGTAGCAGAAGGCTATTTATCGACCGGTGATCAACGTTATCCAACATTACAATTAACAAAGCATGCAGAAGCTGTTCTAAGAGGAAATCAAAAAATATGGATGAAACAGACTAGCGTCAAACAGCAAGTATCTAGCGACTATGATAAAGGATTGTTTGAAGCATTACGAATATTACGAAAGAAAATAGCCGACCAGCAAGGCGTTCCACCATATATTTTATTCTCAGACGTAGCATTAAAAGAAATGAGTACCTACCTCCCAAAAACAAAGCAGGCCATGCTAAGTATTAAAGGAGTCGGGGAGAAAAAATATCAACAATATGGCGAAGCGTTTATCAATGAAATCAACACATGGACAACAGCGAATCAAACAAATAAGCACGATAAAAAGCCAAGTCATTTGATTAGCTATGAACTAGATCAAGCAGGATATACACTTGAGGAAATTGCACAAATGAGAGAGGTCAAAGAACAAACGATAATGAATCATTTATATCAATGCTTTCAAGAAGGTTATAAATTGGAGTGGGATAAATTCTTTTCTGAAATGCAAGAACAAGCAATACTAACTGCTCAAGCTGAATTAACTGAACCTAAGCTAAAAGCATTAAAAGAAAAGTTAGGGGAAGCTTATAGCTATGCAATGATTCGTGGCGTATTAATAAAGAATAAATTACTTTAATTATTTGATGCATGCTGAGATAGCGATACATCGCATGAAGAAAAGGCCTTTTATTTTCGAAGAATGATTGCATATTTTCACGGCTAAATAATTAGCTCCAAATAAGAAGCGAACGATAATTCATATTTTAGAATTTACGTTCGCTTCCTGTTTCTTATTATTTAGTTTCTCCCAATTCTTTTGACTACACGATATTTATTTTAAAATGCCCAAGCTCCTTTGCGGAATACCGCTTCTGTTCCACCATCAGCTTTTACTCCATCAATATCCAATTCTCCTGAACCGATCATGAAGTCGACGTGTGTTAAACTATCATTCACACCATGTTTATCTAATTCATCTTCATCCATGTCTGATCCACCCGCAATACTGGTTGGATAGGCTTTTCCTAGTGCAATGTGGCAAGAAGCATTCTCATCATACAAAGTATTGTAAAAAATTAATCCTGATTGAGAAATAGGTGATGCGTGTGGCACTAGTGCAAGTTCTCCTAAACGGCTAGCCCCTTCATCCGTTTCTAATAAATGCTTTAACGTTTCATAACCTTGCTCTGCTTTGAAATCAACTACTTTTCCATCTTTAAAAGTTAGAGCGAAATTATCAATCATGTTTCCACCATAAATTAATGGTTTTGTACTTGTTACTATACCGTTAACACCATATTTATGCGGTAATGTAAATACTTCTTCGGTTGGCATATTCGGATTAAATGGATTACCATCAGTAGTTTCTGCTGCACCACCTTTCCAAATATGTCCTTCTGGTAAATCAAAACGAATATCTGTACCAGGCGCTTTAAATAGTAAAGCTTTGTATTGTTTTTTATTTAATACTTCACGTGCAGCTTTAAGGTTTTTGTTGTGTTCATCCCAAGCAGAAACCGGATCAGCTTGATCAACACGTACAATTTTAAAAATTTGTTCCCACAAAGCTTCTTTAGCATCTTCTTGTGATTTACCCGGGAATATCTTTTGAGACCAATCACCTGTTGGGATAGAAATAATTGACCATGCAATTCGATCATTCATCGTATATTTACGGAACTCTTTCATTGCTTCACTTGCAGCTTTTTGTGTTTTGGCTACTTTTGCAGGATCAACATCTTTTAATAAATCTGGATTTGTTGAACGAATCGATAACAAAGCCGCACCGTCTTTCGCAAAAGCCAAATATTTCTCCACTTGCCATGCTGGAATGTCAGTTAAGACTTCCTCTGGTGCATGCTGATACTTTAATAAAGTGATCGTATCATCTTCCCAATTAACCAATACGTCTTTTGCACCTAATTCATATGCTTTACGTACTACAATTCGTGTAAAATCTGCTCCTTCAATGGATGAATTAATCATTAATGCTTGACCCTTTTGTAAATTAACACCTGTTTGTAAAGCCAGTTCTGCATATTTTTCTTGCATTTGTATATCTGCCACTATCCTTACCTCCAATTAATATATATATTATTTCATCAAAACAAAGCTACTTTTGTTGTTCTATTTCTTCAACTAATAAGGATAACTCTTCCCATCGTTCCATTTTCTGCTCTAAAGATGCTTCTAATTCTGTTTGTTTTTCATAGAAAGTTTGAACTTTTTCTAAATCACTTCCAGCTTGAACGATCGCTTCTTGCATTTCATTTATTTGTTCTTCCAATTCTGCAATCTCTTCCTCAATACTTTCCCATTCTCTTTGATCTTTATAAGATAATTTTTTTCGCTTCGGTTTTGTGTGGTGAGCTGTTTTCTTGGCTATATCCTTCGTTTTACTTGCCTGGCTTAGCTCAAGATCATCTATATATTCCGTATAATTACCAAAAAACATCGAGGTTTCTCCTGGTGAAGTAAAAGCAATCAATTGGTTTACCACACGGTCAAGAAAATATCGGTCGTGCGAGACAGTGATTACAACACCCGGAAAACTATCTAGATAATCCTCTAATACACTTAAGGTTTGCACATCTAAATCATTTGTTGGTTCATCTAATAAAAGCACATTTGGTTCTTGCATTAAGACTTGTAATAAATAAAGGCGTCTACGTTCCCCGCCAGATAAACGACGAATATAAGTCCATTGTTGTGAACGAGGAAATAAAAAGCGTTCTAGCATTTGTTCTGCTGTAATGGTTTCCCCATTTTTTGTATGGATCACTTCTGCTGTTTGGCGAATATAATCAATGATTCGTAAATTATCATCCATCTCACTATGATCTTGTGTGTAGTAACCGATATGCACTGTACTGCCGATTTCTATCTCACCACTGTCTGGCTTGATATGACCTGCTATTAACTGTAGTAATGTCGTTTTACCGCTACCGTTCGTACCAATAATTCCAACTCGATCATCTGGGGTAACGAGCACATTAAACTCGTTAATATATTTTATACCATTGTAGGCTTTGGATACATCGTGTAACTCCAATACTTTTTTCCCCAAACGTTTCGTACCTACTTGAAAATCAATTACAGATTCTGAAGTATCAAAGGTTTCCTGTTTTAATTCTTCCACTCGACCAATTCTTGCTTTTTGTTTCGTTGTGCGGGCTTTTGCACCACGCTTTAGCCATGCTAACTCACGTTTTAAAGTGTTCGCATGTTTTTGTTCGTTCTGTTTCTTTAGCGCTTCTCGTTCTGCTTTCTTTTCTAAAAACATCTCATAATTCCCAATGTATTGGTATAAATTCCCTTGATCCAATTCCATGATACGATTAGTAATTCGATTTAGAAAATAGCGATCATGCGTAATTAAAATAATAGAACCTTGATATTGACTTAAATAAGATTCTAGCCATTCAATGGATTGATTGTCTAGATGGTTTGTTGGTTCATCTAATAGTAGCAAATCTGCCGGTTGGATAAGCGCTTTAGCCATCGCTACACGTTTCTTTTGTCCGCCCGACAACTGTTGTATCGGTTGATTAAATGCCGTTATGCCTAATTTAGTCAAAATCATTTTCGCCGTAGTATTCGCATCCCAAGCTTCCAGTCTATCCATTTGTTGCTGTATTTGCATAAATTGATGTTGTATCGCTTGATTATTGGGGTGTTTTTCTAGCTCTATTCGTACTTGTTCGTACTGTCTCATCAGTACCATTATCGTTGCTTCTCCTGCAAACACTTCCTCTAAGACTGTAACAGCTTCATTCAACTCTGGATCTTGCTTTAAATATGTAATTTGAAAGTCTTTTGCGTGATGTATATTCCCTTGATCTATGTCTTCTAGTCCAGCAATTGCTTTCAATAATGTTGATTTCCCTGTGCCATTGACACCTATTAGTCCAATGCGTTCTTTTTTAGAGATAGAAAAAGACACACGATCAAATAATTGCTTGTCTCCATATGTTTTCACTATATTTTCAATTGCTAATATTTCCATTACAATCACCTTCCACAATACAAAACACTTTTTCAATAAAATACAGACTCATATAAAATACCAAATCCTGTATATTAACACTGCGCTATATCGAATTTTTTTAGCTTTGAGCAGGTTCTAATTTAAGCGGCTTGTTTCATTCCATGGAAAAGAGGTACCAAACCGCTCTGACATTTCCTTCGCCGCTTTTCTTCGCTCTTTACGCATCTTCGCTCTTTCCTTCGCCTCACGATGTAACCACTTCTCTTCTTCAGATTCTGGATACACCCCAGGCACTTCTGTTGGATTATTATTTTCATCTATCGCTACCATTGTAAGAAATGCGTTTGCACAAACCTTTCGTTTTCCCGTTAGTAGATTCTCTGTTACAGCTTTAACAAAAACCTCCATAGACGTCCGGTGAGCATAAGTAACAAATGCTTCTAAACAGATAGTATCTCCTTCTTTGACTGGATATAAAAAATCAACAGAATCAATCGAAGCTGTTACAACGAGCTTTCTAGCATGGCGCATTGCACTAATTGCTGCAATATCATCAATATATGCCATTAATTGTCCACCAAATAGCGTCCCGTGTCCATTTGTATCTGAAGGTAGGACATATGAGTTTTTTACACTTAATGATGCAACAGATGGTTTAGATTCCATGTTCATTCCTCTTTCTGTTTAAAGAATTGGTGATATTAATCTAGAAACAGATTCTTTAAAGCGAATCCATAGCGATCGTTTTTCATATTCGGACAATGTCAACTCTGTTGAATTTTCGATATCCTTGTGATATTCATTCAACAATTGATTAGCTATTTTTTCACTATATAGAAAAGCATTCACTTCGAAATTCAAACGAAAACTTCGAACGTCTATATTCGCCGTACCGACAGAAGCAATTTTACCATCAACCACAATGGTTTTTGCATGTAAAAAGCCTTGTTGATAAATATAAATCTTCGCACCTGCTTCTAATAGCTCACCTACATAAGAATATGTTGCCCAATAAACAAATGGGTGATCCGGTTTATTCGGAATCATAACTCGCACATCCACACCAGATAATACGGAAATCCGAATAGCATCTGCTAAGCTTTCATCTGGTATAAAATAAGGAGTTTGAATGTAAACGAATTTCTTCGCTTCCATAATCATCTTTATATAACCATTTTTGATTTGTTCCCATTCTGAGTCAGGACCACTTGAAACGATCTGAATACCTACATCACCTTTAGGCTCTGATTTAAAATATCTATCTTCATATAAAATATCATGTCGTGATGCTTGGTTCCAATCAAGAATGTAACGGGCTTGCATGTTACGAACAGATTCACCAAAAACTCTTAAATGTGTATCACGCCAATAACCAAATTTTTTGCTAGCACCTAAGTATTCATCACCAATATTAAATCCACCAATGTAACCAATTTTCCCATCAATAATAGCTAGTTTCCGGTGATTCCGATGATTAATTTTAAAATTCACTTTTGGAATTAGTGGTGGAAAGAAAGATTCAACTTCTACCCCTGCATCTTTTAGCCTTCTTATATATTTTTTTCCGAGTCGTCTAGAGCCCATATCATCATATAAAAATCGTACTTTCACACCTTCACGTGCTTTTCTAGCTAACGTGTCTGCAATTCGTTGTCCTAAGTTATCGTTTCGTACAATATAATAAATAAGGTGAATATGATCTTTTGCTTGTTCCATATCAGCAATCAGTGCATCAAACTTTTTCTTCCCGTCTGTAAATATCTCGACTTCATTATCTTGTGTGAAAATAGCATCATCATTTCGTAGGTGTAGATATAATAAGTCCTCATATTCTTTTAAATTTTCTGGAATTGGAAAGCTTCCCTCTTTTATTAACTCCAATTGTACCTCTACCGCTTTTTGCACGCCTAGCCTGCTTTTGTTATCCCAGATAAACAACTTTTTATTACTCAGTTTTCTTCCAAAGATTAAATAAAGGAAAAATCCAAATAAAGGAATGAACGTAAGCACTAATAGCCACGCCCAAGCAGACGTCGCATTTTTGCGTTCCAAGAAAACAATCGCAAATGCTAAGAATATATTAAATAAAAGAATAAACCATAGCACAATTGTCGCTATATCCAATATATCCACTCCCTCCATCTTCCTATTCACTCATTATACCATTACGGTCAAAATATAGTTACTTTTTAGACTGTCAACAAAAAAGGAGGGTTTTGTTCTCCCCCCTTCTAATCAATTTCGAGATGATCGTTTGATTTTATTTGTTTAGGCCCTCGCACTTCTAATACGCCATTACGAAATGATGCCTTTGCTGTTTTTTTATCTACTAAATATGGAAGTTGTACGATACGCTCCGCATATTGATGCTTTCTTTCACGATGATAATAATTTTTATTGTCGTCCATCTTTTTTGTTTCTTCATTATAATCTACCCTTATCTTAAGACGGTCACCAATCGTATCAATATGAATAGCATCTCTCTTTACTCCAGGCAAATCAACTTGTGCAATCCACTCTGTTTCCGTTTCAAATACATCAATGGCCAAGCGTGATGGTAAAGTACTTTTTTGTTGAAAAAAAGAATCGATTGCATTTAAAATATTATTCTTTGGTCGATTATAAAATAAATCATCCATTTTCCGAATAAAATCTTGCCCTGCTTCTACTAATTCGGACCTTTTATTCTGCTCATCCATTTGGGTCACCTTCCTTACTTTAGCTACCATTAATATATGCTTGCTTTTATCAATTGTTATCAAAAAAATAAAACTAACTAAAAAGCCAGACTTTTCAAAAAATATATTGACATATCTTTTTCGTTCACTTATAATCCTTACTAACATATACATATCTCTTATCAAGAGTGGCAGAGGGAATAGGCCCAGTGAAGCCCGGCAACCAGCAAGTTTTCTTGAAAAGGTGCCAAATCCTACAGGTGATTAATATCTGATAGATAAGGGGAGGAAAACGAGCGTTTAGCCCTCTTCTTAACCGAAGAGGCTTTTTTATTTCTTCTTCTCTTGCTCCATAGGGGTATGTTTCAATTCATTTCTAGGAGGTATTTACAATGACAGAACGTTTTCAAGTTCAAGGAACAGAAACAACTTTATTACATGGTGGGCAGCAAGTTGATCCTACAACTGGATCAAGAGCAGTACCAATTTATCAAACAACATCTTATGTTTTTCGTGATACAGAGCATGCACAAAACTTATTTGCTCTAGCAGAACCAGGAAATATCTACTCACGAATCATGAATCCTACAGTAGATGCTTTCGAGCAACGTATTGCTTTACTTGAAGATGGGGTTGCTGCTGTGGCAACAGCATCAGGAGCTTCAGCGATTACTTTAGCAATTTTAAACCTTGCACAATCTGGTGATGAAATAATTACAGATAGCAACTTATATGGAGGGACCTATAATTTATTCTCCAACACGTTACCCAAATATGGTATTAATGTGAAGTTTGTTGATGGAACAGACCCAGACAACTTTCGATCTGCCATTACAGATAAAACAAAAGCAATTTTTGGTGAGGTCATAACAAATCCTTCATTAAATATATTCGATATTGAAGCTGTAGCAACTATTGCTCACGAAAATAATATTCCATTAATCATCGATAATACATTTGCAAGCCCCTATAGTTGCAAACCGATTACTTGGGGAGCAGACATTGTAATTCACTCTGCAACAAAGTGGATTGGTGGACATGGGACTACAATAGGTGGTGTTGTCGTTGACGGTGGACGCTTCGACTGGAATCAAGATAAATTTCCAGGATTCATAGAACCTGACCATAGTTACAATGGTCTACGGTTTGGCATTGATGTTGGTCCACCAGCATTTGCAATTAAATTACGTGTACAGTTATTGCGCGATATCGGTCCTGCTTTAAGTCCTCAAAATGCATTTTATTTTTTACAAGGATTAGAAACATTACATTTGCGTGTGAACAAACATTCGGAAAACACTAAAAAAATAGCAACATACTTAGAGGCACACCCTCAAGTTGAATGGGTCAACTATCCAGGATTACCGTCTCATCCTTCACATGATTTAGCTGATAAATATCTTTCAGGAACATACGGCTCCATCATTACCTTTGGAATAAAAGGAGGGCGTGATACTGGTAGAAAAGTGATTGATAGTATTCAACTTTGGTCTCATGTAGCGAACGTGGGAGATGCAAAATCACTTATTATTCACCCTGCCTCAACGACACATCAACAATTAAATGAAGAAGAATTAAAGACTAGTGGCGTTACAGAAGAACTAATTCGCCTTTCTGTTGGGTTAGAATCTATTGATGATATTTTACAAGATTTAGATCAAGCAATCGCAAAAGCAACCAATACTGAACCAACGATTCAATTTAACGAAGAAGATGCCATTCAATGGGCATTCTCATCACCATTTGCAAGAGAAGCAGAAGGCTTACGATTAAAGAATATTGTAGTTGCTGGACAAAGTGAAGGGGATGAGGCATTAGCTAAGCTTCACCAATTGGGCTATAACATTGTACCTTTATCAGAGAACGAACAACCAATTGATGTGTTGTATGTACCAGAAGATAATTTAATTAAAGAGATTCCGACTGATACAACAATTGTTTGGTTTGAAAAATCATCCACACTATCGGACAGTAGTGACTCAATTATCATTGAAAATCGGTGCCCTTTTGCAGAGGCAAATCGTATTCGTCTTAATCGATAAAACATAACATATACACTTATTTGATAAATAGACATACCTTGCTTAGGTATGTCTATTTATTTCTGTAAACGGAATGGTTATAACTATTGCTAAATCATTGTTTACTGCCATATAATAAACTAATAATGCTTTGTAAAGACTATTCTACATCGATGGTTTATGAAAACAAACAAACGGGAATAGTGTAGCATTCATTTTTTTAAAATAGGTGTGAGCATAATGAGCAAAAAGAAACGCTGGATTATTTTTGGTGGAGTAACAGCTACTTTGTTAACAGCTACTGTTTTGTTTATTTGGTTCAAAACGGACTATTCAAATGAAACAGCAAACATAGAATCAAGAAAAAACATCAAACAAGTAATTGAACAAGTACAAGAAAAAGACGAAGAAATGAAGCGTGAAAAAAACAATTTTTCATCCAGTATAAAAAATGCTGTAGAAAATACGATTGGCTTATTTGTTCGTAACAATTATAATATAGTAGCTATTGGTGATTCCTTAACGCAGGGTGTTGGGGACTTGACAAACAATGGGGGATACGTTGGTGTTATCGAAGACAATTTGTCAGACAAAGCACATCCGATTACAATTGAGAATTATGGAAAGCGTGGAAATCGATCAGATCAGTTACTTACAAGATTAGAGGATGAGCATATTCAATCATCTATCGAAAAAGCCGACATGATTTTACTGACCATTGGTGCCAATGACATTATGAAAGTCGTTAAGTCTAATGTGATGAATCTTCAAGAAGAGCCGTTTGAACAGGCAAGGAAAGCTTATAAAACACGGCTACAAGCAATTTTTAATACGATTTTAGAGCTTAGTCCTGATGCTAATATTTATTTAATTGGATTTTTCAATCCATTTGAAGGCTACTTTGAGGATATAGAGGAATTGGAATCTATTCTTACAAACTGGAATCAGACTGGAAGAGAGCTTACACTAAATGATCCTCAATTACATTACATTCCGACAAAAGATCTGTTTCAATTAAAAAATGTTGATTTATTGGCAGATGATAACTTTCACCCAAATACAACTGGGTATACTTTAATCGGTGAGCGCGTCCTTACTTATATTCGACCTACTATTGAAACAGCAAAGAAAGAAAAAGAACAACAAAATGAAATAACACAAGAATAATTCGTTTTAGAAAGGTGTTTAATGTAAACAATGGAACAAAAGACACAACGGCATTGGAAAAAGCTATTTATTGGCTTATTAAGCATAAATCTGTTTATTTTTATGGTACTATTTATCTTACTATTTTCACCTACTCCAAAAGCGCCAACTGTACCTGAACATTCAGCAGAAGAACAAGCTGGAGCAGAATTTACTGTGCATTCAAGTAAAGAAAATTTAAGTCAGCTCGTCAATGGTTATTTAGATGAAGCATTGAATGATAAAAAAGGAAAATACTCTGTTCAATTTGAAGAAGATGTTCAATTCCATGGTTCTGTTCAAGCCTTTAACAAAGACATTCCTGTCTCCATTAGCATGGAGCCAATTGTGCAAGAAAATGGTGATTTAATTTTACAACAAAAAGAGATGTCGTTAGGACTATTGTTACTACCAAAAAATAAAATATTAGAATATGTGGAAAAACAGGTAGATTTACCTGAATGGATCATCATAGACCCAGCTAATGAACGAATTCATGTCACAGTAACACAAATGGATATTAAAAGTAATTTTAATGTCCGCATTCAACAATTTGATTTAGAAAATAATCGATTATCATTTCGGATTAAAGTTCCTACTGAAACGTTAGGATTTTAATGCATTATAAAGAAAGGCAGGTTTATTTACTACATGAATAAACCTGCCTTTCTTTACTGTATACGTTGGCCAATCACTATGACTATTCATTTACTACTTCAATTTCTCCAATGTCACTCCGTACATCCATTAGTGGACCATCTGTTCCAACTTCTAGATAAACATCTCCATCATTATTCTCTCCTCGATCTTGCCTTATTCCCGATGTATATACAGACCCTATATCACTCGTTAAATCCATTCGAAATGCTTTAGGCATCTGTTGAATAGCAACTTCAACGTCACCTATATCCGATTCGATTACAACATCGTCTTCCCATTTCATTAGTTCAAGAGATATTTCACCTACATCACTAAGAATATCGTATCTACCCACTCCATCAGAAATATGAATATCACCTACGTTTGTTTCTACATCAGCTTGGGATGTCTTTGTGTTTTCCATTTCAACGTCACCGACATCACTCGTTATGTTTACGGTAGAAAAATCACCATAGTTTACTGAAATATCTGCTACATTTGAATCTAATGATAGCTTCTCAAAATGTTTATCTGGTAATTGTAAAACTAAACGCAACTGTCGATTATTTTGGAACGGCAAGATGGAAAAGTTAAACCACCATTTATTACTTTGATTTAACTTAATAAACAGCTTATGATTCTCATGATAAACTTGATAGTCTAATTTCTTTTTTTGTTGTTTATTCATATATCCAGTTAATAAAACGTGTATCGAATCATCTGAACTTTTTTCAATTTCAAAATCTACTACATCCACATCAATATCTAATTGATTAATGGTATTCGAATGAAAATCAGTAGCATCCATCAATTGCTCTTTATTACCAAAAGAAAAAATCTCATTTCTAAAAATAAAAACACCGATTAAACCAATTAAACCTGTTATAAGTGCAATACTTGCAATTTTTTTCAAAGCATTCACCCCCTAATTACATTTATATTCCATTTTATGTAGCCTTTTACTGCAATAAATAAAGCCTTTGTTACATAGATCATTAAAATGATAAACAAAACTCCTATACTAACCAAGGTAAGGATAATAAAAAACTCTGGCAATATAGTTGAAATCGTTGTTAGCTGACGCCAAAATAGAGATATAATCCACGCAATTGGTGCCAAAGAAAATCCAACTGCTATTGCACAAACACTAAGCCAGACAGCAAATAATGCAATAGCTGGTCCAAGTACAACTACTACATTAAAAACAATAAGAATAAGTGCAAAAATCAATGAACGCATTGGGCTACGTGATGTGTTCGAAGAAGCGTGTACAACTTGTTTATTCTCTTTCTCTTGAGAAAAATGGCTCATGTTGCAATCAGCTATACGTTTTTGGGCAATCAAACGTGGTGTGCCAAGCTCAAGAATAATAGATTGTTCGTCTTTTCCATCTATTTCAGCAATTTTAAAAATATCTTCATAGTCTTGTAAAATATCATTTCGATCATGACTTGACAATTCTCTCAAATGATAGGCAAGTTCTTTCATAAAGTTTTGCTTATCCATATCTATTCCCCCTCAATCAATTTATGTTGGTAGGCATAGATTGCTGCTTGTGTTCTATCTTGCACTTCTAATTTGCTTAAAATATTACTTACATGAACTTTAGTAGTCTTGAGTGCAATATATAGTTGATCGGCAATTTCCTGATTTGTCTTTCCCTGCGCGATGAGCAGCAATACTTCCTGTTCTCTTGCTGTTAATGTATCATGACGTTCTGTTTCCCTCTTTGTGCGCATTCTTGTTAATACTTTATTAGTGACTTCTGTTTCAAAGATGGATTCTCCTTGATACGTGCTCCGAATTGCCTTCGCTATTTCACTAGCTTTCGAGGTCTTCAAGACATAACTAGTGGCTCCAGCCTCTAACGCAGGATAGACTTTATCATCATCGATAAAACTTGTAACCATTAATATTTTTGCTTCTGGCCATGCTTGGATAATTTCCTTCGTTGCTTGAATACCATCCATTTCATCCATGACAATATCCATTAAAATTACATCTGGTCGAAGTTTAAGTGCAAGTTCTACAGCCTTTAATCCATTATCGGCTTCAGCTATTACTTCAATATCTGACTGTGTTGCCAAATAAGTACTCACACCAATACGAACCATTTCATGATCATCCACAAATAATACTTTAATCATTTCCATCACCTTCTACGTCTATAATCGGAACTCTAACTTCTATTCTTGTACCTTTATTAGGTACACTAACGATACGTAATTTGCCACCAATTTCTGCTGCACGTTCTGACATATTTGCTAATCCATAGGAGCTGGATTGTTTTTCTTCAAGATTAAAACCAATACCATCATCTAATACACGTAAGATCACAGCGTACTCCCGTCTAATTAAAAGAATATCAATTGCGGTAGCTTTCGCATGTCGTAATGCATTAGATACTGCTTCTTGTAGCATGCGAAACAAATGGTCTTCCACTCCTGAACTTAAGGATACATCTTCCACTTGCCAATGCATTTCAATCGGAATTTTTTGATCTAGCTCTTCCAATAATTGATCCATACCCATTTTCAATGAATTATCTTTTAGAGCAATTGGTCTCAAGTGTAGCAATAATGCTCGCATTTCTAATTGTGCTTGCTGAATCATCGTTTCCACTTGTTGTAGTGGTTTACTTATTTCCTCTGTTTTTGAAATAGCCATTTCATTCATAGCAGAAACAAGCATTGATGCTGCGAAAAGTTCCTGACTTACAGAGTCATGTAGCTCTCTTGCTAAGCGATTTCTCTCTTCTATAATGACCTCTTCTATTTTTTCTTGTTGATTTTCTACTCGTTCACTTATTAGTTTTTGTGTTCGTATCGTTTGTTCTTGAATATACAATTGCACTTTTTTCATTTGAACCATTACGTAGTCAACGTCTTCCAACGGACCATCATACCTAGTTATCACATCTGTATTAGAATTTTCCAGATCATTTAATCCTCTTTCAATTGCCTCTAATTGATTTCTTCCAAAAACACCAATCATAAAACCAGTGCTAGCTCCGAACATTAAGCTCACTAATAAAACAAATAAAATAAATGGGATCTTCCAAAAAGCATACTCCCATACTTCTAACCAATTTTGTACAGGATACATTAGAAAAAAGATCGTCAATAATAAAATTGTCAGTAACACAGAAAGGAGCATTCCAATAATAATTGAACGACTAATCATTGTTTTCACTCTCGTGTCACCTCAATTTTTCCAGCAATCATTGATGTGACTATTTTCACCTTCTGATTGGCATCGTTATATGCCTCTGTTTGTAGATGAATCACTCGATTTGTAATGACTTCATCACGATGCTCTAAAATATCTACAGCTCCAAAAAGAACAGAGTGTTGAATAGACACTTCTACATCAAATGGGACGATTATTTTGACAGTACCAAATAAATGACGTGCTATAATGAGTGGTTCTCCCTTTGGTAACACCGTGTACGTTAAATCAATAATTGTTTCTCCAGCAATGGCTTGAATATTTACATCGCTCCATTCATAAGCTGACCTTTCTGTTTGTTGCCTACCAAACCATTTGTTAGTAAATAAAACTTTCTTTTCGTTTATCTGTTGGCTTTTTGGAAATTGAGGTTGATGGTAATTCGCACGTTGATTTTTTTGATACCAATGCAAAAGCAATATAACAAGAATTGCAAATAATACGATTTGAAAGGTAATCGTATTAATCACTGTAATGCCAAGTGCAACTACTCCAACCCAAAAAAACATTCGCCCCATCGGACGATAATAGTGCTGACGCGCAAGATAAATAATTACAATCCATACACCTAGCCAAATCAACGATTCTGTATGAATAAAGATTGCTTCAAAAACTAAAAAAATGATAATACCTAATAACAAGTACTCCGTCACATGCATATTTTTCCGATTAAACATAGGCTTCCCTCAATTTCTTATGATACAACTGTTTAGTTGGATAAGGTATCGAAATTAACTTCGATATCTTATCCAATTAGTTATAGCGTACCATGAACTTATTTAGAAGTAGAAACCTTTTTTTCTAATGCATCAAATCTTGCATCTAATGTATGCAATCGATAGTCTGTTGTTACTTGTTGTTCTAATCGTTCAATATAATTTTCTACCTCTTGAAACTTTGATTCACTTTTTTCTACTAATTCGGTATGCAGTACTTTGTTCATTCCTTTATGGACACGTGCGATATTTTCTCTTCCTTTTAATTCTAGTCGTTTGACGTATAAATCTTTTAACTTATGGTTCATTTGAACATATTTTGCTTCGATTTGATCAAGTCCTTGACTATTCTGCTCAAGCATCTCTGCAAGTTGTTCTGCCCTTGCTTGATATTGTAGCTGTTCTGCTGCCGCCTCTTTTTTTAGTTCTTCTTCTCCCATTTCTTCTGCCAATGCTTGCTGTGCTTTTCTTTTTTCTACCATTGATTTAGCTTTTTGCAATTCGGTTTGATATTCTTGCTTGATCGCATATTGCTTTTCAATCAATTTCTTTAATCGTTTTACTTCTTCCTCGCAATTACGAATATACTGATTTAGTTGGGTCATTGGATGCTTTTGTTCCTTTTGATCTAATAATTCATGAAAATCTGCTACAATTGTGTCTTTAACACGAGTGAAAATATTTGCCATGTGAATTAACTCTCCTTTTTATTTTTTAAATGTATCAACATTTTATTATTCTATAATCCATTGATCTTCTTCGTTTTTTTGTTTACTTTCTTTCCAATTCTTGTAGATGTAATATAAAACAACCAGTGCTAATGCACCTACAAAAGCTGCTGTATTCGATAGCGAGATAGAAAGTGCAATGAGCCCTACGATCGCCCAACCAATTTTCCCACCAATTGAATCCGTTAAAATAAACTTTCTAATAGCATAGTAGGTAATGGCTAAACTAATTCCTAATAAAATCATTGGTCCAAGAGCGATGAGTAATACAATAGCTGCAATTCCTGCAATTAACAAAAATAAGATTGTTTTCACGTTCCATTTCCTCCTTCCATGCTTCTATATTATCCTTTTTGCCCATTGTTTATAATGGACTGGCGGTATATTTTAATATACGACCTAAGGCGTAATTTAATCTTTATAAAAGATACAAGTGATAATGAAGCGATCGTTAATTACTCCAAAAAAAATAAAGCTTGGCATTTAGCCAAGCTTTATTTTTGAAGTATCCCATTTATGTGCGTACTCATGCTGGTTAGTCATATTAAAATATGGATAATTGCTAAGACTTCCTTGATAAATTAATTTTAGTTCATGCCAGTCTCTTAAATCTTGTGGACGGATAAGACATGCAGGCTTATGATACTGATACACACCACAATCTGATAACATCGTCGCTACAAATTGGGAACAAAAATATGCATTTTCTCTTTGTAGTTCTTTATTCAACATTACACCAAACAATCCTAACATATTATATCGATATAAGTGCTTTTTTGTTTCCATCATGTTAATTCGCTGTTCTAATAGTTGATACTCCACTTCAGATATTTGCAATCGATAAACCGCACATGCTGCATTTTTAAAGAATGGCATCTGAAGATTCTCTCTTACAAAACCACCAATAAAAGGATTTTTAGGTCTTTTTCGCCCAAAACTATATACATAGTTTAATGATTGATCCAACGCTATCGAGGTATGATTTAATGTTGAGTTTGTAAATAAATTAATCATTTTTGTTAAAAGTGTTCCAGTATCTAAAAACACTAAATAAATCGTTTTCTGTTTCAAGCTTTATCCCCCCTTCTCTCGTCCTTGTTTGTATTTTTCTTATAAATAATTAGCTATTATTCTATCATAACAGCCTTTAATAAATAAACAGTGGACGGAGGTTATAAGTTTTTGTAGGTCTTTAGATCTAACAAAAACCTAGAAATAATTTGTTTAACTATATGATAAAAAGAAGATTATTTCAATCCATTATTTCATTAACATTATCTTATACAGAAAATCTTAAAGTTTCACTATGATAAATCTTAAGATTTTCTTAAAATTAAATAAGAAAGATATATTTGACTGATCACATGACATGTACTTTTTTCTATTTAGCCATTGCTTTTGCTAGTGCAGGGTTGCTTCATGTATCGTCCTGTTTTTTCATAATATTTATTCGTATCACGTTTACTAGCTTTGTCTGTTGTGCGCTTTTGTTTACGATTCTGAAACGCAACTAGTTTTTCACAATCACCACAACTACAAGTAAACGTTTGGACCTCCTCTTGTCCGCGCATTCCCATTTTTTTATTACAATTCGGGCAACGGACATTTGTTTTTCTAGTAATATGTTTTTTGCCCCCACAAGAACGGTCTTGACAAACAAGCATTCTCCCTTTTTTCCCATTGACCTCCAGCATTAGTTTATCACAACTTGGACACTTGGTTCCTGTTATATTATCATACTTATACGTTTCTGGGATGCCAATCAAAATAAGAAGAACGAATATTGTGATGAAATTGCATTATCTATTACAGCCAGAACTCTAGGGGCCCTTTTTTATGTAAAACCAACAATAATAATTAACATAGCTAGTTATTAAAGGTATTGGCAAGTTAAAAATAGTAATCTATCTCTTAACTTCATTAACCTATCTTTCTTTGAAATAAATGATTCAATAGAATAAACCAACAAATTGTAATAATCATACCTATCAGGAAAGCATGAATCCAATCATCATTATGACTTATCAAGATAAACATATATGCTGGCCAATACATCGGCAAAAAGATCATTACTTTTGCCAGTGGGTTTGTAATTGCATAATCAATCAATGGCGACAGAATAGACAGATTAATCACTTTAGCAAGGGCTAAACCCTCCACTTTATTAGAAGCAAGACTGGCCATTAGCATCGTAATCAGCGGTGCTTGCAGTGCTAATAATAGTGCAGTCGGAATAAATGTAATGATCTTCCATTCGATCACTCCCTGAATCAGGATGACAATGAACGACAGAAAGAATGTTGTGATCATCGGTAATAGTAACCTGCAAAACAGATAGCCAACCTTCGTTAACGGAGTTACAGCATAATAAAGTAGGACGCCCTCATCCCGTTCATCTAATATGACAAATCCATATAGCATGCCAATCATCAGTGGTGTCATCAGTAACACCAATCCAACAATTAGAGGGAAATGCTCTGTTAATTCATAAGTTGTATGTGTAGCAATCAGTTCATCAAGCTTTGATAGACCGAATCGAACAAATGAAGCCAATAGTAAAATTCCGAACATCGAAAAAATGAGAAACGGATCTCTACGAATATTCTTCCAATCGCCAATCGATAGTACGACAATCTTTTTAATCATATGCTTTCCCCCTTAAGTAAAGCATTTATCTTTTAAAAATTGTTTAAATGATTGGTACGTCCATAGGTACACTAGACCAATCCAAACAGTTAATATAACAAAAGAGTATAGATAGATTCCAATGGATACTCCTTTAAACGCTCCTTCCATCAAAAGCAAAATTGCCTGTGTTGGAAAAATGAAAAAAATAGGTGTATCGTAACTCCCAATATAATCGACTAATGGTAAATAAAACACTATCACCAAAAATGGGGACGTATATAGAAACGCATTGACTGATTTTACCCGAACAGCCAAGTTAATTCCTAACAACGTAAAAAACATTGAACAAAGTATGACCGCAAGTAAAAACGGCACAACATGAAACGAACTTTGATGAATCACGACGAATAAAACTATGCTAGTAACTGCTGCGAGAAGCGTTAACGACATTACTTTACTAATCAAATACTCGTGAATCTTCAATGGTGTGACGTATAATGTACTGAAAATCGATTGATCGCGCTCAAGCAGGACGATTCCACCAACAAAGAAGAAGCCTAAAACTGATGGGTCAGTGAACACAATTAGAATAGAAGCTGTTTGTACATAGGCTTCTGGGCTGAGTAAGAGTACGCCAATGTAAAAAATAGTAACAAGTGCATAAGCATAATAAAATCCGTGGCGTAATTGAAATTTCACATCCATCTGGAACAACTCGACTATTCTCATATTAGCTTTCTACCTGTCGTTTGAATAAAAATATCCTCTAGGGTTGCTTCCTTTGTGTGCATCGTGATAATCTCATATCCTTTTAGAATCTTTTGGAATCTAGCATTCTCACCCAAATGATTCAATGGGAATCCCTCATTTTTAACTGATTCTTCATCACGATATTCAACGTTTAACTCTTTTTTCCCGTTCACTATTTTTAATTGTTTAGGAGAATCAATTAATGAAATGTTTCCATCGACGATAAAGGCAACACGGTCACAAAGTTCCTCCGCAGTCAGCATATTGTGCGTAGTGATAATAATCGTCTTCCCCTTATCTTTCTCTGCTTGTATGAGTTCCCTTAGCTTCTTTGCGTTCACTGGATCTAAACCTGACGCCGGCTCGTCAAGAAACATAATGTCTGGGTTATTTAGTAAGACACGACAAAAATTCAAACGCATCTTCATCCCTTTTGAATAATTGCCAAACTTTATATCAGCAGCTTCCTTCAAACCAACACTTTCTAGCAACTGTATCAGATCCTGAGTAGCATTTTTATATAGTCGACTGAAAAACTTTAAGTTCTCCAGCCCAGAAAACTTCTGATAAAAATTCGGAAATTCAAACCCAACACCAATCCGTTCATAATAGGAAGCATCAAGTGACTTTAACTCACACCCATCAATCATCACACTTCCCTTGTAGCCTTTTAAAATACCGATAAGAATCTTCTGAGTCGTACTCTTTCCAGCACCAGAAGGACCAAGGAAACCAAAAATCTCCCCTTTGTTCACAGTAAATGATATATCTTTAATACTATCTTCCTTTTTACTTGGATAGCGATAAACTAGGTTATTCACACTAATCATCTATCATTCCCCCCCTCTCTAACTAATCCCGCTGATAAACATTCGGCAAGTAAATCAACAACATCTGGATAAACTTCCTCTCCAATTTCCTGTTTATGAAGTAACATCATGAAAAAGCCTCGAATCGCACCTGTGATAATAGCTGGGTCCTTGTCTACTAACACATTGCTCCGTTGCCATTTTTCTAACAATGGAGAAAGTACAAATTCATCCTCTTCAAGATGTTGCTGGATTCTTTCTGGAGGTAACTTTCTTACAAGATGTTCCATACTTTCTTCTTGAAAAAGGCTTTTAATAATTGGATGTTGGTCGATCATTGAGATTGCAAATAAAAGCATGTTCTTAAAAGCCTTACGTGTCATTGGCTCTTCATCCATTTTATCCAGTAGTTTCCGTTTTATTTCCTTTTCCTCTTCCTCTAAAATATCAAAATACAACTCTTCCTTGGATGTGAAAAACTGATAAAACGTCCCTTGCGCAATCCCAACAGCCTTCGTAAGCTGAGAAATGCTAGTTTTCTTGAGCCCAAAAACACTAAACAATTTTTTCCCTTCTAAAATTAATTTGCTATAGATTATTTGTTTCTCTTGTTTACTAAAACCTTTAACCATTTTTACACCTTCTTGAACATATGAATTATATTATTTTTCATTCATATAGTATACCTGATCACAGAAAATGTAAAGGCGTTTTTTATATTTTGTTTTAATCACCTAAAATGATATACCTTCCCCTCTGTCTGCTACAATATATGATAGTCTTTGTACCCATAGCTATATAAAATGTCGTATATATATTCACTGTGATGTGAAAAAGGAGGAGATTTAACTATGAGTAATATGGTGGACTATTTCGCTGAAAAACGTTTGAAAAGGTTACAATGAAAGATACTAATTTGAATGATGAGAGAGTAAACAGGGATGGTGTTGTATCTAAGACATCTTGGAAAGGGAAATAGCCATGAGTGAAGAAACAATAATCGATGAATTACAGTTCTTACAAAACCAAATCCATCATCCAATATCAACTCAGCTTATTGGTCAATGTTCTCAAAATATTTAATAGTTATACTCCTATTAGTTGATACCATTCTTTTAGATGTTTTTTTGACCATACAATTAAGAGATAAAGTGATAATAGTCTGTTATTCATTGGTGCATTTTTTATCATTCATTTATCATTCAATAGAAAAACATGTCAAGAATAGTACACTTCACTGGCTGTAATAAAGGAATTTAGGTTTACTCATTTATGAATATTTATTACCTAATGTTATTAATCATCAGTTGTTTGGTGATTGCCTGGATTATTTATCAGCATTTAAAATGGTTCATTACACCCATACTGTAAAATACTAATTGTTTGGTTAAAAGGGACTTACCTCCCAATCCCCATCTTCTGTTTGATCGGGAGGTTTATAAATCATCTGAATTCACTTTATTTATCAAACTTCGTTCCTTTTAACAACTCAGCAAATGGATTATTAATTGGGTCAGCACCTTTTTCTTGTTGCTTCAAATACTTCTGTACGTTACGTTTATCCATTTTGCCACTTCCTTCTTTTTTGCGACGAGCTTCAAAAGAAGATAGTTTTTCACGATAACCGCATTTACATGCGAAAATTTGTCCTTTTCCTTCACCACGTAGTTCCATTTTCTTTTTACATTGAGGGCAGCGAGCGTTAGTTACACGTGACACGTTCTTACGATGGCCACATTCCCGATCTTGGCACACGAGCATTTTTCCTTTTTTACCATTCACCTCAAGCATCGGTTTCCCGCAGTCCGGACAATGTTTGTGCGAGATATTGTCGTGCTTATATTTTTTGTCACTTGATTTAATTTCAGTAACAATTTCTTTTGTGTGCTCTTTCATTTCATGAATGAACACTTCTTTCTTCAACTTGCCTTTTTCAATGAGTTCAAGCTTTTTCTCCCATTTAGCTGTTGTTGTAGGTGAGCGTAATTCCTCTGGTACTAAATCAAGTAACTGGCGACCTTTTGATGTGATATAAATTTCTTTACCACCACGTTTTTCAATTAAGAATGAATTGAATAACTTGTCAATAATATCTGCACGTGTTGCAACTGTTCCTAATCCACCAGTTGATTTCAAGGTATCTGCAAGCTCTTTATTATTCGTTTGCATATACTTCGTAGGGTTTTCCATGGCAGACAATAGAGTAGCCTCTGTAAAGCGAGCAGGTGGCTTTGTTTGACCCGATGTCTGAGATACTAACTTTGTTTTTAATACATCACCTTTTTCAATGCTTGGTAATAATTGCTCTTTTATATCGTCTGTTAGTTCTTCATCATCAAATCGGTGTTCATAAACTTCTTTCCAACCAACATTCATTACTATTCTACCTTTAGCAATGAATTTTTCTTTACCAATTGCAGCCTGTATTGTTAATTGTTCATATTCGTGTGCTGGGGATAAAACTGCTAAGAAACGCTTTACTACTAGATCATAGACTTTTCTTTCTTTATCTGTGAAAGTAGATAAATTTACATTTCCCTCAGTCGGGATAATCGCATGATGATCGCTTAACTTCGAGTCATTGACAAATGATTTATTTGCTTTAATTGACTTAGATAAAATTTTATTAGCTGTTGATCGATACTCGCCAACACCACAAGCTTTTAAGCGCTCAGGAATTGTTGATACAATATCACTTGAAATATATCGAGAATCTGTACGAGGATATGTTAGCACTTTATGTTGTTCATACAGCCTTTGCATTATATTTAATGTTTCCTTTGCTGAATAGCCGAAGAATTTATTTGCTTCACGTTGTAGTTCTGTTAAATCATAAAGTCCCGGAGCAAACATTTTCTTTCGTTTACGATCAATCGCCACAATTTTAGCATCTTCACGACCAAGTGATTTAACAATTGCATCAATTTTTTCTTTATTAAAGCTACGACTATTACTATTCGAGTCTTGCCATGTTAATTTAATCATATCGGTTAGTGCTTCTATACCATAATATTTTTGTGGTTTAAAATTTTTAATTTCATCTTCTCTTGCCGCAATTATCGCTACTGTAGGTGTTTGAACACGCCCGCAATTTAATTGTGCATTGAAGCGTGTTGTAAGGGCACGAGTAGCATTTAAACCGATATACCA
The DNA here is from genome assembly GCF_044383835.1 of Paraliobacillus sp. JSM ZJ581. NCBI lineage: Bacteria > Bacillati > Bacillota > Bacilli > Caryophanales > Bacillaceae > Paraliobacillus > Paraliobacillus sp. JSM ZJ581. The sequence goes on from NZ_JBISEP010000002.1 coordinate 63,279, forward strand.
GTCTGCTTCAGATCGGGCAACAGCAGCATGATATAAATTTTCATAGGCTTTTCCTGGTTTCAATTTTTTGAAACCTTCTTTAATCGCTTTATCTGTTACAGAAGAAATCCATAAACGTTTTATTGGCTTGTTTATTTTCGCCTTAGCAATTATCCAACGAGCTACAAGTTCACCTTCGCGACCTGCATCTGTCGCAATAACAATTTTGTCTACATCTTTTCGTTGCAATTGTGCTTTCACTGTTTGAAATTGCTTATTTGTCTTTTTCATTACGACAAGCTTGAGATTAGATGGAAGCATTGGTAACTCCTCTAACTTCCATGTTTTATATCTTACGTCATACGCTTCTGGGTCTGCTAACGTAACTAAATGACCAAGTGCCCAGGTTACAATATATGTTGATCCTTCAAAATAACCATTCGCTTTTTTGTTACATTTCAATACACGAGCGATATCACGACCTACTGAAGGTTTTTCCGCTAATACAACTGTTTTACCCATTTGTTCCATCCCTTTCGAGTGATACTTCTCTAACTTTAACACAATTTGCTTTAAAAGATGAAATGAACATTTTTTTGAAACATCTATTTTAATTGACAGTAGTAATTTAGAATGAACTCATGCTGGTAGTTTATACTAAAGTAACGAAAAGTAAGGTGGTGTATCCATGCGTTTTCTCTATATTATTTCAATAAGTATGTTACTTATTGGATGCAGTACAAATAATGATAAAACGTCATTTTCATTTAAGAACCCCTCATCAAGCTATATAACGAAGGAAAAAGATTTGAGCCTGTTTGTGACAACTGACTGGCATTACTTAGACGAATCATTAACGGACAATGGAAAGGCATTTCAGCAATATCTCGAATCAGGAGATGGCAAACAATTACAAGATATGGATGTTATTTTAGATACATTTGCTTTTGAAGTAAAGGTAGCAAAGCCTGACATTGTGATTATAAGTGGAGACTTGACTAATAATGGCGAAAAATCGAGTCATGAAGCAGTTGCAAAGCGATTAACTAGTCTAGAGAATAGCGGAACAAGTGTTTATGTTATTCCCGGAAATCACGATATCAATAACCCTTGGGCACGTAAATTTAATGAGACAGAACAAGTCAAGGTAGAGACCATTACAGCGAATGAATTCTCTTCGATTTACCAAGCATTTGGTTATCAAGAAGCTATTTCTATCGACCCATCATCGTTAAGTTATTTAGCTGCACCTTCTGAGTACGTTTGGCTATTAATGCTTGATACTAATCACTACAAAAATAATAAAAACAAAGGTTTTCCAGAATTAAATGGCTCTTTGTCCACTAATACAATCGATTGGATTAAGGCCTGTTATGCTTATGCTAAAGAAAATAATGCTCAAATTATTCCTGTTATGCATCATAACTTAGCAGAACATAATGAGGCATTTAACGATGGCTATACAATAGATAATAAAAAACAGGTAACAAAACTTTTTCAACGTTATGCTACACCATTGGTCTTATCCGGGCATATACATGCACAGAATATCCATAAAACAAAGGAAATTTATGATATTGCTACTAGTGGATTATCTGTTTATCCGCAACAATATGGAGTAATCAATTATAGTGCTACTACGAAAAACTTAAATTATGAGACAAAGAAACTTGATGTTGCATCTTGGGCAAAAAGAAATAAAAAAAAGGAAAAAAACCTATTACAATTTGACTCCTATTCCGCCTCTTACTTTGGTGAATTTGCATATCATTTAGCTTATAACAGTTTAAAAGGCACCTCTCTTTCTAATAAGCAAAAAGAGGAATTAGCAAATGAGATGATTGTTTTGAATCAGCGTTTTTTCTCTGGATCAGAACATTTAAATCAGTCAGACCTCTTATTAGATCAACGTGTTAAAGAGTGGGAACAAATAAAAGATACGTTTTTATACCGTTATATGCACAGCATTCAAACCGACAGTAACCAACTTGACAATAAACTCCTAATACATTTTCAAAGAAATTAGGGCTATTCGTAGCTTTTTTATGTACAATAGATATAAAAATGATAGGAGATGTTGGTGAAATGAATAACCATGAAATTGATTACAAGCTTTATGGTGATGACATGCAATTTGTAGAAGTAGAGTTAGATCCAAATGAAACAGTCATAGCAGAAGCTGGAAGTTTAATGATGATGGACGATAGTATTCAAATGGAAACCATTTTTGGGGATGGATCTTCTTCACAAGGGTCTGGACTTATGGGTAAGTTAATTGGAGCAGGTAAACGTGTCATCACTGGAGAAAGTTTGTTCATGACTGCTTTTACCAATGAAGGAACCGAAAAAAAGCGCGTGTCTTTTGCTTCCCCTTATCCAGGAAAAATTATTCCAATGGATTTAAGTGAAATGGACGGAAAATTAATCTGTCAAAAAGACGCTTTCTTAGCCGCCGCTAAGGGGGTTTCCGTTGGCATTGAATTTCAGAAGAAAATTGGTACTGGTTTCTTTGGTGGTGAAGGTTTTATCATGCAGAAATTAGAAGGAGATGGCATGTCTTTCATTCATGCAGGCGGAACGATCCACCAGCGTACATTAGAAGTCGGTGAAAGTATTCGTGTAGATACCGGTTGCTTGGTTGGGATGACCGGTGATATCGATTATAACATTGCATATGTTGGAGGAATTAAAACAGCACTATTCGGTGGGGAAGGGCTATTTTTCGCCACACTACGTGGACCAGGTACAGTCTGGATTCAATCTTTACCATTCAGCAGATTGGCTAGTCGTGTCTTCTCTTCGATGCCCCAAAAAGGTGGTTCTAAAGGCGAAGGTAGTATTGCCGGAGGTCTGTTTGATATTTTCAGTGGAGATTGAAATGAATTAACACAATAATAAAAGGGTAATCGGAAAATAGTGTGGAAGGAGGGTTAAAATGAACCCTCTTCCATTGCCTTAGTCAGTGTGGAAAAGTCAGCCCCATAGATTTCCTCATACACCCATTCATAGCCAGTTTGTGCCCAATTTGGAGGTTGATCAGGTAACATTTTTCCGAAAGTGACTTCAACTTCTTTGAATTTCTTTTTCTTTTTTACTTTTCGATAGCCTTGTGTAAATATTTTTTTGCTCTAAGGGCTTCAAAAGAGTAGCCACGACCAACATGGTTCATTGTCTTAATTAAACGGTTCAAGGATTCTGTATAGGAATTTGTAATTGGAGAATTGAAATAGTTGAATATCTCTTCTTCCCAATTACTCATTGCTTTTATCAGATCCTCAAAATAAGTCATCAATTCCTTAGGTACATTTGAAATCCAGTTTTGGTAAAGTTTATAGGCTTCATTGATTAATTCAGCCTCATAAATATCAAAGAATTGTTCTTTAAGCTCGTATGCCTGATCAAGTAACGGGAACATATCAGTCCATATTTGCAATTTTATTTGATCATCGAAATCATTAAGGTCTTTGCGTCTTGTAAGTAGCACATAACGGTCTCTCATGAGTTACCTACCTTCTTTGGCTGACACATTTTGACGGTTAGCCTTTCGTATTTTTTCTAAGGATTCATTGGCTAATTTAACAACATGAAACTTATCAATTACGATTTTGGCATGTGGTATCACTGAATTAACAGCACTTTTATAGGGATTTCACATACCCATTGCTACAAGTTCAATTTTATCAATGTTTTGGAGCTTTGAAAGGTAATTGATAACAGTATCTTTATTACGTTTTCGTAAAATATCAATTACAGACTTGTTTTCAACGTCTGTTATGACACAACGATAGTTTTTGAGTAGGTGGATTTCATCAATACCAAGCCATTTGGGAGTTCTAAAGTCTGTTTGTTCTTCAAGTTCAGCAACGTAGTCATTAAAGATATTACGAACAGTTTTTTCGTCAACACCTATTTCTTCTGCAACACTGGTGAATGTTTTATCCAGACTTGCTTCTCGAATCCAATCTATAAGTCTTTTAGTAACAGAACGACTTACATCCATATCAGTAGATTTTCAAAGATGGTTTCATCACATTCCCTGCATTTATAGCGTTGGCGTTTGGCATAAATACCGATACGTTTCGCATGCATTGGTAGGTCAAAAAATAACTGTTGTTTCTTGCCATGTTTGTATAAGTTTGCAACAGCACCACATTTCAGACAGTGTGAAGGAGGTGAAGCAGTTGTCTCAACCAGAAAACGATAATCATCAACAAATTCCTCCATGTCCATTACTTTTAAATCGGATAGGTTGAGTATATTATTTTGCATTTGTGATCCCTCTTTATCTATTCAACTCGTACTCACTAAAATTGTATTTATGAATGAAAAATCTACCTTTACAAATCTTGATTTAAATATTCTTCTACTAAGGCTCTCTTATCTTTTACAGATCTTAATGAAAGCTAATATAGCAATAATTAACGATAGGACTGCATATCCAATTGTCCACCAAAGATGTTCACTGAGTGTAGAATAATTACTAATTAGAATATCTCGTGATAATTCAATTGCGTGTACAAAAGGTAAGCTGTAGGAGATCTTTTCAAATGTCGTACCCAAAAGCGTTAAATCGATCCACGCCCCACTTAAAAATGAAACTAAAAAAATGTAGATGGTTCCAATTCCCTGAATCTGTTTATCCGTAAATAATGCTCCTAAAAATAAACCAAAACAAATGGAGATAATGGCTGTTGGTAATAATACTATGATATTTATAAAAAGGTCTATCCATTCAATAGATAAACCTACAGTCATCGCTACTAAATAACAAAAAACTGCTTGTAAAATAGCTAATGGTATCATTGGTATCGCATAGCCAAGGACATAATCGACCACTTTTAATGGGGAAGCCAACAAACGGGTAAGAAGTGCAGTCTGTTTATCTTTTGCAATTAATAATGCGGAAAACATTGTTAAGAAAGCAAAGCCAAAAACAATTATCCCAGGAGCAAAATTATTTACTTTAAAGATATCCAGAGGAGCATTCTTTTCAATAGTTGTAAAAACAATTAAAAAAATGATTGGTAATGCGATTCCAAGTATAATTGACAGTGGATCACGAAATATTTCTTTTCGATTGCGTGCTGCAAAGTCAAGCATAAACATCTGCCTCCCCATCACAAATGGCTAAAAAGGCTTCCTCAAATGATGTTGTATTCGTCTGTTGTTTTAGCCCATCAGCTGTACCAAGAGCTTTTAATGAGCCTCTTTGTAAAATACAAATACGATCTGCGAGTGCTTCAGCTTCTTCTAAATAATGTGTTGTTAAAATAATTGTTATTTTCCCCTTTAACTTCGCAAGATTTTCCCATAGCCCACGACGTGAGCGAACATCCAGCCCTAATGTTGGCTCATCTAAGAAGAAAATTTGAGGATTCGTAATCAAACCCATTGCAACATTTAATCGACGTTGCATACCTCCAGATAATGTTTTTGCCATTGCTTTTTCCTTCTCAGTTAAATGAAATATTTCCAACATTTCAGATGCCTTGATTTTCGCTTCTCTTTTTGAACACCCATATATGCCTGCTATAAACTCCAGGTTTTCACGTACTGTTAAGTTCATTGCTATAGCGGTTTCCTGTGGAGAAATATTTATCTTGGGTTTAACCTTTTCCATGTTGGTTAAAATACTATCTCCGAGCACTATTGCATCTCCATTAGTAGGTGCAAGGATTCCACAAAGCATACTAATCAGCGTTGTTTTTCCAGCACCATTTTCACCTAATAAAGCAAAAAATTCTCCTTTTTTAACGGAAAACTCAAGATGATCGACAACCATTGCATCTTTATATTTTTTTGCCAGCTGGTTCAGTTGAATGACAGGCATTTACTCATCCTCGCCTTCTTCATCTATTTCTTTGGCATTTAAAATATCATTAGCAAATTGGAAAAAAAGATCTTGTTTTACCAGTGCAATACCTTGTTGTTCATCACCTAACATAAGTAATGAATCTCCTGGCTGAATATTAAAGACATCTCTTGCCTCTTTCGGAATCACAATTTGCCCTTTTGTTCCTACTTTGACAGTTCCGAAGATATGCTTTCCTTTTGGTGCTGTCATTTCATTCCCTCCCAAGTATGACTTGTAATACTTTTCACACAAAGTATACTTATTATTTATATGAATTTCAAGTGTAGACTTAAAAAAGAACTAAAAATAATTTTGGTCATATAAAACAAACCAAGCAAAACAAATTAAATGTTTCGCTTGGTTTTAAAATCCGCCTTTCTAGCCAACTGTTTAGGTTTTTTGAACTTGAACTTTTTTAAGATTCTTTTGACGTATATTTTAAGTGGATGGTATTTTGATTTTTCACTTGTATGATTTCCACACGATAATCCGAATACCCTAATAAAATACAGTGATAAGCTTACATAAATGAAAAGTCTTCTAATTATAAAAAGAGGGCTTCAATTATAAAGGTTGTACAATATATGACGTTGGTGAGTAAAGAAACTCACTAACGTCATTTTTAAATTTAACTTTGAAGTGATGGTGTAATTTTTACTTAACATCTATAAAAGAAGAGGTATAATTTTTGTTGCGCTACAGAAATAGGCTTGCTTTCCGCAAATAATTCAGTTGACTATTATGACTCACCAACGTGATTTGACGTAGAACCATTATAAATTATCTTTCATTTTAATGTGGTTTATTGATTCATGCGCTTGCTTATAACAGGAGGCAGATAGTTTATATTTTCTATTCTCGTAATAATAATCCCCCATTAATAACATATATCTACTATACTGCTTGTACTGCTCTTTTTGTTTTAAAAACGGTAGTACGGTTTTTTCCATCAACACTTCAAATGTCTGATCAAAACCATAAATAAGATAGTAATACGCTTTTAACTCATACACATAATTAATTGGTAGTACATGCTCTATCATCTCTGCGAAGGATGTTGCCTCTTCATACCATTGTTTTGCTTGCTCCAATTGTTTTTGGTCTACATATATCTTCACTAAACATAACATCGCCCTAAACTGCTCAACGTACTCATTACCTTTAGCAACTTGATACGATTTTTTAAAGTATAGAATTGCTTTATCCGTCTCATTATTTCTATTGTACAATTCACCTAATTCACGATTGCATGATGCCAAAACAGCATCATCTTTATATCTATCTAGAATAGAAAAGGCTAATTGAAAACTATTTTTTGCCTTTTCCATTTCATTCATGCGTGTATAAGCAACACCTTTAATCATCTGGCATTCTGCACATCGTCTTAATTGATATGTATTACGATAGAATTCTAATGTTTTTTTTACATACACCATTGTATGATATGTAAAATAAACTTTTGTAGAAAGTTTTGCAATTCGAAAGTACAAGTCGTGTATTTCCTCATTATAATTTTTTAATTGTAAACTAATTACCTCTTCCGCACGTCTTAATTGCCCATATGCCTTTAAAAAGGATAGCTCTACATCAAAAAAATAACAGCCCGAAAACTTGTACCAATAATACTTTTCTACTTCATTGAATTTGTAATGATATTGCTTCAAGATACGATATACACTGGTTGCTTTTTCGTATTGTTTAGATATAACATAATAATAAAGGCGATGTAAATCAGTTAACCAGTATAAATCAGCATCAATAACCTTTTCCATATCATCTTTTAACAATTGGTATGTATGATGTGCTTTCTCGATATCTCCCAATAACAACTCTTTATGCCATTGGTCACTGAGTTGATAAATTTTCTCATCATGTGTACGAACAGGGTTGATGTTTAGCTTTTTACATAATTGTTGTATCGCCTCTGAATTTGCTTCTGCATTATCATGTTCGATCTTAGATAAATATGACACGGATACAACACCGGATGCCAATTCTTCCTGTGTCATGTTTGCTTTCATGCGATAATATTTTATTTTATTACCAATTCCAGTGGTCAACGTATTCACTCCCCTAGCAATTCTACTGTTGATTAGTTATGACATTTGTTGATTAGTTATGACATTTTATTATAATCACTTATTAAGACGGCTACTAAACATCAAACGTTCCCGATTTTAATAAAACTCTTATAAAATTATTTTTATATTTTATATTTAATAATAGTTATTTTCTTTATTTAGGAAACTTGTTAGATTGACTAAAGTTTATTTATCGCTTAAGCTATCTTTGATTATGAATTTTCTGGAGGAATAATAAATCTATGTTACAAGCTACAAATGTTGGTTTACGTTATGGTGATAAAAAGTTATTTGAAGATGTAAATATCAAGTTCACACCTGGAAACTGTTATGGTTTGATCGGAGCAAATGGTGCGGGAAAATCAACGTTCCTAAAAATTTTATCAGGAGAAATTGAACCTCAGATAGGTCATGTTTCTTTAGGTAAAGGTGAACGTTTAGCTGTATTAAAACAGGACCACTTTGCTTATGAAGACTATCCTGTATTACAAACAGTAATTATGGGACACACACGACTTTATGAAGTCATGCAAGAAAAAGACGCTATTTATATGAAGAGTGATTTTTCTGAAGCAGACGGTATGCGTGCCGCAGAATTAGAAGGTGAATTCGCAGAAATGAACGGATGGGAAGCCGAATCTGATGCTGCCGTTTTACTTAAAGGTCTCGGTATCGACGAGTCATCTCATGATAAAAAGATGGCTGAGCTTAGTGGTGCTGAGAAAGTAAAAATACTTCTAGCGCAAGCATTATTTGGTTCTCCTGATATTTTATTATTGGATGAGCCTACTAACCACTTGGACATTCAAGCAATTCAATGGCTTGAAGAGTTCTTGATTAATTTTGAAAATACTGTCATCGTCGTTTCACACGATAGACACTTTTTGAATAAAGTCTGTACACACATTGCTGATGTGGACTTTGGAAAAATTGAGTTATATGTTGGAAACTATGATTTTTGGTATGAATCAAGCCAATTAGCACTAAGTATGGCGCAAGATTCAAATAAGAAAAAAGAAGAAAAAATAAAAGAACTACAAAATTTTATTGCGCGATTTAGTGCGAATGCTTCCAAATCGAAGCAAGCTACATCTCGTAAAAAAATGTTGGACAATATTACATTAGATGACATTAAGCCTTCCTCAAGACGTTATCCTTATGTTGCCTTCACTCCAGGCCGTGAAATTGGAAATGATATGCTTCGTGTAGAAGGAATCTCTAAAACAATTGACGGGGAGAAAGTATTAGACAATATTAGCTTTACATTAAATCGAAATGACAAAGTTGCTTTTGTAGGTAGAAATGAAATAGCTAAAACTACATTACTTCAAATATTAATGGGAGAAATAGAACCAGATGAAGGCTCTTATGCTTGGGGCGTAACTACTTCTCAATCTTATTTCCCTAAAGATAATAGTGCGTTTTTTGATGGAAGCAACATGACATTAGTCGAATGGCTACGTCAATATTCACCTGAGGATCAAACTGAAACATTTCTTCGTGGTTTCTTAGGTAGAATGCTTTTCTCTGGTGAAGAAGCACTTAAAAAAGCAAATGTGCTATCAGGCGGTGAAAAAGTACGTTGTATGCTTTCAAAAATGATGCTTAGTCAAGCAAATGTGCTCGTATTGGATGAGCCAACAAACCACCTTGATTTAGAATCGATCACTTCGCTAAATAATGGATTAATTAAATTTAAAGGATCGGTTTTATTCACATCACATGACCAACAATTTATCAACAGTATTGCTAATCGATTAATTGAAATTACACCAAAAGGGATTGTTGATAAAGAAATTAGTTATGATGAATATGTAGCGGATCAGAAATTGCAAAAAGAAATTGCATCCATGTACGTATAGGGATTATTTTTCATTTTAAACATAAATAAAAGTAGAAACTTCTACATAAGTAGTTTCTACTTTTATTTATTTAAGAAATCATAAAAACCTAAAGTGATTTTTAATAAAGTATTTATCATCCATCCGTGGTAGAAGGTAAATCGTATCTGGTTATAACAGCGCTTATCGATCATTTATGATAAGAAATAAGTCAAAGTAATCATAACGTAGCAATTACCTAATGTATGTTATGCATCCATATAAAACACAGACTATCCAAGCATAATGACTGTTTTTTATGTATGTTTGTAACTGTTACGATATCCCAATACTAAATTGGAACGAGCATGTAAATATACGCTTATCATTTGAGTAAGTGAGCTAGCTTTAAATTTGACGATTTTGTGAAATTCCGAACACATTATTGTGAATTATTACACATAAAAGTATAATAAGTTTATAAAAAAATCGTGCATATTTTATGACCATTTGTGAAAAAATGAACTTAAACGGAGGGTGATCATAATGAAAGTAGCTGTTATTGGTTGCACACACGCTGGAACTGCAGCAATTACTAATATTCTAAATTTATATCCGAATGCGCAGATTGATGTTTTTGAAAGAAATGACAATGTTTCGTTCTTATCATGTGGAATTGCTTTGTATGTTGGTGGGGTTGTTGAAGATGCTAGTGGCTTGTTCTATGCGTCAGTTGAACAATTCGAAAAACACGGTGTACGTATGCATATGCAACACGAAGTCACCAATTGTAATATGCATAACAAAACATTAGAAGCAAAAGATCTAAAAACGGCTAAAAATCAGACTTATGCTTATGATAAATTAATCGTTACTACTGGGTCTTGGCCTGTTACTCCACCAATTCCCGGATCAGATTTAAACAATGTCATATTATGCAAAAACTATGATCATGCGAAAGAAATCATTCGTCGCTCTCAATCAATAGACAATGTTGTCGTTGTTGGTGCAGGTTACATTGGTGTTGAATTAGTTGAAGCATTTCAAGAAAACGGAAAGAACGTTACATTGATTGATTCAGAGAAGCGAATTTTAAATCGTTATTTAGACGAAACGTTTACTACACCTGTGGAAAAATCTTTTGAAGAAAAGGGAATTCACTTAGCACTAGATCAAACCGTTTCTTCATTTAAAGGAGAAGAAACAGTTGAGAAGGTTGTTACAGATAAAGGAGAATATAACACAGACCTAGTTGTTATGTGTATTGGATTTAGACCAAATTCCGATCTTATCCGTGATCAACTTCATACACTTAAAAACGGTGCGATTGTAGTTGATCCATATATGCAAACAAGTATTAAGGATGTTTATGCTGCTGGTGATTGCTGTGCAGTGAGCTATAATCCTACAAAAGAACCCGCCTATATTCCATTGGCAACCAATGCTGTTCGAATGGGAACGTTAGTAGCACACAACTTAGTAAAACCCCAACTTGCTTATCCAGGTACACAAGGCACTTCTGGACTTAAAATATATAACCATCATATCGCATCTACAGGATTAACTGAAACAGCAGCTGTAGATTTAGGATTAAACGTTCGAAGTGCATACTTGGAAGATACTTATCGTCCTGAATTTATGCCTGAAAATGATGTTGTTAAAATTAAACTTGTATATGAAATAGGAGATCATCGTATTATTGGTGCACAGTTAATTGCAGAGGCCGACTTTACACAAGCAATTAATACTGTTAGTGTCGCAATTGCAAACGATATGACAATTGAAAAATTAGCACTAACTGACTTTTTCTTTCAACCACATTTTAATAAGCCAGTTAATTTTCTAAACCAAGTAGCGCTTAATGCAATGGAAGAAGAAGCAAGACGAAAAACAACACGATCATAATATAAATCCCCCTTTAGGTGGATACACCGAAAAGTTAGATTTTTATCTCTAACTTTAGGAGTTCGATACCTTAATAAGGGGGATTGTTCATTTGAACTGTATTTCACTTAACCACTAATTTATTTTTTAGCTGCGGCAATTAATTCTTGAATAGCCTCATATTTTCCAACGTGTAATAAGTCAACAATGCGACTGCCTACTACAACCCCATCACAATGAGCTGCTAATTCTTTTACTTGTTCAGGTGTGGATACACCGAATCCTGCTAAGACCGGAACAGAACTTTTCTTTTGTAACACCTTTAAATGCGCTGCTAAATTCTTTTTAAAGTTTGCTCGTTCACCCGTTGTACCGGTTACAGTTACAGCATATAGAAATCCTTCCGTTCTTTTAATCAATTCTTCGATTCGATCATCGGTACTAGTCAATGCAGCTAAACGAATAAGTGCAATTTTATATTCAGCTAACTGTTCAGTAATTATCCCTTCTTCCTCTAAAGGAATATCTGGAATTATCAATCCATCTATACCCGCCTGTTCACAATTGATTGCGAATTGTTCTATCCCCATTGCATAAATAGGATTAATGTACGACATAACAACAACAGGAATAGCTCTATCCAGCTTAAATGCTTGTAATGTTTCAAATACTTTTGCTAGTGTAACCTCACCTTCCAAGGCTCGAATACCTGCTTTTTGAATCGTTGGTCCATCTGCAACAGGATCAGAAAAAGGAATCCCAACTTCTACAGCAGTTGCTCCACACTTTTCCAAAAAAGAGATTTGTTCGTTCAATTGCTCAAGTCCACCATCACCAGCCATAATATAAGGCACAAAAGCTTTATCACCATTTTGTAACACTCGTTGGAAAGCATGATCTAATTTTTCTTTAGGCATTACGCTCACCTCCTAATACTTCTTTTACTGCTACAACATCTTTATCCCCTCTTCCTGATAAGCAAATAACGACTGATTGATCCTTGGTCATTTGTTTAGCTAGCTTCGTTACATAAGCAACGGCATGCGCACTCTCTAAAGCAGGAATAATCCCCTCTGTTCTTGTTAGTAGTTGCAGCCCATCTAATGCTTCTTGATCAGTTATTGACCGATAGTTCACACGCCCTGTATCTTTCAAATAGCTGTGTTCAGGTCCAACACCTGGATAATCTAGCCCTGCAGAGATTGAATGTGCTTCTTGAATTTGTCCTGCATGATCTTGTAATAAATAAGTCATTGTTCCATGTAAGATACCTCGTTGTCCATCAGTTAAAGTCGCAGCATGCTTCCCTGTTTCTAGTCCTTCTCCTCCTGCTTCTATACCATAGAGTGTGATTTTGTTATTAATGAATGGGTAAAACATGCCCATTGCATTGCTACCTCCACCAATACAAGCAACAATAGCATCAGGTAATTTTCCTGCTTGCGCTTGTATTTGTTGTTTTGTTTCTGTGCCAATGACACTTTGAAAATCGCGCACAATTTGTGGGAAAGGGTGTGGTCCTACTACTGAGCCAAGAATATAATGCGTATCTTCTACATGACTAACCCAATATCGTAACGCTTCGTTTACTGCATCTTTTAATGTACCATTTCCTTGATCTACACTCTCTACACGCGCACCAAGAAGTTCCATACGAAATACGTTTAATTTTTGTCTGCGTATATCTTCTTCCCCCATAAAAATAATACATTCTAATCCAAGCAACGCACACACTGTGGCTGTTGCAACACCGTGCTGTCCAGCTCCAGTTTCTGCAACAACTTTCTTTTTCCCCATTCGAACAGTCAAAAGTGCTTGACTAATGGCATTATTAATTTTATGTGCTCCTGTATGGTTAAGATCTTCTCGCTTTAAATAGATTTTAGGTCCACCTAGTTTTTTAGTAAGTCTCTCTGCATAATATAGAGGCGTCTCTCTTCCTACATATTGCCTTAAATAATGGTTTAATTGCTCATAAAAAGTCGGGTCTTCTTTGGCTTCTTTATATACTTGCTCTAATTCAAGTATCGCTGGCATCAGTGTTTCTGGTACGAATCGTCCACCAAAAGTACCAAAATGACCATTTTTATTTGGTTGATTATATTGCTCCACTATCTATCACCTATCCTTTTTTGCTTCATTAACAAAAGCTAACATTTTTTCAGCATCTTTCTTATCGTTCGATTCAACACCACTTGAGACATCTACACCAATTGGTTGTACTTGTTTAATTGCATCAGCGACATTTTTTTGATCTAAACCACCAGCTAAAAATAGGCGGTTGTTTCTTTTTGACAAATTCTTTACTAAGCTCCAATCAAATAATTCCCCATTTCCACCTTGATATTTACCTGGTGGGCTATCTAGTAAAAAATATGCTACGTTGTATTGATTTAATTTGTTTACATCCTGCTTCTTATTTATTTGTATTGCTTTAATAGTTGGAACCTGAATTTGATCACAAAATGCAGGTGGTTCATTACCATGTAATTGCACATAATCCAATCCGACAACTGTCGATGTTGTGCGAATAACTTCTAAAGACTCGTTGACAAATACCCCAACTTTTTTGACATGACTCGGTATTTCCCGGGAAATTTCCGCAGCATTTTCCATACTTATTTCTCTTTTACTCTTTGCAAAAACAAAACCAATGAAATCCGCACCAGCTTCTATTGCTTGATTGGCTATTTCTAGTGAAGTTATCCCACATATTTTAACTAGCATTTCGTCCCTCCTTTACAATTTGATCTGGAACTGTGCAAAAGTTTGATCAAGTGCTTGTGAACGCATCATTGTTTCACCAACTAATATTCCTTTTGCTCCCACTTTTCTTACTCGTTCTACATCAGCAGTTGTTTTTATCCCGCTTTCACTAATTAAAAGGATATTCGTTATGTCCATTTTCTGTGCTAACCGCTCTGTCGTTGTTAAATCAACATTAAATGTTTTCAAATTACGGTTATTCACACCTATAATCGATGCGCCAATCGATTGAGCTACTGACAATTCTTCTTCATTGTGTACTTCAAACAATACTTCTAGGTCTGCTTGTTTAGCATATTCAAATAGCGCTTGTAATCTTTGTGCAGGTAAAGCTGCTGCAATTAATAAAATCACATCAGCTCCTGCACTTTTAGCTCGATCAATTTGAATTTCATCTATAATAAAATCTTTGTTCAGCACAGGGATGTCTACTTTTTTTCTTACCTCGCATAGGTCATCCATTGTTCCTTTAAAAAAGGGTTCATCTGTTAGAACAGAAATTGCTCCAGCACCATGATTTTGGTATTTTTCCGCCTGCTCACTAGGAACAACATCTGCGTGGATAATTCCCTTAGATGGTGAAGCACGCTTAATTTCTGCGATAATATTCACATGATCGTTACTCATAAAACGCTCAAATAATGAACGCTTAGGGAAAACTTTGGCTTGCTCATTTGTTCGAATGAATTTTTTCAATACTTCCACTTCTTTTGCTTTTTCCATTAAAATATCGTCCAAAATCGTCACTGTTACACCTCATTTGCTAAACTATATTTGATTAAATTCTCCAATTTTTTTAATGCTCTACCTGAATCAATACTTTCTTTTGCAAGTTGAATACCTTCCCGAACTGAATCAACTTTTCCATGGGCATAAATACCAATCCCGGCATTTAGTAGTACTGTATCGCGATGGGCACCTGTTTTACCTTCTAATACACCTCGAAGAATTTTTGCGTTTTTAGTTGCGTCCCCACCCTTGATTGCTTCATTATCATATTGCGGCAAATCGACATCTGCAGGTGAAAGCGTAAAAGAATGTAACTCACCATCTTCTAGTAAAACTAAAAAATTATCACCAGCTAGTGATGCTTCATCCATATAACCTGCGCCATTAACAACAATTGCTCGTTTGCGTCCTAATTGACTTAGTACCTCTGCCATTTGAACAAGCATATCTCTACAATAGATACCCATCAACTGTGTAGTTAGTTGTATTGGATTGGTAAGTGGGCCAATCAAATTAAAGATTGTCGGAACGTTTAAGACTTTTCGTATTTTCATTACTCTTTTTAGTGATGGATGTACGTGTGGGGCAAACAAAAAAGCAATGCCATTCTGCTTTAATATTTGTTGCATTTGATCTTTATCCATTGTTAAAGATACACCTAATGCTTCTAACACATCTGCACTCCCTGTTTTACTAGAGATACTTCGATTTCCATGTTTTGCAACAGTGATACCAACTCCAGCAATGACAAACGCAGCAGTCGTACTTATGTTAAAGCTTTGTGAGCCATCACCGCCTGTTCCACAATTATCTATAACATTTGGTATATGCTCATTAATACAAAGTGATTTTTCTCGAATAACATTAACAATTCCAGTGATTTCTTCTGTCGTTTCCCCTTTGGCTTTCAGTTCCGTTAAGAAAGCCCCTATCTCTGCTTCAGTTGTTGTTTCTAAAAAAAGTAATCTTGTTGCATGCTCCATCTCTTTTTGAGTTAAATTCTGCTTATTTGAGATTTTCTGAAGAAATCGTTGCATCCAATCGCCCCTTTTTAATAGCATTAAAAAAGTTTGCTAAAATTTTCTTTCCTGTACTTGTTCCGATTGATTCAGGATGAAATTGCAGTCCGTATATAGGTAAATACACGTGTTTTATTGCCATAATTTCTTGATCATCAATTGATGTCGCTGTTACTTGTAATACTTTAGGCAACGTATCGGGGTCAATAACGAGAGAGTGATAACGCATCACTTGTAACGGTTGTTCTAAATAACGAAACATCTCATCTTGTTCATGTTTTATTTTTGATGTTTTACCATGTTTAATTTGTTTTGCATGTGTGATCGTTGCTCCATAAGCCGCTCCGATTGCTTGATGCCCTAAGCAAATCCCTAGTATCGGAAAAGTGGTATCTAACTGCTTTACTACTTCCATACAGATTCCGGCTTGTTCTGGCGTCCCAGGTCCAGGTGATAATATAACTGCTTCCGGACGAAGATCCCTGATATCGTCAACCGTTATTTTATCGTTGCGTAGTACGGTAACCTCTTTTCCAATCTCTGAAATATATTGATATAAGTTATATGTGAATGAATCATAATTATCTATTAACAAAATCATGTCACTGAACCTCCAATAGCGATTTAGCTTTATTTAGTGTTTCTTGATACTCGGATTCCGGATCTGAGTCAAAAACAATACCAGCTCCAGCTTGAACATAAGCTTTATTTTCTTTAATAATCATCGTACGAATAGCTAATGCAAGATCGATATCTCCATTCAAATTAATGTAGCCGATCGCTCCTGCATAAACACCTCTGCTTTGATTTTCGAGTTGATTAATAATTTGCATCGCTCTAATTTTTGGTGCACCAGAAACTGTTCCAGCGGGTAATGTAGCAATTAAAGCATCAACTCCTGTATATGGTGCTTTTAATTTCCCATGCACTTCTGAGACAATGTGCATAACATGTTGATAACGTTCAATCATCATATATTTCGGTATGGAAATACTTCCGACTTCGCACACCCGTCCTAGATCATTTCGTCCTAAATCCACTAACATTTTATGCTCTGCACGTTCTTTTTCATCCGCTTTTAATTCCTTTAATAGCGACTCATCTTCTGCATCTGTTTTTCCTCTCGGACGTGTCCCCGCAATTGGATTTGTTATTACTTGTTTCCCTTTCGTCTTAATTAAGCTTTCCGGTGAAGCACCTAAAACAATGTATTTTTCGAAATCTACAAAAAACATATATGGAGAAGGGTTAGCTATTCGTAATCGTCGATAAAATTCAAAAGGATCGGCATCAAAGCTTGCTTTCATCCGCTGTGATAGTACAACTTGAAACACATCACCATTAACAATATGTTGCTTTGCTGTTTTTACCATCTGAATAAATGTTGCTTGATCGATAGACGCTTGAAAGGAAACATTAATCTCTTTCATTTGATGATCATCTTGTTGATGAATTATAGTATTCTCCAGTGATTCCACTACTGTCACTAAATCCTTGTCTGTTTGCTTTCCATCTAAATTTAGAGCAATGATCGTTATATTTTGTTTTTTATGATCAAAAACGATGACCTGTTGATAAAACATGACATGCACATCTGGCATCGTTAATTCATCATCTACTATTTCTCCTATATCCTCATACTGTCGAATCATATCATAGCCTATATATCCAATAGCACCACCATAAAAAGCAAATGGTAGATCAAGTGATTGATAAGACATGTTTTTCTTAACTATTTCTAAAGCATTTTGAGTGACATGATCGATCATTTTACCGTGCTTATCGTAGATTCTAGTTTCACTTTGGTTTCCGATTATCTCTTTAAACGGATTGCTACCAATAAAGGAATATCTACCCTTTTCTCCATGCCCGCTTGAACTTTCTAATAAAAATTTTTTCCGTCCTTGTATTCGATTAAAAACAGTAATTGGTGTTAATGTATCCCCATTTATTCTTTTTTGTTTCATCCGTATGTTGTTCATTCAATTCCACTCCTTTACTTAATAGTTTTAATCTCCTTTAAACAAAAAAACCCTATATAAACAATCTTATGTTTATATAGGGGACGGCCTGAGCCGCGGTGCCACCGCTATTGAAAAGCAAAAATACTTTTCCTCTTTTGATCATGTAACGTTGATTAAACGGCTTCTCCTACAAAGGCTAATTCAGAGAAGCTCTCTGAAGTCCATTCAGTCTGTTCTTCATACCGGTTTCCAGCTACCCGGCTCTCTGTCATGAAGATGATACAATCAAACCTACTATTCTTCATCTACGATTCTTATTTATTTTTTGAAACAAAAAAGGCTTCCCCATCCGATAAGGACGAGGAAACCCGTGGTACCACCTTAGTTAGCTAAAAGCTCACTTTACTATCAGAGTATATACTCGAATAGCTGTCTCAGATAACGATGAGACGATATCGTCAAAGCCTACTTCCTTTTTATAAAGGGGTCGGTTTGAAAGCTCAGAAGTCCATTCACTTAATGCTTTATACTAGTTCACACCAAACACTAGCTCTCTGAATAAAACAATTTAAGCTACTTCTCTTCGTCAATGCTCTTTCCGTTTGATTTGTTGGTTCTAATGATAATATGTTTTTATACATATGTCAATAACAAAGATGGGAATTTTCTAAATTTTCACAAAAACATGTGTACTTAATATTCCTCTATCTCTTCTTCAATCTTTTCACCTAAATGTCTTCCTGGTTGATCTGGATAACAAAAAAGACGATCCCCTGCTTTTAATTCTAAAACTGGCTTTGCTTCACCATCTGCTGTTCGCACATGGACACTATCCGCTTCTTGCAATGTGGCAGAGACTTCTTGATTCGTTCCCTCTACTCGACAAACGACTCGCAAAAACGATCTTTTCTCTACTTTGACCCTTCCAATTGCAATTTTTCTAACACCATCGTTACTCCAAATAGGAATCTCTAATCCTGCTTTTAATTCTGATAAGTAAGCTGTTTTTCCTTCACCTAAATAAATATAATGATGAATAGCTCCACCATTTAAACGAAATACTCTTGGAGGATATGTTGCTGTTGAACGATTCTCTGAAAGAACAGATAAATAACCATTTCCAGTATTGCCTACTAACATACCTTCTAACGCATCTAGTTCATCAATCAGATCAATACATACCCTTGCCCCTAGCCCAATAGGTGTGATCGAAACAACTTCTGCAATTGCTAGTTTTTCCATTTTTAAACTCCTTTACATGAAAAAGTTTAATTTTATTGCGTATTTTTATAGCCAAGTCATGTTATTATAATATACAATATATGCTAGATTTACAAACAGGAGGATGAAACATGAGGAAATGGCTAGTATTTTTATTTCTTCTATTAATTGTTACAGTTGGCACATTAGGAATAATACAAAGCGGGTCAACACAAGGTATCGAAGTGGAAGATAATACGACGATTACTATTGACGAATAAACACAAAAATTATATTCCTAGGCATGATATATATCAATTGAGATTAAAGAAAGCGAACATCAAGCACAAGAGGTTCCAGGATAGCTTACGTATTCTATGGTGACGATCCATTGAAGAAAAATAGGACTTTATAGGCGAATAGATACTGGAGAAAAGCAACCTACTCATGGATTTAAAATCAAAACTCTAGCACGCTTATACTAGAATTATCACTACAGAATGTTGAAAAAATATCATATATCTTCAAAACAAAAAAGAAAAAGAATAAATTTTGCAATCTAGTTTAATTGAGAGGTTATCAAGTAGCAGCGAGTAATGGAGCTGACCTTTCTCATATAATGATTTTAAAAAACCGGATGTGATTCTATCACATCCGGTTAATCATTATCCTAATATAGTTACTTCAACTGTTCTTACTCCCCATTGGTAAGCTTTGTCTTTCGTTGGTACGTGTATATCAATTTTATTACCTTTAATTGCTCCACCAGTATCTCCAGCGACTGCTTCTCCATAGCCTTCAACATACACTCTCGTACCTAAAGGGATAACATTAGGGTCTACGGCAATTACTTTTCTATTTGGATCACTCTTTAAATCAATACCTGTTGCCGTAATACCTGAACAGCCAGAACATTCTGCTGTATAAGCTGTTGCTGTAACAGTTAATGTTTTCTGCTGTTCCGTTTTTGTTTCTTTTGTTGGACTTGGTGTTGAACTTGGCTTTGGCTGATTCGTTGCTTTTGTAGCCTTTATTTGTGTGTCATTCGTTGCTTTTCTAGCTTCTTTTACAACTAACTCTTGATCTACTAGAATCAAATCAGAAGATAATGTATTCCAATGTTTTAAATCCTCTACTGACACGTGATGTTTTTCTGCTATTTGACTTAATGTATCGCCCGCTTTGACGGTATATACAATATCTTTATCTATTTGTAATAACTGTCTAGGAAGAATAATATTTGTTGCTAGATTATTAGCTTCTTTTAAATCATCAACTTCTATTCCATTTTCACGGGCAATTTCCCAAAGCGTATCTCCCTTTTTTACTTGGTACTCTTCTGCAGATGTTTGTGTTGAAGCAGTGCCTACAATAATTAAACCTGTAGCCAAAGCCACAATCTTTTTTTTCATCTGTTTTCCCTCCTTCAAAATGTGACAAGCTCTATCCTAACATAGACACAAGTGTGTTGTGGTTACAATATAGTTAAGAAACCATTGCAATGGTTACGTTTTAAGATTTCCCTTGTCATATTCGTCATTTTGGGGCAGTTTTGCAATATTTTATACATGAAAATGAAATATTTCTGAATTTTTTTCTTATTTAAGCCGTTTATTTCTTAAAACTTTCTTGCTAATTTTCGGATAAATCACGTGTTACTATTATAATAGAGTTAATATGATAAAAGTAACGGCTCTATGTTTATCAATGAATAAATTGCAACTTTTTTATAGTGACACAAATTCCTGTCGTTTATTTTCTTGAGAGATGGGCAGAAGTAACGTACAGAGAAATGATTTGTTATTTGTTAATACAATTAAAAACTGCTCTAATCACCTTTTTCCTAACATGTGAAAAAGAGCATTTCACATATTCTTAACATCTAATTCATACTTGGTTTATATAACATTGATACAATATCATTGTTAAGCAAACTTTTGCTAACGATTATATTTCTCACAAAGTGATAGCCCCAATTTAAGATGCTCCCCATATAATGGAGAGCATCATTTTTTCACTTGTTTTTTTGTTGTTCTATCTATTGTTTTGATAATATAACTGATGTTCGATCAAAAGCCTTAATAAATCTCTTCTATTCGATTATGAATATCCACTCTTGGTCTAGGTTTCGGTACTTTAGCTGGGTAACCTATTTGCAACATACCTACAACCTTTTCTCCCTTCTGTGCACCAATTACATTTCTAAATGCTTCCGTTGTTGTAAGTGGGCCTGTTTTCCATATCAGCCCAATCTCTTTCTCCCATGCAAGCAGGCTAAAGTTCTGAATGATACAACTTGTTGCAGCATAATCTTCCTGTCTTGTTTTCAAATCAGGATTCTCTTCCAATAGTACCATTAGATATACTGGGACACCCATCATTTTTTGATATGCTTTTTCACCGCTACGTTTCTTTTCTTCCTCAGTTGTCCCCTTAGCGGATGAGCGTCTGTTTAATTCAGCAATCTTTTCTTTTCCTTTGCCATAAACAAAAACAAAGCGCCAAGGTTGAGTCATTTTATGATTCGGCACCCATATGGCTGTTCCCAACAGCTGCTTCAATAGAGTAATATCCACCTCTTTATCTTGGTACAATTGAATGGAACGTCTCCCCCTAATAATCTCCTCTAAATTCATTTCCCCATCACCCCTATAATAATTGAGAATAATTTTCATTTAAGTATAGCATAGTTGAAAAATATTTCAAAAAAATAAATATGATACCGATTCACGATGATTTTATCGTATAAAAATTATTGAAGTTTTAGCCTTATCTATTGTTTTGAAGAAAAAAGCGTGCTATTCTATATTTAGTTAATAAATTAATTTAATTAAGTTTATAATTAGGAGGATAAACAATGGAGATAGCTTCACTAATAAAAGATTTTCAAGCCATATTTTCTAACTTCGAAGTACCTCATGTTTTTTTTGCACCTGGACGGATCAATTTAATTGGAGAACATACGGACTATAATGGTGGTTATGTTTTCCCTGCGTCGATTTCATTTGGAACTTATGCCATTGCAACCAAAAGATCTGATAATAAGGTTCGATTTTACTCAAAAAACTTTGAAGAAAACGGTATCATTGAAACTTCCTTGGATCATCTTTCATACAATAAAGCGCATAGTTGGGCAAACTATCCAAAAGGAATGCTGCAAACAATGATCGAAGATGGACATGAGATAACTTCTGGATTTGATGTGTTATACTATGGTAACATCCCGAATGGCGCTGGCTTATCTTCTTCTGCTTCCATCGAGCTAGCTACTGGCGTACTTGTTGAGCATTTATTTGACCTTTCCATCGACCGTATTCATATGGTTCAATTAGGACAACAAGTGGAGAATGATTATATTGGTGTTAACAGCGGAATTATGGATCAATTTGCTATTGGTATGGGAAAAAAAGATCATGCTATCTTACTGGATTGCACCACATTAGATTATACGTATGCGCCTATTGCTTTAGAAAATTACGTAATTATGATTATGAATACAAATAAACGTAGAGAATTAGCTGACTCAAAGTATAATGAACGTAGAAGTGAATGTGAGCGTGCCTTACAAGATTTACAAAAAACTTTAGAAATTAATAGTTTGGGCGAGTTGACTACTGAAGCATTTGAAAACAATAAACACCTCATTAGTAACGACACCGACCGCAAACGTGCCAAGCATGCAGTTTATGAAAATGAAAGAACAAAACAAGCATTGAAAGAATTAGAAGCACAAAACTTACAAGCATTTGGAAAATTACTAGATCAATCACATACTTCCTTACAACATGACTATGAAGTGACTGGAATTGAACTTGACACGATTGTAAAAGCAGCATGGAAGCAACCAGGCGTTTTAGGTGCCCGCATGACAGGCGCAGGTTTTGGTGGATGTGCGATAGCCCTTGTCAAAACCGATGAGGTAGATCGTTTTAAAACAAAAGTAAATGCACAATATAAAGATGTCGTTGGTTATGAAGCTACATTTTATATGGCGACCATCGGGGACGGGGCAAAAAAAATTAAATTTTAAGGAGTGTTATATATGCGCGTTTTAGTATTAGGTGGAGCTGGTTATATCGGCTCACACGCTGTTTATCAATTAATTGATAAAGGGCATGACGCAATTGTTATTGATAATTTAGAAACAGGGCATGAAGCTGCTATTCATAGCAAGGCTACTTTTTACAAGGGAGATATCCGTGATATTTCTTTTTTACGAGAGGTCTTTACTAACGAAAAAATTGATGCTGTGCTACACTTTGCAGCTAATTCATTAGTTGGAGAATCAATGGAAAAACCACTAAAATATTTTGATAATAACGTATATGGTACACAAGTATTACTAGAAGCAATGAAAGAGTTTTCTATTGATAAAATTGTTTTTTCTTCAACCGCAGCAACTTACGGCGAACCAGACGAAGTGCCTATCACAGAAGAAATGCCGACAAACCCAACGAGCACTTATGGCGAAACTAAATTAACAATGGAAAAAATAATGAAATGGTGTGAAGCTGCATATGGTACCCGCTACGTATCTTTACGCTACTTTAATGTAGCTGGCGCTCGCTCTACTAGTGAAATTGGAGAAGATCATAGACCAGAAACACATTTGATTCCTATTATTCTACAAGTAGCACTAGGACAAAGAGATGCGATTACCATATTCGGTGAAGATTACGATACACCTGATGGTACTTGTATTCGTGATTACGTTCATGTAGAAGATCTAATCGATGCGCATATTCTTGCGTTAGAATACTTACAAGATGGTAAAGAAAGTAACATTTTTAATTTAGGTAGTAGTCAAGGTTTCTCTGTAAAAGAAATGATTGATGCGGCACGATCTGTTACCAATCACACGATTCCAGCTAAAGTTGGTGAAAGAAGACCAGGTGATCCAAGTACATTGATTGCTTCTTCTGACAAAGCTAAAAAAATACTTAGATGGGATCCAAAACGAACAAATATTCATCAAATAATTGAAGATGCTTGGAATTGGCATAAGAACCATCCAAACGGCTATCGAGAGGACGTATAATGATGTCAAACCATATATTTCAAATAATTGAACAATTAGTAAAAAAAGGAATAGAGCATGAATTAATTACGTTACAGGATGAAGTCTATGTTCGAAATCAAATCCTAGGTCTACTGCAAGTCGAGGGATTTCTATCTCCTAAATTGGAAACTACCATTCAAGATATTCCTGACCTTTTAGAAGCCTTGGTAGATTATGCTGTTCAAGAAAAAATAATTGAAGATGTATTAGATGATAAAGAAATATTAACTGCAAACATAATGAATTGTTTTTTAGCGAAACCAGCAGACGTCAATCGAGAATTTTATGAACAATTTGTAGTATCACCGGAAGCTGCAACCGATTATTTTTACAAACTAAGCAAAAACAGTAATTATATTCAGACGAAACGAATTGCTAAAAATATTCAATATAAAACTGAAAGTCCATATGGAAAGCTAGACATTACCATTAACCTATCTAAACCTGAAAAGGATCCTGAACAGATTAAACGGGAACGAGCAATGAAACAACAAATTAGCTATCCGCAATGTTTATTATGTCGGGAGAATGAGGGGTATGTGGGTAGAACTGGATATCCCGCTAGGTCCAATCATCGAATCATAGAAGTGCCTTTAGAAGGAGAAACATGGTTTTTACAATACTCGCCATATGTGTATTATAATGAGCACAGCATCCTTCTTTCGGGTGAGCATCGGCCAATGGAAATTACATCATCAACCTTTGAACGTTTAACTGCTTTTGTAGAGAAATTCCCTCATTACTTTATGGGATCTAACGCAGACCTCCCTATTGTTGGCGGAAGTATTTTATCTCATGATCATTATCAAGGCGGTCGATATACCTTTGCAATGACTAAAGCTGCAGACGCATTCTCATTTCCATTAGTTAAATACCCTAATGTAATCGCTTCTGTTGTTGAGTGGCCTATGTCTGTGATTCGAATACGTAGCGAAAATAAGAAAGAAGTAGTAGAAGCAGCTGCCTATTTATTAGAGCAATGGCAAAACTATAGTGATCCTACCATAGAGATCGTTGCATTTACCGGAGATACACCACATAATACAATTACTCCAATTGCACGAATGCGTGATCATGCATTTGAACTAGATTTGGTATTGCGTAATAATCGTACAACAGAACAGTATCCTTTTGGTATTTTCCACCCACATGAGGATGTGCATCATATCAAAAAGGAAAATATCGGTTTGATTGAGGTGATGGGATTAGCAGTACTTCCGCCACGCTTAAAAGATGAATTAAATGCGATTGAGGCTCATTTGCTTGATCAACAAACACCTGTCGCTGACTATCATCAAGCTTGGGTGAAGCAAATCAAACAACAAAATGATTCGATTAACACTTCCAATGTAAAAGGTATTCTTCATCAAGCATTGGGGGATAAGTTTACTCGTGTTCTAGAAGATGCAGGTGTGTTTAAATCAAGTGAAGACGGAAAACAAGCTTTTAAACGCTTTATTGAAACTGTCAATCACAAGCAATAAATTTGGGAGGATATTTTCATGCATGTTCACGAAAAAACACTGACTGTATCTGGACAAAACTGGATAGAGTATACGTTAGAAAATGACCAAGGGATATCAATCAATTGTCTTAACTATGGTGGAATTATTAAAGATATTAACGTACCTGATCGTAATGGAAAATTAGAAAATGTCGTTTTAAGTTTCGCAAACAATGAAGATTATCTAAACAACCCTAATTTTTTTGGTGCCTTAGTTGGTAGAGTTGCTGGTCGGATTGAATCATCCTCTTTTTCAATTGATGGAAAAATGTATACACTTCCTGCTAACGAAGAAGACCACCACTTGCATGGCGGTACTAATGGCTTCCACCAAATTTTATGGGAAACAACGCCTTTTCAAACGGAAACACAAATAGGAGTTCATTTTACACATACTTTTCCTGATGGAGATGGAGGATATCCAGGACAGTTGGAAGTTACAATCACGTATGCTCTAACAAATGAAAATAATTTTGAAATTACTTATCAAGCTATATCAGATCAAGACACGATCCTAACTACAACAAATCACTCCTATTTTAATTTAAGCGGTAACTTAAAAAGGGATATTTTGCACCATGACGTACAAATAGATGCAGGACAATTTGTGGAATTGAATCATGATCTGATCCCAACAGGTGACATTTTATCTGTTGATAATACGGTATTTGATTTTCGTAAAGCACACCCTATCATTGATGGCGTTCACTCTATTGATCAACAGAACTTAGTCGCTTCTAACGGATTTGATCATTACTTTATATTTGATCATCAACAACAACCTAATGCTACTATAACAGAACGGGAAAGCGGAAGAAGATTAGAAGTGCGAACTGATCAGCCTGGAATGGTAATGTACACGTCAAACGGGTTGGATGATTCTATTAAGTTAAAAGAAAGAAATGCGACAAAACATTTAGGAATATGCTTAGAAACACAAGGCTCTCCTGCCTCTTTAAAACATAAAGGTTTTCCTAGTATATACTTAAGTAAAGGTGAAACATACCATAAGAAAACGATCTTTTCTTTTCGTACGATAGATTAGTGAATTTACCGGGTATCTTACCAAGAAATTAGCTACAAAAAAGTCATGAAGCAATTTACTCGCTTCATGACTTCTTCTACATCGTTACCTCTCCATTTCGTTCAAATAACGCCGCCAATAGTAACGCAACTGCACCTAATGCAGTTGCTTGTTCTCCTAAATTTGAGAACACAACTTGTGTTTGCTTCGCTTTTGGTGTAAGTGCTCTGTGTCTAATTGTTTGAACAATCGGATCTAAAATAAATGTGCGCGCTCTCGCTACACCACCACTAATAATAATTTTTGATGGGTTAATCATATGAATCAGATTCGTTAACCCGATGCCAATATACTCACCTGTTTCCTCTAATATTCTTATTGCGTAGCTATCTCCATCTTCAGCAGCTTGAAAGACTCTTTCTCCAGTTATAGGAGAAGTTGTTTTAAGTACAGATTGTGCGGCTTGATCTAAGTGCTGCACTGCCCGCTCTGCTATCGCAGGCCCAGAAATAATCGTCTGTAAGCAGCCTTTGTTTCCACATGAGCATGTTTTCCCATTTATATCTACTGTCATATGGCCAATTTCTCCAGCAAGGCTGTTATCTCCATGGTATAATTTACCGTTAACTGCCATACCAGCACCTACTCCATTACCAATATTGACCGCTACCATACTTTTTGAATTTTTACCCTGTCCAAACCAAACTTCTCCTAAAGCAAGCGCTCGCGCATCATTTTCTACTATTACCATTACGTTAAACCTATCTTCTAACGTTTGTTGGATCGGAACATCTTTCAAGTCTAAATTAGGCGCGTAAAGCGATGTACCGGTTTCTACGTCAATGACACCATGCATCGCTATTCCTATGCCAATAATTTTATCCTTATCTTGAATATACTGTTGTAGCACTGTTTCGATCCCAGTTTCTAAAATACTTAAAAAAGTGGCTTCTGTTACTTTTTCGGTAATTGGTAAGCTACAACGTTCCATGACTTTGCCAGATAAGTCAGTCAGTATCGTCTCAACTTCTCTTGGTCCTGCATCTACACCAACAACATAAAAACTTTGATAATTAATGACTAACATTGTTGGCTTTCTTCCACCTTGCGATATACCAAGTGTACTTTCCTTTACAATGCCTTGTTCAATTAATTCTTTAACAATACTACCTACCGTTGGAGGCGTTAAATTTGTCTCTTTGGCAATTTGAGCACGAGAAATCGGCTCACTATTTAATATTTTATTTAAAATAATTGATTTGTTTAATGATTTCATCCATCTAAAGCTACCAATTTGCATATCACTCCGCCCCCCAAGTGTTAAGCTTTCTAATTACAAATAGCGTATCACATTAATTAATTTAATTAAAGAACGAATAGAAAGTAAGAAGATAGGTACATAATAAAATACTTCTTAAGCTTGTCCATTAAAAATCGGCAATCAATCGATCATTTAAGTGATCTGCTATAGATGTTTATTTTCCATTAATGCCGCATATTCACTCCGCTGAATCATCTTTTCTATTAAAAGAGTGAACCATAGTTCATATCCTGCGCTATAGTTCACTTTTGTTTAATTTTTACTCAAGCTTGTCATTTCTTGCTTCTATATATGTTTCAAACTTTTTATCACCTGAATAAGTGAAAAAGTAGTAACATCTACTAGACCTCGGTTAGAAATTCTCACTTCAGGTATGACAGGTAAAGCAATGAGTGAAAAGGTCATGAATGGTGCGTGAATCGGACAGCCAAGTTCTTCCCAAGCTCTTTCTAAGTCTTTTACCTGTGTGACCACTTCCTCTGCATTCGCATCAGACATTAATCCTGCAATCGGCATTGGAACTTGTGCAAGTATGTTACCATCCTCAACTACAATCATCCCTCCGCCTAAATCGATTAACGCATTAGCAGCAAAAGCCATGTCCTCTTCATCGACACCCATTACTAATAAATTATGGCTATCATGTGCGACTGTGGATGCTACTGCACCACGTTTTAATTGAAATCCATTCACGAAAGCAACAGATATATCTCCGGATTGGTGATGTCTGTCAATACAAGCTAATTTAATAACATCTTGAGCTAGGTCTGATATAACAAGTTGATCCTGTACATCCAATACCGCCTCCATCTTCTCTGTTCTTGCACTATTCTCGATTACTTTTATACCATTAACGACTACTTGCTCAGACGTTGTATCTACTTTTACATTAAAATCATCTGGTACTAGTTTATTTTTGACATGAATGGATTGCTTAATATGATTAGGGTACGTATAGTTCGGTAATGTAGCCACTAAATGTTGATCCGCTACTACTACTTGACCATTTACAATCACGTCACTAGGCTCCATTTGTTCTAAATTTTCCAATACGATGATATCCGCGCATTTACTTGGTGTAATACTTCCAAAATCATCAGCCATATTAAAATATCTTGCTACATTTAAAGTTGCCATTTTAATTGCTGTAACAGGATCCACGCCTTCTTCTATCGCACGCCTGACAACATGATTAATATGACCTTTTTCTACTAATGTTTGTGGATACACATCATCTGTTACTAATAATATATGTTCCGTTGCAACACGATCCTCTGTTACGATCTTGATCACTTCTTTAACATCTTGCCATGCTGATCCTTCTCGTATCATGACATACATTCCTAAACGTAGTTTCTCAAGTGCTTGTTCACGGTCTACTGTTTCATGACAAGAAGTAACCCCTGATGCAATATACGCTTGTAGCATTTCATTACTACCATCAGGAAAATGACCGGTCACTGTTTTACCAGCTAACATTGTTTCTTGAATCTCACCTAACATTTTTGGTTCTCCTGTAATAACTCCTGGAAAATTCATTACTTCTCCAAGTCCAACGACATTATCCCAAGTCAATCCTTCTTTAATATCTTCTACTTCTAATGTTGCTCCTGCATCTTCCAGACCGTCTGTTGCTGGCACACATGAAGGAAACGTGGTAAATACATGCATCGGTAATCGTTGCCCTTCTTCATGCATCTGTCTTACACCTTCAACACCAAACACATTAGCAATTTCATGTGGATCCATAAAAATACTAGTCGTCCCCTTTGTTAGTGCAATACGAGCAAATTCAGTTACAGTGAGCATGGTACTCTCTACATGCATATGCCCATCCATTAACCCTGGGGCAATATATTTACCTGTTGCATCTATCACGTTTGTCACAGTTCCAATCGTATGATTTGCTTTTCCTACATAAGCTATGCGTCCTTTTGAAATAGCGACATCCATGTTTGGTAATAATTCTCCTGTAATCACATTGACAAGTGTACCATTCTGAATCACAAGTTCTGCCTTTTCTTCTCCTAGTGCTACTTTTGCTAAATGTTGATTCACTTGATCTAATGAGTATGCCATGTTTGATAACCCCTTCTTTTTATATAATATAAAAAACCCAAGGCGTGCGTTCATCCTTGGGTAATTACATGAAGGGATGATGATAGAACAATAGCTTGTAGGCATTCTTATTCCATCACTTTTCCCTACATGTAGTCCAGTGATTTACGGTCACCCGGTAGAAACGCTTAAGCCAATTCTTAAGCTTATACATGTAACTTTTATTTAATGATATTTATTCTTTTTAACATAGCTTTTGTAAAAGGTCAACTGCTTTCTATTAGAAAAAGCGTGCTTTTAAATAGTGATACACACCTTCATCATCACAAGTATGTGTAGTTACTTCATCTGCTAAGCTCTTAATCTCTGGAACTGCGTTTTGCATTGCAACGGATTGACCAGCTAAGTGAAACATAGAGAGATCATTGTGGCTATCTCCCATTACTAGAATGTCACTTGGGTCAATACGTACGTTATTTAAAATCGCTTGAATGCCTGTTGCTTTGTTAACATTGGCGACCATTATTTCAACATTATGGTCAGAAGAAGACGCTGTAGTAAAATTCATCCATTGCTTAAGTTCATCTAATACTTGCTTCCAATCATTAATATGTTCCTCTTGTTTACTAAAGCAATAAAACTTAGAGTACATTTGTTCCGGAAATGTTTCTTTCCAGTCTATAGCTTCTTTCATTGCCTCTTTTCGCTCAATCCATTCGTTAATTCCTACACGTTCAGGTTTCGGGTCTTCTACTTCTTCAGCTAATATATTATAATCTTTTTTAAGAACTATTCGCTTCCCTGTTGTCGGAAAAAGTTCATAATAAACCTGATGTTCTCGTGCTTTCTCAACGATTCGTCTTACAAGTTCAAACGGCAAGCCATGTTCTTCAATTTTTTCGTCACCTACATAAGCTGTCATGCCATTCGAACTAATTACACCATCTACCTCGAGGTCATCGGAAAGGAATGTTAACACTTCTCCCTTTGATCGACCAGTTGCAATAAAAACAAGCATTCCTTTTTCTCTTAGTTGTGTTATTATTTGTTTCGTCTTGTCACTTATTCGATTATAGTTATCTAATATCGTTCCATCCATATCAAGAAAAATTGCTTTTGGATCTTTGTGCCTCATTTATTATGCTCTCCCTTTTCTTATCACAGTTATAACTAGTATAGCATGTCTATTCATCTAAAAGTTGTAGCAGTTACTACTTGCTTTACAGTATACAAGAGAATTAAGGCTATTAAACTCTTCATTTATCGTATAATTGGTCGTTCATTATTTGATTTCAAGTCATCAATTACTTTTTTGTGACTCGGAAATAGATTATCAGGTAAATGATCCAATGAAAAAAATGCCGCATCTAATGACTCTTCATTTTGCTTCACTAAATCCCCACTGAATGTATGACAGGTAAACCAATGTTGGACGAGCGCGACTTGATCTCCGTTCACTAATGTTTTTTCATTTCCTTTCCCAGAATAAACACTAAATAATGTTAAATCACCTAACTGTAAACCAGTTTCTTCGGAGACTTCTCGTCTTGCTGTCTCTTCAACCGATTCACCCAATTCCATGTAACCACCTGGAAATCCCCATGTTTGATTATCAGACCGCAAATGCAACAGAATTCTGCCAAGTCTATCAAACACAATTGCTCCACAGACCACCATAATTAAGGGCTTATGACCAACCATATGACGTACATAGCTAATATAATCCATTTTGATGCTCCCTTGTTATGTTATCCATTTATTATACTAGAAAATGACGCCCATACGAGCGTCATTTCTTTTATACTTTATTCATTTCATCTGGATCTGGCCCAACTCGCTCATCTTTGTTAAGCATATTAATTGCATCCATGTCCTCATCAGATAAGTAAAAATCGAATATATTTGCATTCGCAACGATACGTTCTTCTTTCACTGATTTCGGAATCGTAATGACACCACTTTGCAAATCCCATCTTAAGATAACCTGGGCAGCGGTTTTCCCATATTTATCAGCAATTTTTGTAAGTACAGGATCATCTAATATTTCGCCTCGCTTTAAAGGAGCCCAAGCTTCCATTTGAATATGATGTTTTTCACAATAATTACGCAAAGGTTTCTGTGATAAATGCGGATGAAATTCCACTTGATTAACCATTGGAACAATCTCTGCAGCTTTTATTAACTCATCTAAATGATGTTCCTTAAAATTACTAACTCCAATAGCCTTAATCTTTCCCTCTTTATATAATTTCTCCATCGCCTTCCAGGTTTCTTTGAATTTCGCCTGTGCTGGAACTGGCCAATGAATTAAATATAAGTCTAGATAATCTAAACCAAGACGGTTTAATGTTGCTTCAAATGCTTGTAAAGTCGATTCATAGCCTTGATCACTATTCCACAGTTTTGAAGTAATAAAAAGTTCATCACGAGGAACACCGGATTCTTTAATTGCTTTCCCAACTCCTGATTCATTTTCGTAAAAAGCAGCTGTATCAATACTCTTGTACCCATGATTTAATGCTTTCTTAACTGAATCAACCACTTCATCTCCATCTTCTACTTTATACACACCTAGTCCAAACCATGGCATTTTCACACCATTGTGAAGTGTAACTGTGTCTTGTAAATGTGTTGGCATTTGAATTTCCTCCCTTATATTCGCTACCTTTATTTTCGCATATAATTAGTAATTGGAAAACAAACTTGCTTAAGATATAGCAGCAATAACGATCATTAAGCTAACGATCATTTTTTCCTACGGAGTGTATTTTGTAATGCTTAAAGTATTGCTTCGGTACTTGTTGAATGAATGGAGTCACTTCGCCAAGCGATATAACAAATAAATCATGCATAGCTCTTGTGCATGCCGTATAAAGTAAATTTCTTTCTAGATCATTTTCGTATCTAGTTGTTGAAGCATTATAAATAATTACCGCATCAAATTCAATTCCCTTGGCTAAATAGGCAGGAATAACAAGCACCCCTTTTTGATACGTGTGAGCATTTGGATCAAGTAAATTTACGTCCACTTGATCTTTTAGATAAGCGTATATCCTCTCACTTTCATGCAATGTCTTACATATAATCGCAATGGTTTGATGACCCTTCTCTTTGTAAGATGCTATCATTTGTAGCATTTTGTCCTCTAACACACGCACGTCATCTACTTCGATTACTTCTGGAAGTTCACCATCACGATTAAAAGCTTCTATTTCATCCCCTTCAGGCATCCATGATTTAGTAAACTCTACAATCGGTTTTGTTGATCGATAGCTTCTCGTTAATTCTACTCTTTCGAAACTTTTTTCCTCTCGATTTGCTAAAACATTTTCTGCTAATGCATGGACATAAATAGCCTGATTCATATCGCCTAATAAGGTCATGCGACTATTTGGAAAGATTCTCCTGACATAGGCGAACTGAAATGACGTATAGTCTTGTGCTTCATCTACAATGACATGTTTTATTGCTTGATTTGTGCGAAAACCAATTAAGCAACTTTTGAAATACAAGTAAGGCGTAGCATCTTCCCATGTCAAAAAATTCACGTGAAGATTTTTTTTCGTATCTTCACAAATTTCTTTCCATTGGTCTGGCGTATTCGAGTCATCTACAACATCTTGCACATCAAATAATTGCACATAAGTTTGCAACATATCAATAAAATGAAACTTCTTAATTTTTTCGCGTAAGGCTTTTAATTTCTTTTTAATCACTTTTTTACGTAATAACGCTTCTTCAGTCACATGATGCGTAAATGTGTCTTCTGAAGAATCAGATTGCGCTTCTAGTTTTTGATGTACTTCTAAATAATCATCTTTTTCAAGTAATTCTGTTTCGTCTAATACCCAATCCTTGTCTTTTTCATCTTTTTCTAAATCATCAATCCTCTCCAATAACCAATCTTTGAGCTTATCAAAACGAAGTGGAAGAGATAGATTTGGTGATAAGGAATAAAAGAACTGATACATCTGCTTCTTAGATACAACAATCTTCCCACGAAAACGAATATTGCGGAACTGTAGACCATCGTTTAATAAGCCGATTAAAAATTGATCAATTCTTTGTTTAAAATGTGTGCTTGCTTTATAGCGCATTGCTTCTATTCTAACGGGTGGGTTTTTTTTATTTGCGCGCAAATAATATTCCATTTGTTCAAATGGGGTTTCTACTTTAAATTGATAACCTAATTGCGCATCTATATACTGATAAAAAGTAGTTTGCTTTATATTATCCTCTCCTAACTCAGGTAATACAGTAGAAACATAACTGTTAAATAAAGGGTTAGGAGAAAATAAAATCATATTTTTCGAAGATAACTCCTCACGGTATTGGTACAACAAATAGGCTACCCGTTGCAATGCAGCCGATGTCTTTCCACTACCGGCAACACCTTGTACGACAAGCACTTTACTTCGTTCATTACGGATGATTTGATTTTGTTCCTGCTGGATCGTTGCAACAATATTTTTCATTTGTGTAGAGGCGTTCCCTCCTAAAACAGATTGAAGTAAATGATCTCCTATTGTTAACCCCGTATCAAACATCCCTTTCAATTGCCCTTGTCGAATCAGGTATTGCCGCTTTAACGTTATTTCTCCATGCACCGTTTCATCTATTGCTTGATAAGAAGCTTCTCCTGGTGGGTAATCATAGTACATGCTTGAAATTGGCGCACGCCAATCATAAACAAGGAAGTCATCGTCTTGTTCATCCATTAATGAAGCCATACCAATATAAATGGGTTCAGTAGTTGTTTCTCCTTCTTCTAAAAAGTCAATTCGACCAAAATATGGTGATTGATATAAACGTTCTAATGTTCCTAATTCTTTTGATAGCTGACCGTGACTACGCTCACGTTCAGATAAAAACTCTGCTTGCTGTTTTAAACTTGCCTGTGTTTCAATCACATCATCCATTTCATCCAAATTAACAGTGACGTCATCCCAAAAGTTTTTACGTATATCAATTACTCGGTCCTTTAAAATTTTAATATGTTTACCTAGATTTTCTATTTTCTGACTTATAAGTGTCTTTACTCTATCGACACGATCTTTTTCTATTTTCCAATCTTTATTTTGTTCATCCATGGTATCAACCTCCACTAAAAACCATACAACATTATAAATGTATTTTAACATTTCAAATTCATGCAATTATAATATAGTAATTATTATCTTGCCACAACCAAAAGGATCTTAGCAATTTTTTCACACACAACGCTATATGCAACAAATAAAAAACCAAACAGTTGAAATAAACATGTTATTTCAACTGTTTGGAGCCTCCCCCATTGCATATATTTAATTTATTTTTGCGCATTCAAAAACATAAAAACCTCGCTCACTACTGACGGACGTTTTCTGCGGGTATGAGTTGAACCTCCCAGGAAGAATCTCACTTCCTGCGAAGTCTTAATACACATGCTTTACCTCACGGAACCACCGCTATCCATTTAGATGGTAGCTCATTTTTATTAACAAGGAAATTACTTTGATTCCAAGTCTTCCTGTTACATTTTTTTCTTTTTGACCGACCTGCACTTTAACCGTGAATTTGTAAGAAGTATCCGCTTCTTCATTTTGTTCAACATATATGTCCTTTACTTTCATTTGGACGTCATTACGGTATGCGTTTGTATGAAATTCGGACACTAACCCTATTTGCACTACGTCTCATAATACTTCTCAGTAAAACATGCTTGGAAATGATCTTGATAGTAGGAGTTATTGGTAGTTGATGCTTCCCTTCTTCTGCATTCTTATACGTTTTAATTAGTTCTTCGCTTGGTCCTATAAGGTATTTGTTAAAACAGCCTTAATAATTTTAATGTTATTGTCTTCATTTGAATCTTCAAATAAAAAGCAACCTGTCACGAACACAAAACTTCAAAGTAAAATAATGATCGTAATCTTTAACGTATGCTTTTTCATATAATGAAGGTCTTCTTTCTGCTATTAAAATAAATAGACCCTTTCAAAAAAACTCTCTCTACAAGCTTATATTCATTCTAACACCAAAGGGGAAAATGTAATTTTATTCGTAATACATTTTATATTTTCGCGTTAGCTATTATGATAAAGTCAGCATATCCCTTATTCTGCGTATCACTTTAAAATCCTTCTTGAGTAAGCTATGATATATATTTAGAGTAGCGAAATATATGCACGTTGAAAGAAGTGGTAAGCTTGAACGAAAATCATTTAATAAATAAGAATCTCTTTATTATGTGGTTTGCAAACTTTTTCATTGCAGGTAGCATAACGATGGTATTGCCATTTCTGTCACTTTATATAGAAACATTAGGGGATTTTTCAAGTACTTATGTGCAGAATTGGTCGGGATTAACGTTCGGAG
Organism: Paraliobacillus sp. JSM ZJ581; assembly: GCF_044383835.1. Taxonomy (NCBI): domain Bacteria; kingdom Bacillati; phylum Bacillota; class Bacilli; order Caryophanales; family Bacillaceae; genus Paraliobacillus; species Paraliobacillus sp. JSM ZJ581. The sequence continues at coordinate 99,898 of NZ_JBISEP010000002.1, forward strand.
TAACTTTTGTAGCTGCGTTCATTTTTTCACCCATTTGGGGTAAATTTGGTGATCGTTATGGGAGGAAACCTATCTTAGTGTTCTCTGCATTTGGTTTAGGACTGTGTGTTTTTCTTATGGGGTTTGTCACTTCTGTTTGGCAGCTTTTTTTCTTGCGATTGTTCATGGGGGTATTTACAGGTTTTATTTCCATGTCTCAAGCATTAATTTCTACACAAACGCCTAAACATATTGCCGGTAGAGTGCTAGGGACGCTGCAAACTGGAAGTGTTACTGGTACATTAATGGGGCCTTTACTCGGAGGTATTATTGCTGACACGATCGGCTATGCAACTAGCTTTAAATGGCTTTCAATTCTCTTGTTCATTTCTGGTTTTCTCGTACTCATCGGGATAAAAGAAACAAGGATACAAGCAGAATCAGGACAACCTACAAGCTATTCAAGCAAAGAAGTACTGATGCACATTATCAAACACCCAATGCTGTTGATCGTGATGCTCGTATCTATGTTTATTCAAATTGCACATTTTAGTATTCAACCGATTCTTTCATTGTATGTTAATGCATTGCACGGACCAGAGAATATTGCGTTTTTCTCTGGCATTGCTTTTTCAGCCGCTGGACTTGGCAACTTAATGATGGCGAGAAACTGGGGTAAAGTTGCTGATCGTGTCGGTTATATCAAGATTTTAATTATTCTTTTATTCTTTGCTGCAATCTTTTATCTTCCTGGGGGATTTGTGTCAAATATTTGGCAGCTTGTTATTTTACGGTTTTTACTTGGTATTACCATCGGTGGGATTATACCTGTTCGTATTGCCTATATTCGTCAAGAAGCGCCAATAGCTATGCAAGGAGAGGTCTTGGGGTATAATACAAGCATTCGCTTTTTCGGAAATATTATTGGGCCAATACTTGGCGGCACGCTAGCTGGTGGGTTTGGCTATACTTCTGTTTTTATTGTAACAAGCGCATTACTATTAGCTTGTGGGATTATATTACTTATAGCTTATAAACGATATCCACAGCCTAAGACGGAGTATTTCAATTAAAATAAAAAGTTGCAAACCAAACGGTCTGCAACTTTTTATTCTCTACTATTACTGAATGCTTCTTCTTCTGATTCAATTAATATATCTGTCGCTTTTCCAATTGTGCCACCTTGCATACGCCAGATAGATTTAAATCCTCACCATCATTTTTTTGAATTTTCCTTCTGACAATTCCATTACTTTTCGCTCTTCTTCTTTGGTGTTACTTTCTTCTTCAGTAGCAATAGCCTAATCATGATAAAAATCCTGATAAACTCGAAAAACAAAATAACCAATTGCACCGACCAATACAACAACTAAAATGATAATGATTCAATGATAGACCTTCCTCCATTCACCTCTCAGTTTAACACTTGAGCTAGATTACTCCGAAGTAAAAATATTTTTTAATCCATCAATAATACTAGAAAAAAAGCTCTTCACACCTTCCCAAAAACCAGGGTCACTTGTTACATCAGAAATTCTATCTTTTATGCTTTTGGCTATATCCTCTAATTGACTAGACACTTTACTAAAATCAATGTTAAGATCTTTCATTTTATTAAACAATTCAGTTAAAGCAGCAATATCTTCTTGACTTAGTTGGATATTAAGGTTTTCTATTTGTTCTTTTATAATTTGTTCTACCTCTTCTTTTGTAACAGGATCTTGTTCAGAGATTTGTTGTTTAATCGTTGTTAATAATTCACTTACCTTCTCTTGATCCATCCCTTCTTTGTCAGCAAGCTCCGTAGCTATCTCCAATTCTTCATTAGCTACTTCCATACGCCCTTGATCTAAAGACTCTCCATCAACATTAAATGCTTTATAAATACCGGTAAGAGCAGAATGACCACTCACTTTAACAGGGGAAGCAACATCAACTTCAGCATTTTCTACACCTGCAGTTAACAATGCGTTAGCATACATATCTTTCGTTACTTCAGTTATATTGTCATCATTAACAATGTTTATTACTAAGCCAAATCCTTTGTCTTTTCTGATGATTTTAGCAGAGGAATACATATTTGAACTTGGGTCTCCATCAATATAATTCGCTAAATCTTCTCCGGTTACGATATATTCCTGCACAGCACTATCGTCTGTTACATCTAACAGTTCTCTTACTTTTTGTTTTTGACTATCAGAAAGCGTATCACCAAAGACAACACGCGGTACTCCGTTCTTCTCATCAATACTATCATCACTAGTAGCTAATACATTAGTGGAAGCACTGAATAAAAAAATTACTAAGACAGCAATCATACATTTAAATGGTTTTATCATACATGTAATCTCCTTTTTTTCATCGATCTATTCTCTCTGTCTATCACCATGAGAACATCTATTTTAACTATATTACAAACGGTTAGTAAATAGTATTACAAACTTAACGTTTTGCAATAACATCCATTTCCACACTAACTCCTTTTGGTAATTTGCTCACTTCTACGGTTGCTCTTGCGGGATATGGTTCTGTTAAAAATTTCGCATAAGCTTCATTTATTTTTGAGAAGTCATCCATATTCGTAATATAAATGGTAAATTTAGCGACATGCTCAAACGTTAATCCCGCTTCTTCTAAAATAGCTTGTAAATTGTTCATTACTTGATTTGTTTGTGCGACTATATCGCCTTCTAATACTTCCATTGTTTCAGGTTCTAACGGAATTTGGCCTGAAACAAATACTAAGTCTCCTAAATCAATCGCCTGAGAATATGGACCAATAGCTTGTGGTGCTCTATTTGTTTGAATTGCTTTACGTGTCATCTAATCTTCCTTTCTAAATTTATAGTTACGTTTTAACCGCTAACTAATATTTTCTATTTATGATATTTTAACATATTTCATTTTTTTAGTAGACTAATAGCAAATGATATTCTTTGAAAGGGTGAATTTTTAATGGAAAAAACTTTTTCTTTACGAACAAATAGTCATGATCAAATGGTTGATATTACGCCCAAAATACAGCATTGGCTCTTAGAACAAAAAATAAATAATGGGATTGTTATTGTTTCCTCCATGCACACTACAGCTGGCATTACTGTAAACGAAAATGCTGACCCAGATGTAAAAACAGACTTTTTAAGACGACTAGATGAAGTTTATCCATGGGAACATACGAAAGATTTGCATATGGAAGGAAATACAGCTGCACACCTCAAAACAAGCACAGTTGGTCATGCTCAAATGATTATTTTATCAAAGGGAAGGTTGATGCTTGGTACATGGCAAGGCATTTATTTCTGTGAATTTGATGGTCCTAGAAATCGATCCTATCATGTAAAAGTAATCGAAGGATAATAGTGAAAAAAATAGTAGGATAGATGAAAAATAATATTGCTCTTTCATCTACTCCTACTACTTTTCATAAATGTTTTACATCACTTGCTTTATCTTTTCAATCGTATCTAAGAGGTCTTCATGGATGATCCAATCAAATACCGTATCCATCGGTGTAGGTTCTCTATTGATTAGAGCTAGCGGTATGCCGATCCCTGCAGCAGTGTAAGGCAATAAACTAAAAGGAGCCACTAGTAAAGAAGTCCCTAATACAACAACCAAGTCACTTTGTTTGATTGCATGCTCTGCCTGCTCATGAAGGGTGATTGGATCACCAAAAAGAACAACATCTGACTTCAACACATCTCCACAACCCTCTTGTTTACACACCGGAACGTCTGACTGTAATAGGTCGTTCAATCCATACGATGTGCCACACACAGGACAAGTAGCAGTATTTAAATTACCGTGATATTCTAACACATGTTGATTACCAGCCTGTTCATGTAATCCGTCTACATTTTGTGTAACAATCGTTACTTCCTTCCCTTGCTCCTCTAATTCTTTTAAAAACAAATGAGCTTTGTTCGGTTGATAATTTTTTAGTAGCTTCACTCGGAATATATCTTTAAATTTCAACCAAAAATCTGTTGGGTTTTTCATAAAATAGTGTCGTGATATATAATACTCACGCGATTGGTCTTCCGTCCATAACCCATTGGTAGATCTAAAATCCGGAATGCCACTTGCAGTCGACACACCAGCACCAGTAAGAAATGTTATTCTTTTCGACTTTTTTATTGCATTAGCAAGCGTTTCTAACTGTGACATGTAATCACCTCTTGGACATAGTAAATGTTGATTTATTACTGTAGACGAACAATGATTCGTCCCAATGATTTTCCTTCAAGTAGTGTTGGTAATACTTCTGATAATTGATCTAATGTAATTTCTTTATGCAAAATGGTGTCTAGTATAGTTGTCGATGGTTTTAGGTCTGTTGCCATACGATTCCAAATCGCTTTTCTTTTACTCATCGGTGTATAGACAGAGTCTATGCCTAACAAGCTAACACCTCGCAGAATAAACGGATAAACAGAGGTTGGTACTTTCACACCACCTGTTAGCCCACTGACAGCAACTGCTCCATCATAGTTTAATTTACTCAAAATAGAGGCTAATGTTTGACCACCAACAGGATCAACTGCGGCACTCCAATCCTGCTTATCTAGAGCGCGAACCTTTTCTTCATACACATCGTCTCTTCCGATCACTTCACTTGCACCAATTGATTTAAGAAAATCTACTGCATTTTCCTTTCCAGAACTAGCGGTAACATGATACCCTCTGTGAGCTAGCATAGCAATCGCAAAACTACCTACACCACCTGTTGCTCCGGTAACTAGAACTTTTCCTTGATCTGGGGTTAATCCATTTCGTTCTAGACGATCAACTGATAGTGCTGCAGTGAAGCCCGCAGTGCCATATAACATTGCTTCTTTCATTGTTAATCCTTCTGGTAAGGCAAGCACCCATGCAGAAGAAACTCTTGCATATTCACTAAAGCCGCCATCATGAGATACACCAATTCCATAGCTTGTTGCAATGACTGGATCTCCTGACTCAAATTGATCATCGGCTGACTCTACCACTTCACCGACAAGATCTATACCAGGAATGAATGGATAGCTTTTCACAATTGCACTATTGTCCATATTGGCCATCGCATCTTTATAATTGATGCTTGAATAGTGAACTTTAATTAAGACTTCTCCTTCAGGTAAATCATTTACCGTAATCTGCTTCACTGTCCCTATTACCTTCTCATCTTCTTTTGTTAACTGATAGGCATGGAATGTATCTACCATGTTATTCCTCCTTAAATGACTGCTTGTCTTTGTTTATTTATTCACACGCATAGACATAAATGATACTATTAAATGTTAATTTTTTTATTATGCATGGATAGTATTCTCTTGACGTTAGTTTATCAAACCTATTCTATATAAAATTAGAAAATTGTTAGTTGACCTCACTCATACTCTATCATATCATTCGTATATGACACACACGATCCATTTCACCATTTTGTCATAGAAAATAAAGATTCTCCGTCAAATGTGGTGGCGTAGTTTTCACTCCACCATCTCTTTTATTACATTTATATTATCAATAGTGCTTGAACCTGAACAGCAGGGGAAATAAGCTCGCTTTCCGCAGCAATACATCGAACGAAGAAAATCACACTTCATTTTCAAGGAGTCTCGCCTATTTCCTCTGCTAAGGAGCTTTTATAATCAGACGCTTCTTATTTCTTGTTGCGTTAGCACTCGTTATAAACAATTCATTATCTCATGAATAATCAGAGGTCACCAATGGCATTCATTTTTCACTTGCCAAATATAGAAATCTAAATTAGAAAAATCCTTGGAATAAAATTAACCTATAAAAACAAGACTAATTTAGATTTACTTGCCGTTTTTATTATAATGCTCCTTATAATGTTGCAATTGCACTTTAAAAGTAAGGTACAAAAAAATTTAAGGTGACATAATAAACTCGCTTTATTCATAAATAAACACTCGCTTTTATTTTAAAATGCAACAAGGTATTTCCTTATATAGTAAGTTATTATGCTTCTTTGGTAGCATTTCTTTTAAACCTTAATAAATATATTATGACAAAGTGGATAACCACTCCTATTACAAATGACAATGCACCACCTAGGATGGTCGCCTCTGTTGAGAATGTAGTTTCTTCAACTTTAATAATATAAAGGTGTGACCCAAAAACTGCTGGATCTAAAACAATATTGGATTTACCTAATAACAATAGAATGATTGGTGTGATAAATACAGTCAATACATAAAAGAATGTGAAACTTAATCCGCTTGATACAGCTTTAAACGCTTTTACCATTGCTATCCCTCATTTCTTTTAGAATTTTTATTATATTTTCTCCATCTGGTAAACGTGGATGTAGCATAACAAGATTGCCGAATGCAACCAATATAAACATATTTGTAATTTGATTATTAATAAAGGAAAAAATAATGCTAGATATAACTATTGGAAATAAACATCCAGATATTGCTACAATTAAATTTTTAATATCTTTTTCAAATTTCTCATGAATCACATAAAAAAATTTTATATTAAATCTCACACTAAAATAGTAGAAAGGCTTTCTTTCTGAAATGTTAAATATCATTACAAAAAGAATATGTCCTATTTCATGTAAAATAAAAACAGCTAAAGTTATCAAGAGAAATGTAATCAAAAAAGAGTTGAATATCATTTGACTATAGGTCTCCTTAGATATACATTTGCAACTACGAAAAACATCATAACAGAAAGTGAAATGTAAGTAATTTGCACCATTAATTGAACTTCAAAAAGTTGTTTTATAAACATATCGATGACATTTACAATAATCAACAATAGAAATAGTACATATATTTTGTTTATCTCATTTATTTTAATAACAAAACCTACTAGTGTTGACAGCATAGTTATAAAGGCAATAATGAAAAAGATATCCAAGTATCCATGTACCTTCATTCCTGTTACAAAATAACTAATGGTTATAAATAAAAAATACGTCATACCGTTTAGTAGATACATAATGAACAATCTAGATAAGAAATATTGGTACTTCCCTACATTTAAGGTATAGATGGAATATTTGTATTTTCTGAAATGAATACCGATTGTTAATGGTAACATGATCAAAATCTCTTTCAATCCATAATTTAATATCAAAGAATAGATTATGGAGAAATTAGATGGTTCTAAATAATGATGAAGACTTAAAATAAACGTTAAAATAATGAAAAAAAATCCTTGTTCCTTATAAATTTCATTTCTGAAAAAGTGTACAAATTCTAACTTAGATTGAAGTAGTAATTTATTTTTTTTAATGAAGTTCTTAGATACATATGTATGTGAGAGAAATCCTGCATCTTGTTGCTTGAATGTAATATTCAGAAAATACAATGTGAGTTGATCAAAGCAGTATATCAAGATGATGCTTATAATAAACAGGAAAGTAAAAGTTAGACCTGTACTATCTCCTAGGAATGCTCGTAATGGGTTTATGACTAAAATAATATTTACAATAAGACCAACTTGAATAAAAGTATTTAACCAAAACCGATCTTTAATACCTAATAATTTTGCTGTTACTACTTTAACAACCATCCATAAAGTAAAAGAAAGAAAGTAATTTATAGCAAATATCATTAGTAACAACAAGACATGAAGAGGATTCATTGAATATCCTATAATGATACTACTTATCAAAATAGGAAGAGAAATAAGAACTAATAGGAAAAGACAGAACAAGAATGGTATAAAAATTCTACTGAATGTCATCTGATAGGCCCTTACTTTCGTATTCAAATACAGAAAAACTATGTCAGCATCATCGAATATGTTTCTAAGAATTATTACAAAGAAAGTACTTAAGATTAAACTCAACTTAATTAGGTTGAGAGAAATAAGCTCTAAGTCTATTTCCATCGGTGTTAACGTTTGTAAAGTTAGTACGCCATAAACGATATATATTAACAAAAGTCCTAAAGAAATTAGTATAAAATGAGATGGATTGCTAATAAGTAAATCTCGTGCTTTTCTTATCAACTTTGAGATTTCTTTTCTTTTAATCATTTGATATATTAAGCTCATCTAATAACCCCTCAATATAACTATAATAATCTTCATTTACTTTCGTATATAATTCTTCTAATGAGATGGATCCAAATTTACTAATTACTTCCTCAACTGTACTATTGAGTTTCATTTTTCCGTCTCTAAGAATAACGATACTATCAAATAAATTTTTACCAAAGTTTAAATCATGTGTAGAAATAAGAATACCTTTTCCCTGTAGTTTTAACTTTGCTAATACTCGTTTTAATGTTATAATCATATCTGGATCTAGACCGTTTGTTGGTTCATCAAAAACCAAAAAGTTTGTTCCTCTAAATAATTGCGAGATGATTTGCGTTTTCTTTTTATTTCCGTGGGACAGATTTTTGATAGGAACATGTAGATAGGTGTTAAAATTAAATATTTGAATTAACTTATCTAAATAACTACTTTGGTTTATCATTCCATTAGATGACATCATTAATTGAAAATACTCTGTTGGAGTTAGATAATCTAATAGTGTTATATTATCTGGTAAATAAGCTATTTGATTTTTAAAATAATCTGTATTTTCTTTAGAATCAAAGGAAAGTTTACGATTATTTAGTATAAGCTCTCCATCATATTCAGTTAGTCCAAACAATGATTTAATAATTGTTGTCTTCCCTGCCCCATTATGACCTAGTAACAAAGTAATTTCACCAGGTTTTATTTTCATTGATATGTCTTTTAATTCGAACGTATTGTATTTTTTCTTTTTAATAGATAAAGAAATCATATTTACACTCCTAAAATGATAGTTTGCAAGGCATAGAATTAACAATATTCTATTCCTTTTATAGCTATTTACAAAATACGTTAAGAGAAAAATAATTTCTCTATCATACTCCGTGTCATTATCATATTTTTGACATACCCACATGCGAAATGCTATCCGTACAACACTAACAATAATTTGGATAGTGATTATAGTGAAGCCTTAGTGGTTACTTGATGAGTGGTAAAAACTAATTTGCTTGACGTTGTACTTGGTAGTAAACAAGCTGTTGAAGGTGAGCGTTTTCCAACAAGCGAATGTCTAGATTATTAGAAAAAGGTTTTAAATTTAATTGTGATTCAATTTCCTCTAAACTAAACAAATCTTGTATTTTCTTTCCATTGACATAAATAGAATGGTTTCATTTATATATTCCGCTGTTCTCCATGTACATGCTTCCTCTTCTTGATTCTCTGCCTCTTTCATAACCTCACGAGAAATTTCATAATACATATTCGAGTAATACCTTTTTAAACTTTGGTCAAAGTTTGATAACCGTAAGGATGCATCATTTAAATAAACCATGATTCCCATAAGAAATTTCACTGAGTCTATATTAATCCAGTTCTCTTCTAATTCTAGTAATACTTCATCCATCCATTTCTTACACCATAGACAAGAGTAATCAAAAACTAATAGCACTTCATTGGTTGCTTCTTGATTTTCTAAAAACCAAGTGACTTCTATTCTCCAATAGGTGTCGTATCATATGACTGATTTATGTCTTAAGCATTTTACATCTGTTTGTTCTATTATAGTTTGATCACTAAGGTAAAATTGACCAGTTATAATTAATGCAATAACAGAACCATATTTACTCAAAGTTCACATTCCTTTCTGTTAATATTTGAACTAAGCTGAACTTGGAATAATTTATATAATATGTAATAAAAATAGCATACCACATGTTTTAGAGAATGTAATATAATGCAATAAAAATGAATATATAGTGCTATTTCTTGAAGTTATTTTATATCTCAAATACAGAAGTAGAAAACATGATGGCAATGTGCATATAAATAACGTCGCTTTCTTAAAGAAATTTTCACTAGTTTATTTGAAATAATCAGCCCTTGAATAAGCTGAATACGATAATTATGAACGCGCTTCATTCTCTTTTTACAAATTGAACATGTCTGTTTCTTCATCGCTGTAATAAGCTCTCTACATAGAAGGCACTTGATTCATTTCGCATATCCCAAATAGCGATATACTTATCTTTCATCCCTAACATTTCTATGATAAATTTTTTTTTGCATGATTTTCTTTTCCTTTGGTGTCTACAACTCTAGGGTAACAAAAGAGAGGGGATAGCGTGTGTTTTTCCGCTTCTTTTGAAGCCTTGATAGAACAGAAGAACGACCACATTTAGTATAGAGTCAAAATAAAATAACCGAACGATAATCACTATGCATTATCGTTCGGTTATTTCATTTTAACTATTAACAGGCGTGATCGTATTGGTTTTATCAAGATTCATTTTTTCTAGTTTGTTTTGTTCTTTTTTCGCTAACCGGACAAGCAAATATGTTATTGGCGTGTCCACAATGGCAACGATAAACTTAAAAACATATTGCGTTGCAATCATGCCTATTAATACATTGGTTGGAACAATTCCGACAAATGCAACAACAATAAAGATGATTGTGTCTAGTAGCTGACTAGATACGGTTGACAAATTGTTACGCAACCAAAGTTTTTTGTCACCGTGACGTTGCTTCAATTTATGAAAGATCGCAACATCAATATGCTGACTGACTAAATAAGCAAGTAAACTAGCAAACATGACACGAAAACTTCCGCCTAAAATCATTTCAAATTCGGTTTGCATACTAAATGCGGAAGCTGCTGGTAAGTGAATTGATACAAATATGAATAGCAGAGCAACGATTTGGGTGATAAATCCGGCGCGAACCGTCTTCATTGCTGCTTCTTTTCCATAAACTTCACCAACCACATCTGTTATTAAATAAGTGACAACGTATACGATTGCAGCTCCAGGCAAAACAAGATCTCCAATAGTAATTAATTTTACAGCAATAATATTTGATAAAATCAATAGTCCTACAAATAAGCCATTTAAATAGATAAACATCATTAATTCTCCTTTTTTATGAATGGAAAAGGAGATTCTTTGCGCTAACCCTCATTAGCGATTGTCAATTTTTTCAGGGTACATATCGTGATTCATTAAACGGTGTGTAGCCATTTCTTCAAATTTGGTTCCTGGTTTTCCATAGTTACAGTATGGATCAATCGAAATACCACCTCTTGGAGTAAACTTTCCCCACACTTCAATATATCGAGGATCCATCAAGTCAATGAGATCATTCATAATGATATTCATACTATCCTCATGAAAATCACCATGATTTCGAAAACTAAATAAATATAGCTTTAATGACTTACTTTCAACCATCTTTTCTCCAGGTATATAACTAATGTAAACTGTACCAAAATCAGGTTGTCTCGTTTTCGGACAAAGCGTTGTGAATTCTGGACAGTTAAATTTCACAACGTAGTCACGATTTGGATGTTTATTATCAAAAGTTTCAAGAACTTCTGGTGTATAATCAAAACGATAATCTGTTCCTTGGCTGCCTAACAAGGAAAGATCCTTTAAATCTTCATCTTTTCTTCCTGCCATAGTGGTAGCCTCCTTCTGTATTATTTTTACAAATCACCCATAAAAAAAAGCCATTCCTAAGGATATGGCTTAATCACGTCATATGTCCTTAGTTTTTTATAGAGGGTTTATTGCTAAGAACCTCTCCTGTATTCTAAACGGAATCGCATCCATTTGCTCAAATCATTATATCGATCAAGCTAATTGCTGTCAACCATTATCATTCTCAAACACTGCTTTCAATTTGGCGAGCGCATAATCGATTTCCTCTTTTGTAGTCGTTAATGGGGGTAAAATACGAATAACGTTGTCCCCAGCAACTAGTATTAATAATTGATGAGCTTTCCTTGCCTTTGTCACATAGTCAATCGCTTTGCCTTTCACCTCTATCCCGATTAAAAATCCTTTTCCTCGTATTTGTTTTATTTCTGGTGTCTTACTTGCTAAACCTTTTAATTCAGACCAAAAATATGCCATTTTTTGTTTGGCTTCCGTTAGCAGATCCGTTTGCATCATCGTTTGCACGGTTGCTAATCCCGCCGTGGCTGCCAATGGATTCCCACCAAATGTACTCCCGTGTGATCCCGGTTGAAAAGCTTTTGCCACATCATTTTTTGCTAAAATCGCACCAATAGGAAATCCCGATCCTAATCCTTTGGCGACACTAATGACATCTGGTTCGATTTGATAATTTTCATAAACGAATAGCGAGCCTGTTCGACCTATACCTGTCTGTATCTCATCAACCATTACTAAGACATCATTATCTTTACATAAACGTACAAGCTCATGAACCCATATCTGGTCCGCTGGAACTACTCCCCCCTCCCCTTGGACTAACTCTAATAAAACAGCACAAGTTTCTTGTCGAATGAGGTCTTTTAATGCTTTTCTATCGTTATAAGGAAGGTATCTAAACCCTGGCGTCAGTGGATTAAAACCAGCTTGAATTTTTGTTTGGCCTGTTGCCGAAAGGGTAGCCAAGGTGCGTCCGTGAAATGATTGGTTGAAAGTTACAATTTCATATTTATTTGATTGGTTTATTTCTTGCGCATAACGCCTCGCTATCTTAATTGCCGCTTCATTTGCTTCTGCACCACTATTACAAAAGAAAACTTGGTCAAATACTGTATGTTCCACTAATTTATTAGCTAATTGCTCTTGTGAAGGAATGGTATAAAGGTTGGAACAATGCCATAGTTCATTTAATTGGCTTTCTATTGCTACTTTGACCGTAGCTGGGACGTGTCCTAAATTGCATGTTGCTATTCCTGATGTATAATCAAGATATGCTTTATCCTCTTGATCCCATACATAGCTTCCTTTCCCCTTTTTTAATGCAATTGGAAAACGATTATATGTTGGCATCACGCAACTATTTATTTTATCGGTTAATACATCAAACATGAGATACCTCCTCTAATTGAATCGTTGTCCCAACTTTCTTTCCATCAATAAAATCAATTAACGTACCTGATTTAATCCCATCTACTATACTTACTTCTGGTACATTTTTTTCTAGTGCCGTTATAGCTGCTTTTACTTTAGGAATCATTCCACCGTATATCACCTTGGATTGGATTAATTGTTCAATCTCTTGTTTACTAGTTTCATGGAGTGTCTGCTTTTCCCCATTGTTTTCCACTATAATACCCGGTATATCACTAATAAAGCACAGCTTTGCTTTTAATGCTTGCGCAATTGCTGATGCTGCAATATCTGCATTAATATTATAACGTTGATTACTGCCATCTAATGCGATCGGAGAAATTACCGGAATATAATTTTTTTCAATAACATCTGTTAGCACGGATGTGTTTACTCGCTTAATATTTCCTACATAACCAATCCGATCGGCATCTTTTACAGGAACAGCTTCGAGTAAACTCCCATCTATACCACTCATTCCAATTGCTTTTACATGCTGATGATTTAAGTTTCTAACAATCTGCTTATTCACCGCTCCGCTTAATACCATTTCTACAACGTCTAACACTTCTGTGGTTGTTACACGTAATCCGTCAACAAATGTTGTAGCAACATTCATTTGCTTTAAATAGGTGGAGATCATTGGGCCACCACCATGAACAATAATTAAATTAATTTTCTTTTTTTTATGCAATTGCGCTATGTTTTTATAAAAATCTGCTGTTAATCGATCAACAATACTTCCGCCACATTTAATTACTATATACTTCATTTTTTCATCTCCTATGTGCGATATGAAGCGTTTATCCTAACATATTCATAAGATAAATCACATCCCCAGGCAATTGCTTCCCCTTCTCCATGTCCAACTTTAGTATGAATCGTTATAGTATCTTTGGATAAATAGGCCTTTGCTGCTTCTTCACCAAATATAACTTGCATACCATTTCGAACGACATCGATTACACCTAATGAAATACAAACTTCATTTGGATTCAGTATTTGACCACTATAACCAATTGCCGTTATAATTCGTCCCCAGTTAGGATCTGAACCATGTATCGCTGTTTTTACTAAGTTCGATGAAATTATTTTTTTGGCAACTACTTGTGCTGCTTCGTCCGTAACTGCTCCTTCTACGTGAACTTCAACTAGCTTAGTTGCACCTTCCCCGTCTCGCGCTATTTCTTTTGCAAGCACCTCACAAACGATATACAATCCTTCTAAGAAAATATCCCATTCTGGATGACATTGGTGTAACAAGCGATTTTCCGCCATTCCATTTGCAAGCACTAACACCATATCATTTGTACTTGTATCTCCATCAACCGTAATCATATTGAACGATTGACTCGTATGTTGTTTTAACGCTTGTTCTAGAGATTCCTGAGACACATTCGCATCGGTTGTAATAAATCCAAGCATAGTAGCCATGTTAGGATTGATCATGCCTGATCCCTTCGCTGCACCTCCTATTGTGACCACTTTTCCATCTATCTCAAAAGCAACAGCTACCTTTTTTTCTTTTGTATCTGTAGTTAAAATAGCTGTCTCAAAATGATTTGCTTGACTATTATCTTGTGGATTGATTCGTTCAATACCTGATCGAATTTTTTCCATTGGCAGCTGTTCACCAATTAAACCAGTAGATGCAACAGCTGCATCATCTATTGCTATGTCTAGTTTTTTCGCGATCAACTCTCTCATTTCATATGCATTTGTCACGCCTTGTTCTCCAGTGCATGCATTTGCAATACCTGAATTCACAATGATTGCCTGCAGGCTTTGTCCATTCGCTATACTTTTTTGAGTTACTTGTAGAGGTGCTGCTTGAAATAAGTTTGTTGTATAGACACCTGTTGCTGTAGCAGGCTGTGCTGAATATAACCAACCAAGATCATATTTTTTCTTACGTATCCCACAATGTAATCCCCCTGCTGAAAACCCAATTGGCGAAGTAACATTTCCATTTTGTAAAATCTTTATCTTATCTACAGCTAATAAATGACTCATCATTTCATCCTTTCTATAGTTAAGGATAGATAGGAGAGTGTTGTAATCCTGTTGTCTCATCCCATCCACACATCAAATTCATGTTTTGTATCGCTTGCCCAGCCGCACCTTTTACTAAGTTATCAATTACTGCAATCACAGTTAATCGATTCGTTCGCTCATCTACATGAACCGCAATGTCACAATAATTACTTCCGTAGACTTCTTTTGTTGCAGGTAAGGAAATATCTGATCGTAATCGAACAAATGGATGTTTGTCATAAAAAGTTTGATAGAATGACTGAACGGTTTGTTGATCCACTTTTTCTTTTAGACTAGCATAACAAGTAACCATAATCCCTCTCGTCATTGGTACAACGTGTGGTGTAAAAGTAAGCTGTATTTCTTCTTTGACAAATGACTGAAGGGTTTGCTCCATTTCAGGAACATGTTTATGAACACCTAATTTATAGGCTTTCGTATTTTCATTCATTTCAGAAAAATGGACATTTAAGGAAAGTCCCCTTCCGGCACCAGATACACCTGTTTTCCCGTCAATAATAATACTATTTGTATTAATCCACCCTTGTTGGACAACTGGTATCAAACCTAATAGTGCAGCGGTTGGATAACACCCTGGATTGGCTAGTAATTTCGCTGATTGAATTTGATCAGAGAAAATTTCACTCAGTCCATAAACAGCCTGTTCTAAATAAGATTGATCTGCTGATTCTGCTTGATACCATTGTTGATAAGTAGTAGCTGACTTTAAACGGAAATCTCCTGATAAATCAATGCAAGTAAGCTCATGATCTAAAAAAATTGGAATTAGTTCTGTACTAACATTGGAAGGTGTTGCAAAAAAAACAAGGTCAATTGTTTCAGTTAATTTTTTTATATTTAATTGTTCCATCGTTAGTGTGACGATCTCACTCATATGGGGGTAGACCATTGAAAAATCAGTCCCATCTTTAGAATGAGAAATAATTGTAGTTAACTCTGCATGCGGATGCATATTTAACAATCGTGTTAATTCCGCCGCTCCATAACCAGAACCACCTATAATAGCTACATTCATCTCCACAACTCTCCTATTCCGCTTCTGATTGTAGTTAATTATTATACTTTATTTTGTATTTTTATACAACAATTATTTTAAAAATATTCTGATTTTTCTATAACGTTTTTACATTTGAATTTCTAAATAATAAAAAGACTGCATTTCATGAAATGCAGTCTTTTTATTATTTAGCTGTTACATTCACTTCAGCACCATGTTCTATCGTATTTCCAACGGTACACGCTCTTTTCGCTGAACGAATCAATTTCTCCTTCACTTTATCTTCAAGGTTCGTATCAAAAGTAATTTCTACATCTAACTTTTCTAGACGGGATGGCCTTCCGTCCGCTTTCGTTACATGAACTTCGATGTCATACGACTCAATTGGAAGATTATCACGTTTGATAAGTGCATCTAATGTTAATCCCATACAAAAACTAACTCCACTCGCAAGATAATCCATTGGGCTATATCCTTCCAACTCACTGTCGGAGGACGCCGCAATCAACGTTACTCCTTTTTGATTCGTAACCTTATGTGGCTGATCTTTCACTTTTTTTAATGTAATCATTCACTTTATCCCTCCAAGTATATTTCTTGTATATACGTTCCCTCTTTTATTTACAACTACACCTACTTTAATATTACTAT
Organism: Paraliobacillus sp. JSM ZJ581; assembly: GCF_044383835.1. Lineage (NCBI taxonomy): Bacteria > Bacillati > Bacillota > Bacilli > Caryophanales > Bacillaceae > Paraliobacillus > Paraliobacillus sp. JSM ZJ581. The sequence goes on from NZ_JBISEP010000002.1 coordinate 116,437, forward strand.
AGAGCAAAAAACAATATAGTTCAAAAAGAATGCACTGATTTACTGTGTGCTATTCAAAATAGTTAGGTGAATATACGCTCACTTTATTTTCTAACACGATCGGTCGATAAAAAAATTTCTTTATCTATAATAGTAGATAGTTAAATTATGTTCTAAAAAGAGGCAGGGACATAACTAAAAGGTGACTACCAAAATACGAACCTTGATTCTAAAAAGAATTAAGGTTCGTCTATTTGTTTGAAGTAATAATCTAGCTGTGAAAATACACGACACTCCTCGAAAATGAAGTGCAATTTTCTTCGTACGATGCGTTGCGGTCGAAGTATTCCTTGTCCTGCAGGTACAACACGATCTGAAGCCGTGCCTGCGGTAAGGGAGTCCATTTCCTCAGCGGTGTTTGTTCTGCTTCATTAATATAAATGTTTGGATTTTCTCTTGAGAAATGTTGTTTTGTCTTAACCTCTTTTTACCTCATTACTTTATTTAATTGCCAGCCGCTAACATCATATTGTAGCGTTCCTGTTACTTTTATAGTTAATTGGCGCGTTAATAAATCTTCAAACAATCGAGCTGAGAAGACTTTTTCGCCCTGATTAACAAACACTTCAATAGATGATGTATCAAGGTATATATGCAAATCAGTTAATGATTTTAATTCCGTTTTGCGAGACTCTAGTTGATTCGTTCTAAAATTAGCGCGTGTTAAAGTTAACATCTGTTCCACAGCATCAAAACGTAGTGTCGTATTTTTATCAAATGTAAAAGAAATAGCATCTCCTTGAAAACGATTAACTTGGAATTGAAATTCCATCGCCTCATGGTTTCCTGTTAGGTAGATCACTTCATCTTGACTACTTGTTTTATGTTTGTCTATTATTTGATTGCTTCTTAATTGTTTTAATTCCTTAACAGGTTGCTGGTAAAGATGATTATCTCGTAATATAAGTTCTCTAGGAATAGTCATGGCGTGAATCCAATGGTATGCTTTTGTTGGATGGTAAGCCTCACTTTCCTCTGGTAACCCCATCCAGCCAAATAAAATTCGCCTACCTGCTTGATCAATTGTTGTTTGCGGTGCATAAAAATCAAATCCGCTGTCCAACTCCACAAAAGGTTGATGTATAAAACAACCATTTTTTCTATTTAGCTCACCTAATATATAACCAGTTTGATAGATATTTTGATATCGAAATTCTTCTGGCTCCATTCCTTGTGGCGAAAATAACAATGCATCTTGCTCTTTGAATGGAAGAAGGTCTGGACATTCCCACATATAACCGAAATCTGAGTAATCGATGTTTGGATCTCTAACTTCTCCAACAAGCTCCCAATCAAATAAGTTAGGTGAGTGATATAATAAGGCACATCCTAAGAGCTCATTTGTTTGCGCCCCAATCACAAGATACCATTGCTCTTTTTCTTTCCACACCTTAGGGTCTCTAAAATGTGCTGTATAACCATCTGGTACAGTAAACAACGGCCCTTTTTTTTCAAATTGAATGCCATCTTCAGAAACGGCTAGACATTGATAAGACTTTCTATCACCCGATGAATCACGAACATTACCAGTGTAAAACAGATACAATTTTCCTTCATTTTCAATTGCCGACCCTGAATAACAACCATCTTTATCAAACCAATCACTAGGGGCTAAAGCAATAGATTGCCATTTCCAATCAACAAGGTTAGTAGATGTCATATGTGCCCAAAACTTATTTCTATGGTTTGTAGCAAACGGATTCCATTGGAAAAATAAATGATAGAACCCTTTAAAATAAACGAATCCATTTGGATCATTTAATAATCCAACTGGTGGCATGATATGGTAATGGAATCGAAATGGATCCTGAATGACTTGTTTTGTTTTATTCAAAATTTCTTGCATCGCTTGTGTTTTTAATTGTAAATCCAATGAACGATTCTTCTCTTTCTCCATCCTAGCATCACCCTAACGATTGTTTAGTCTTCTTTATTTTTATAACCAAACATCCAAGTAAGCACAAAAGCTGTTGCAATAGATACTATGTTAACAAAAATATACAATAACAATTGACTATTTAAATATAGCAATGTTCCGGGGATAACAGTAATAGACATGCCAGTAGCTTCGAGCCCAAGTAAAGAAGCTAAAAATCCACCTACACCTCCACCAATTAGCCCCATTAAAAATGGCTTGCCTAATCTCAGATTAACACCAAAAATAGCTGGTTCTGTTATTCCTAAAAATGCGGATAAGGATGATGGTAAAGCTAAAGCCTTCATTTTAGTAGATTTTGTTTTTAAACCAACCGCCAATGCTGCTCCACCTTGGGCTGCAATTGCCCCTGTAACAATTGCATTAAAAGGGTTACTTCCCAAATTCTCTAATAACTGAATTTCTAACAAATTAAAAATATGATGTACACCAGTAACAACAATAATCTGATTGAAAAAACCTATTAGTAAGCCACCTAATCCTATTGGTAAACTTAGAACAGCTAATGTGCCTTCTAAAATATAATCTTCTACTACGTGAAAAGTTGGTCCAAGTATAAACATTGCAAAGCTAATCATAATTAGTAAAGTCAAAAATGGTGTTACAATTAAATCTAATGCTTCAGGTACACGTTTTCTTATAAATCTTTCTACTTTCGCACCGATCAACCCTGCAAAAAATGCTGGTAATACGGAGCCTTGATAGCCGACAACCGGAATAAATCCCATAAAATAAATTGGCTCAACTGATCCACCAGCAACTCCCCACGCATTTGGCAAGGAAGGACTAACAAGCATCAATCCTAAAACAAGCCCAATAATTGGTGAACCACCAAATACTCTAAAAGCAGACCATGCAATTAAAGCAGGTAAAAAGATAAATGCTGTATCCGTCAAGATTTGAGTGAATAACAGAAAATTCTCTGATATATCGCCCGGGGTTAAGCCGAACATACTAAGAATTTGTTCTTGCATGACTAGACCACGTACCCCCATAAAAAGACCCGTGGCAACTAGTACAGGAATAATCGGTACAAAAACATCTCCCAATGTACGAATCGAACGTTGTAATATATTACCTGATTTCGCTGCTTTCTTTGATTGCTCTGCTTTGGACGATCCTTGTAAACCTAATTTTTCAACTTCTTCATAAACGCGATTAACTGTGCCAGTACCTAAAATAATTTGATATTGCCCAGAATTAAAAAATGCACCTTTCACGCTATCTATAGCCTCTACTGCTTGTTGATCAATTACTTCTTTATCATTTACCATCAACCTAAGTCTTGTAGCGCAATGTGCGAACGAGGAAATGTTATCTTTTCCACCTACAGCACTAATTATTTCTTCAGCTACTTTACGATTATCTGCCATTATTTGTTCACTCCTTATATTTTTGTGGGATCGATCCCACAAAATAAAAAAATAATATCCCTTAGTGGGATCGATTCCATATTAGTGATTAAAAAAAGAGATGAAATCGATTTCATCTCTGATTATACACTACCTCTAACTAAAAGTCTATAACCTAACATAATTTTTTCCGCACCACTCTCTTTACTTTCTACTTGCTGCATTAACAACTTCGCTGCTTCTTCACCAGCTTGCTCATTTTGATAATCCACCGTTGTCAAAGGAGGGGTAATATGCTCTGACACCTCTGATGCACCAATGCTTACAACTGCGACATCATTCGGCACTTGATAGTTATGTTGTTTTAAATACTGCATTGCACCTATGGCGAGACGATCTGTCACAGCAAATATCGCTGTCGGCTTCTTGCTAGAATCCATTATGATTCTTTCCATTGCACGATAACCAGATTGTATATCAAAAACGGCTTGCTGCATCCAATTCTCTTCTATAGAAATAGTATTTTTCTTCATGGTATCTAAAAAGGCTTTTTTCCTTAAATACCCTACTGCTCTATCCTTTTCATCCACACCAATAAACCCTATTTGCTTATGACCTTTTTCAATCAATAGTTGTGTTAGGTCTTGCGCTGCATGATAATCATCGTATAGAACATTTGATATACCATCAATTTCCTGACCAATTACTACAAGCGGACTATCCATTGTCATCAGCTTATTGATCAGTTCTGGATTTATATTTGTGGCTGCTAGTATAATACCGTCCACTTGTCTTACTTTGAGTAATTGTAAAAACTCCAATTCTTTTTCTCTATTTTGATTGGTATTAGCAAGTAAGATTTGATAACCAGATTTCGCTAAAATATGATCCATTCCTGCTACTAGCCGACTTGACGTTTCCGTTCGAATAGTCGGAACAATAACACCAATTACTTTTGTCTCTTTAGTCCTTAATGATTTCGCTTGCACACTAGGCATATAACCAGTTTCTTCAATCACTTTCTCTACACGCTTTCGTGCATCTTCGCTAACATAACCAGAGTCATTCAAAACCCTTGATACTGTAGAGCGTGATACATCGGCCATTTTAGCAATTTCTTTTATAGTAGACAATCACATTCTTCCTTTTTTATTTATTACGATAAATGGTTACTTAACCATCAACTCTATCGCTTGATTTAAAACTCCCTTCCCATCGACACGACCATAAGCTTTAGGATCAATCACATCAAGTGGAATCTCTAATTCTTCAGCAATTCGGGAAAGTTTTTCTGTCAAAAATCTCATTTGTGGACCGATCAATAATACATCTGCACGTTTCATTTCAGATGGCGCATTATCTTGTGTGACAGCCCAAATCTCAACATCCATTCCTCGCGCCTCTGCCTCTTCCTTCATTCTAGAAACTAAAAGGGTCGTTGACATTCCAGCTGAGCATGCAAGTAATATTTTTTTCATTAGTTATCCTCCTTGATAAATTAACTGCTTTCTTTATATTATATTGCATTTTACAAACATTTTCACCCTTACTTATTTAACAAATAAGTAAGGGAGTTAATCATCATTTATATTGCACGGTAATGCATATTATAAGCAATTATTTCACAGAATAATCGCCAACACAATTGGCAAAGTAATCACACTTAATAACGTACTTGTTAATGTAGCGCTTGAGACAAACATAGGCTTAGCATTGAATTTAACGGCATACATCGTCGTATTTGCAGCTGTTGGCATAGCAGCAGTTAAGATCATAATTTGTTTTGCCATCTCATCAATAGGTAAAAATAATGTAATGATAGCCGCAATAACCGGAGCAATCGCCAGCCGAATAACTAAAGCAATAGATAGATTTCCAAACTCTATTTTTTTCAATGAAATAGTTGCCAACTGCATGCCGAGCACAATCATCACTGTTGGAATAGCAGCATCAGCTAACATATTAACAACAGTTGTAATTTCTTGTGTGAGCCTGATTTCTAATCCATTAAATATTACGCCAGCTAATGCACCGTATACAATCGGAACTTTGATGACTTCTTTTAATGGGGAATATGTTTGTTCTGTCTGACCACCTTGTGCTGCAACATAAATCCCTACTGTACACATAATTAATTGCTGCAATACCATGAGGATGACCGCATAGTGAAAACCTGTTTCACCAAAAACTAAAAGTACGAGTGGAGCGCCATAATTGCCATTATTCATAAACGAGGAAGCTAGGATTAAGCCGCTCAATTGTCGCTTTGACCAGCCTTTCATAACGCCTATAATATAACAAATTAAAATACTAAACAGACACAGTAAAGCTAAATATATAAACATATAAAAATAATCTAGATTAATTGGGTTTTGATAAAATGTTTGAAACGCCAAGAATGGATAAAGCAAATAAATAGCCATCGTTGCTATTGGTTTTACATCAATAGACCATAATTTTTTTCCAATAAAACCAATCGCAAACACAGAAAAAATAGGTAATAACATAGGTATGAATTCCATCAACAACACCTTTACTTTCTAAAGTTCACACTTTTCTAAACATCTTTCCATTTTACTCTTCGTATGATTTGATTAATTATTTCAGAAAACACCAATCCTAAAGCAATAGCACCAGAAATCAACAATGCCTTTGCAGCTAATTGTATAGCCATATTATAATCATTCTCCACAAACTGCCGCATCGCATCATATGACAATCCTCCAGGAACAAGCGGAATAATTCCAGACACATTAAATATAATAATTGGGGTTTTAAATAGCTTTGCACACAATTGGCTTAAAATAGCTACTAAAGTAGAAGCAGCTACTGTGGCAACGACAGCATCTATGTTTTGCAACATACAGACTGTGTATACATACCAACCGAGCATACCTACCGCACCACATTGAATCAATGATCTTTTTGGTGCATTAAAAATGATTGCAAACGCACTTGAGGCAAAAAAGCTGGTCATTAATTGTCCAATGATCATATCTGTAACACTTCCTCACGAAATTAAAAAAATTGCCGCAACTCCTGCACCAATCGCAAAGGCCGTTAAAAATGCTTCTGCACCTTTTGACAGACCTGATACCAAATGACCAGCCATCAAGTCACGTACAGCGTTAGTAATTAGTAAACCCGGTACAAGTGGCATAACAGATCCAATAATAATTTTATCTAATTCTGCACCATTCCCTGTGTAAACAAATAAAACAGCAGCTAAACCAATTAAAAAAGAGGACAAAAATTCAGCAAAAAAACGGATTTCTATTATTTGTTGTAGAAAAACCATAGCTGAATAACCTAAGCCACCTGCAATAAATGCAGGAAAGAAATCAATCCATTGCCCTTGGAACATGATTGTAAAGCACCCACTTGCTAAACAGGCGGCTATAATTTGCACATAAATAGGATACGCATGTACTTCAGCTTCGATTTTATACAATTGTTGTAATGCTTCATCTAACGATACTAATCCGTTTGATATATTTCGTGAAATACTATTCACTTGAGTTACTTTATGTAAATCTGTTGACCGCTTAACAATCCGTACAAAGTTAGTAGGCTCTGTTTCTCCCATCGAGAACAGAATTCCTGTTGGCGTTGCATGGCTTTGTGCTTTCTCTACACCAAAAGCCAAAGCAATTCGAATCATCGTATCTTCTACACGATATGTTTCTGCACCACCCTGCAACATAATTTTTCCTGCAAGAAGACAAACATTTGTTATTTTTTTCTCATTCACCTACACATCTCCTAACTTAATAGTGTACTTTTCTATTAAAACCCACTTTATTTCTTCCAAAAGGGTAGCAAGTGATAAGCTATCATTAATATTGTCCCTACAAGCGCCATGATTCCCATGTATAAATATAAAGTATTGCCTCCCAATAAATCAATAATGGCTCCACCTCCTAAGGATCCTACAATCCCAGATATGCCAAAAAAGACTGACATAAACACTAAATGACCCGTTGACTGTAGCTCCTTTGGAATAAGCCGTGTAATATAATGAAAAGCCGCCAAATAAAATACACCAAATGTTAATCCGTGGAATACTTGAAGGCCCACAATAATAAATGGCTCATTAATGAATGCATACAAAAACCATCTAATTGTGAATAAAGCTCCTGCCGCAATAATAAACATCAATGGGTGAAATTTTCGAAACCACAAATGTGCAAAAGCAAAAACCATTGCCTCACTAGCCACACCTACAAACCACGCTACACCGATGATGCTCTCATTACCACCTAATTGTTCAATAAACAAACCAATATAACTGTCATTCGCACGGTGTGTGATAGTCATAAACAATATTAATATTAAAAATATAATATATGGACGATTGCGAACTAGCTTTTTTAGATCACCAAATTGAATCGGATCAACATCCACTTTAACATCTACTAAACGAAAGCATACTATCAACGCTAAACTACCCATAATTAAATACGGAAATAGTAAATTTTGGACACCAATTAACTCTAGTACTTTACCTATAGCCAAAGAAGATACAGCAAACCCAAGTGATCCCCATGTTCTTATCGATCCAAAAGAAATACCAAGAGAGTCAGCTCTTCGCTGTGCTAGACTATCCGCTAACGCGCCAATAGGAGCAGTAAAGAAATAATACACTCCCGCCATTATTAATAAAAGAGGAAGAATTGTCATTTGAAAGAAAAAAACACTACTAACTAAAAGACCAATTAAACAAATCATTAAAATGCGCTTAACTGTTTGATATTTATCACTCATATAGCCCCAAAAAGGCTGTGAAAAAATGGATACAGTTGGACCTACTGCTAAAACCCAACCAATCTCACTCCCTGTTAAACCTCTATATTGTAGCAACAATGGTAAAAAACTAATAACTATTGTATTCGCCCCATGAAAACTGAATAATAACATTTTTAATGGAACAAGTGATTGTTCATTATTATGCACAAAACGTCTCTCCCTGTGTCAACGCTATATTAGTATACTATTATACGGATTAATGTTATATAAAGAAAGAGCTTTTAAGAGATTTCATATCGTCTAATCTACACGATAATTTTTTTCAATAAATAAAGAGGCAGAGACTCAATAATCAAACTTTATCTAAATAGACGAATCTTAATTCTTCTTTTTAAAATTAAGATTCGTCTTTTAATAATCATTATTTTGATTTGTCCTAGACACTTTCTCTCATTATTTTGCTATAAAGAGCTGCGTCCAATAAGCACCGTTCGTCGCATAGCCAACACCGATATGCGTTATTTTTTGGTTTAAAATATTCTTTCTATGACCTGGGCTATTCATCCAACCAGCAACTACTTCTTCAGGCGATTGTTGTCCTGACGCAATATTTTCTGCTGCTGTGGTGTAGTCAATTCCAAGTTCCTGTAGCATGTCAAAAGGAGATCCATATGTCGGTGACCTGTGAGAAAAATAATTGTTTTTGGCCATGTCTTCTGACTTCATTTGAGCAGCACGAGATAATTCCGTATCCATTTGCAACTCGCTTAATCCTTGTTTTTTTCTTTCAGCATTTGTTAACTGAATCACTTCTTGCTGAAAAGATGAATCGGCCTCGATTTGTTCATTTTCTCTACGTTGGTTTTTCTCTGGAGGTGCTGTTCGAACGCCTTGATCATTTGTAAAAATGTTTTGTTCCCGACCTGGTTGGATAGGCAATGGATGATTTTTTGTTTGCCGCTCCTGATTTGCATATGGATTTTCTCCACCAAAGCTGATCGGCTCAGTATCTAATTGATTTCTTTGTTTTTCTGCTTGATCCGATATATTATTTGCACAACCCATCAATAAAAAGCCAATTATCGTTACATACATTAAATGTTTTATCATATGTTTTCCCTCCTACACATAATATCACTCAATCTTTAAATATTATGTGCACCCATACGTACTCAGGTTAAGAAAAAAAGAGCCAAACATGTCAGATATCTACATACAGATAATAACAACAAAAAAGCTTCGTAAAAAAGGATACAAAGCTTGCTAGCGAGTTTATTTCCAGGTATCTGTATAGGATTGCTTGATTAGGAAAACATTTGTAATATAGAGGCACTTTCTTTTTTCAATCAATGTGATCTTAATACCTTTCAATCATATATAGCATATTGTTTAGAGAAAAAATTGTTCTAATCCATTCATTAGTTAACTATTCCCTCAATAATAGTCTTCCTATTCTAAAAATATTTTTTTGAAATTCCATTCACTAAAAAGAAAGAAGTCAAATTCATGATATGTATAGCCATTCTTCCTTTACAGCTTTTAGCACCGCATTTGTTCGGTCTGGTACATTTAATTTTTTTAGAATCGAACTAATGTAGTTTTTTACAGTTTTATCAGATAAGTACAAATTTGCAGCAATATCTAGATTGTTATAGCCTTCAGAAAGTAATTGTAACACTTCCCACTCTCTATTAGATAAAATACCCATTGGCTGTTTTGGTTGTTTATCATTGACCCGAACATATTCCTCTAATAAGCTTGCTGATAGGATAGGATGAATGTATTTTCTCCCTGATTCAATTGTGTAGATCGCATCTAGTAACTCTTTCTCTTCCATACCTTGATAAAAATAGCCATCTAACCCTAGTTTGAACACATGTGCCAATTGTTGATTTTTCTCATCACTCACCCATATAATTACTTTTTTTCCCAACTGTTTAAAATAATGTACTAAATTTAAATCTGGAGAATCTATTGTAATATCTATCATTACCATACCACATATTCTTTCATACGCTTTAAGGTCTGTCACATCACAAGCATACACTTTTTTGTTATGCAATTTTCTCTGTAAAAGCTCTACAATTCCCTCTCGCAACAAAGAAGGTCGTTTAATAAAGATTATATTCACTTTTTTATCACCTAACCATCCAATTTTTTTAGAATATCTAACTATGTAGTAAAAAAGATTCATAAATCGGATTGATTTATTGGAAAAACGGGTAAAAATATAATCAACCTAACCTAATTATTTAATGAAGATTGAATTTAGCACATGAATTATTTCTTTTTATAGCCACGTTTGAGAAATAGGTAACGAACTCTTATCATTTCTTGGCAAGATTGACGTTTCTCCTCCCTTTTGCCTAAATATTAATCAATTTAATCCTTTTACTTATACTAGTTGATATATTCTACATATCAGTTAGTATTCTTTAACAATTTTACTGATTAAAATTAACATAGTCAAATAAACGCTAATAAATAACAATTAATGATACTATTTTATTATTAAAAATAGGTAAAAATATTCATTTTTGATAGTATAAAGATACTACTATCAATACTCATTGGGGGGAGTTATAAAAGTGAAGACAATAGGAAAGCGTATAAAGCAGTTACGAAAAGAAAGAGGGCACTCGATGGCAATACTCGGTAAAGCGATTGGCACAGACTCCGCAAATATTAGCAATTGGGAGAGTGACAAACGAATTCCAGGTGGAAGGTTTATCGTTGCATTATCAGAGCACTTTAATGTATCAACAGATTGGATATTAAAAGGAACTACTGTAGCAAAAATCGATTACAGTGGAAATTTTTTAGTAACTGATGCAAGCCAGTTACAAACAGAGATAACAAATCTGTCAATGAAAGACCAGCATTTCATCCATGCATTTGTAGAATTTTACAGAAATTACACGATACACATGAATCAACAAGAGAAGATTCTACAAAAGCAATTTACCTTTTTACCCTTGTTGAAGCAAACGATAGTAAATGAAGCTATTTTATCAGATGAGAATATTGTTACACACCTTCCAATACCAGTTTCATTAGCTAAAGAAGGTGATTTTCTTTATTCTAGTTCATACAACCAGAATCAATTAGAAACAAAGAAAACAACAGAATTAGCTATCATAAAAAAGCAAACGGATGCAGCAAGTGGGCAAACTGTTTTAGCTACATACGATAAGCAGTTAATTATGTGCAAACTGATAAAACGTGAAGATGCGTTGATTTTACAAGCGATTGATTCAGATGATAATATTGACATAGTTAACGAGAAAGAAATACAAATACATGGACTTGTTACTAGTTTATACAACTCGTCCTCTACATGTCCTTCTTAAACTTAATTTCGTTCGACATGACCGTATTCTCATAAAGAATTAATTTCATACAATTTAACTCACCGGTCCATATTATCTATATAGATCGTTTGGAGGATGATAGAATTGTTTACTGAAATTTTGACTGTAGTTGGACGTATTTTCACTATTCTTCCGCTACTACTAGTTGTAACTATTTTTATGGGAAGACGAGCGATTGGAGAGTTACCTGTTTTTGATTTTCTAATTGTATTAACGCTTGGTTCTGTTGTAGGTGCAGATATCGCTGACCCTAATATAAAACACATTCATACTGTCATTGCCATTGTTGGTATTGCTGTTTTAGAAAAAATAGTTGCGTCTCTTCGTTTAAATCAAAAAGTAGGACACTATTTAACTTTCTCACCAATCATCGTCATTAAAGATGGGAAATTAGCAAGTGAAAACCTGAAAAAAATTAAATATTCCATGGATAGTATTTTACTTATGCTCCGTCAAAATGACATAGTTAATTTAGCTGATGTTGAATTAGCAATTATCGAGGCAAACGGGCGATTAAGTGTTTTTCAAAAAACAAAGCCAAATCACAATATGAAAAATGGCACTCCAACAAAGAACAATGCTGCAAACAAATTAGCCTTTCCTGTCATCGTTGATGGGAAACTGTATCCGAATGTTCTTAGGCAATTACAAGTAGATGAACCATGGCTGCTCCGATCTTTATACGCTAATGGCATTCAAGATATAGATGAGGTTTTTTATGCTTCATTAACTGAGGATTTGCATTTGCACTTTTCAAAAAAACATGAAAACATGGCGTTGCCACCGCTTAATTTTTAACGATTAATTTACTATTTTTGATATAGTAATAGGCAAAGGGGGATATATACATCATGGAATTATCAATCACTCAACCTGCTGTGACATGGTTTATTAATGAACTAAACTTAAAAGAGCACGATTATGTTCGTTTCTTTGCGCGATATGGCGGGCATGGAGGGATCCACAAAGGGTTCTCTTTAGGCATGTCTACTAACGACATACCAAATGATCCAGCAATGCTGGTGACAAAAAGTGGCATTACTTTTTTTGTTGAAAAATCTGATGCTTGGTATTTTGATGGAATGAACTTCCACATCAAATATGCTAGAAAATATAATGAGATTGACTTTGTCATTAAGTAAAGTTAAGTTAAGCAGCAATATAACTAACTACTTTTCCGCTACACAAATGAATTATGATTTGTGTAGCGGATCAAATAAAAATCACACTCACTTTGATGTTTTTGTTTAAAATGATCTTGTTACCGTCGTATTATTTAACATATAAATGTTGTTCAGGCTTTATCCATAGATTAGATTGTTCTAGTTGAGCAGCAAGTTGAAATAAAAGGTCTTCTTTTCCTTTTGATGCCATCACTTGGACACCCATTGGTAAATGATTATTAGTAAGATAAACAGGTATACTCATTGCAGGCTGACCTGTTAAATTTGCTAATTGCGTAAATGGTGTGTAAGTCAAGCTAGGTAAAAACATATCATATATCAGTTGTTGTTGTTCACTGGCGCTGTGTTCACTTACTCGCAATAATTGCTCCATCTCCAAGTCCGAAGGTGTGAGCACAGCAATTTCAGGCGCAGGGTGGGCATTCGTCGGTGTAATTAACACATCATAGGCTTCATGAAATTTCATCATTTGTTCCGCAGCTTTATCCCAGCCTATTAGACTCTCACTATACATCGCTGCTGAAATGTTCTTGCCAGATTGATGTAGTACCCAAGTGAAAAGATCGACATCGTTTGCTGTCAGCTCCCTTTGTAAAGCTTGCTCCATTCCAATAATTACTCGATTCATTTCCCCTGCATTCATTTTGTAATAATGATTGATTAACTGATACCCATCAACAGGAATAGAACATTCTTCTACATCGTGTCCTTCTTTTACTAACCAATTAACTACTCGTGCAACTGCTTGTTTAGCATCTTTACTGACTGGTGTCCCTACTGGAGACTCACTTGTAAAACCAATCCGAAGTTTTTTTCTATCCTGTCTGTTAACAATATTTAAATAACTTCCTTCAAATAATGGTGTTTGGAATGCTGCTTCTGGTTGCACAGTTTGTAAATAATCTAATAGAGCAGCACTATCTCTCACTGACTTTGTTAACACAAAATCAATCGAAGCACCTTGCCATTGTCTGCCAACGCCGGGTCCAACAGGGGTACGCCCTCTTGTAGGTTTCAGTCCAAATAAACTAGTGAATGACGCAGGTATCCTTATCGATCCTCCACCATCACTTGCACCTGCAACAGGGACAATACCAGCTGCAACGGCTGCCGCTGCTCCACCACTTGAACCTCCAGGAGAGTGCTCCAAGTTCCAAGGATTCCTCGTTGCACCATAAGCTTCAGGTTCAGTAATATTTTTCAAGCCAAATTCAGGTGTATTTGTATGGCCAATTGGTAAAAAACCAATTTTTCTTAATCTTGCAACAAAATTAGAATCATATTCCGCTATATTTTTTTTTAATAGCTTTGATCCAGAGCTTAGCACTTCTCCTTTAATTGCTTGAGATATGTCTTTTAATAAAATTGGCACACCAGAAAACGGAGCAGCTTTTACTTTTTTCGCTTCTTCATATACCGCATGTTTTCTCGTTCGAACAACCGCATTAAGCTCTGTATTCACCTCGTTTATTCGTTCAAATGCTGCATGTAATAACTCTTCACTAGATACTTCTTTTTTTTGAATCAGATTTGCTAGATCAATTGCATCAAATCGCTGATACTCTTTACTATCCATAGAATCCTCCAACAAAAATAATATATTTCATACTTGCAGTAAAACACGCGGATAATCTCCCATGTTTTACGGATCATTATCTTTAACTATACATTTAATAGCTAACAAAAGTTAAAAAAGACCAACAGCTCTTCCTTGATCATCCATGTCCATTTTTAATGCTGCTGGTTCCTTTGGTAATCCAGGCATTGTTAACACATCACCAGTTAGTGCAACGATAAAACCGGCACCAATTGATGGTCTTAACTCCCTTACCGTAATAACAAAATCCTCTGGCCTACCTATCTTATTCGGATCATCAGATAATGAATATTGCGTTTTAGCCATACAAATAGGTAAGTTCCCCCAACCAAGTGCTGTCATTTCTTTTATTTGCTGCTCTACTTGTGGAGTAAATGACACATCCTTCGCTCCATAAACTTTTTGAGCAATTTGTTTCATTTTATCTTGCATTGTATCTTTCAAATGATACAATGGCGTGAAGTTTGCTTGCTTCTGTTCGATTGTTTCTACTAATTTATTGGCTAGTTCTATACCACCCTTACCACCATGCTCCCAAACCTCAGTTAAAGCCACTTCTACACCTTGTTCTTTACACCATCGCTGAACAAAGGTGATTTCATTCTCTGTATCGTGCACAAAGCGATTAATCGCTATAACAAATGGTAAACCAAACGATTCAATGGTTTCCATATGTTTTTTTAGATTTTTTATCCCTTCACGTAATCCGTCGATATTTTCTTCATTCAATTTTCCCTGCTCTACACCACCATGTAGCTTTAGCGCCCGAATCGTAGCAACAATCACAACGGCTTTAGGATCCAGTTCTCCAATCCTCGCCTTTATATTCAAAAATTTCTCCGCACCTAAATCGGCACCAAATCCTGCCTCGGTAATGACATAGTCCCCTAACTTGCTTGCCATTTTAGTTGCAAGTAAACTATTACAACCATGAGCAATATTTGCAAATGGACCACCATGAATAATTGCTGGTGTGTTCTCAAGTGTTTGCACTAAATTAGGCATAACCGCTTCTTTTAAAAGTAATGTCAAAGCCCCTTCTACTTTTAAATCGGCTACAGTCACAGGCGTTTCATCTGGACGATAACCGACAACAATATTCGCCAAGCGCTTACGCATATCCGATAAGTTGCTTGCTAAACAAAAGATCGCCATGATTTCAGAGGCTACAGTAATATTAAATCCATCCTCTCTTGGCACACCTTGTTTCGCTCCTCCTAATCCAATAACGACATTTCGCAATGCGCGATCATTTAAATCCACCACACGTTTCCAAACAATTCTACGTGTATCAATATTACATTCATTTCCTTGGAAAATATGATTGTCAATAAACGCAGCTAATGCATTATTAGCAGTAGTGATTGCATGGATATCTCCGGTAAAATGAAGATTGATATCTTCCATTGGAACTACTTGAGCATAACCTCCTCCACTAGCACCACCTTTTAACCCCATTGTTGGACCTAAAGAAGGTTCACGTAATGCAACAACTGTTTGGTGCCCAAGCTGATTCATTGCTTGCCCTAACCCCACAGTAACCGTTGATTTCCCTTCTCCTGCCGAGGTAGGATTTATCGAGGTTACTAGCACTAGATTCCCATCCGGCTTATTTTTCAAACGATCCAGAAGTGAAAGTGAGATTTTTGCTTTATAGTTCCCATACGGTTCCCACTCCGATTCTAGCAAGCCTATCCGTTCCGCTATCTCTTTAATCGGCTTTTTTGTGACTTGATTGGCTATATCAATATCTGTAGGTACAACCATTAAAGAACACTCCTATCCAATATTTTGTTATGCATTTCCTATCAATCTATGCATAATTATAACATTTATCTATTTGTTTTGTTTCAAATCAGTTATATTTCGTTACTTGCTTAACTCATACAAAATAGACAGGAATTTCGAGGAATCCCTGCCTAATTAATTTATAATTTTGTTTGAACGAATTTAGCCATCCTTTTCATTGCTTGATCAAGTTGTTTCATTGACGATGCATAAGAACATCGAATGTACCCGCTTCCGCTGTTACCAAATACATCTCCTGGAACAACAGCTACATGTTGTTCTTGTAAAAGTTGCTCAGCAAATTCAGTTGAAGTCAGACCTGTTTTTTGAATGGAAGGAAACACATAAAATGCTCCTCCTGGCAAATGACAGTCAAGCCCCATATCTTGCAGGGACTTTACAACAAAATTTCTACGTTGACGATAACTCACACGCATTTCTCTTACATTATCCATGCCATTACGCAGTGCTTCTAATGCACCATGTTGCGCCATTGTTGGTGCACACATGATAGTGTATTGGTGAATCTTAGTCATTGCTTGTATAATATCTTCCGGACCAGCTACATAACCTAATCGCCAGCCTGTCATAGCAAATGCTTTAGAAAAACCAGAAATAAGAATAGTGTGCTCCATCATACCTTCAATTGATGCAAAGCTAGTAAATGCTTCATCGTATGTTAGATCTGCATATATTTCATCAGACAAAACAAGAAGGTTATGTTTCTTTACAACATTAGCTATCGCTTCTAACTCTTCTTTACTTAATACTGCACCTGTTGGATTATTGGGACTACAAATCAAAATAGCCTTTGTTTTTGGTGTAATAGCAGCTTCAACTTGACTCGATTGTACTTTGAATTCGTATGCTTGAGTCGCCTCAACAATAACTGGAGTTCCACCAGCTAAACGTACTGCTGGCACGTAAGCAACAAAGCTAGGCTCTACAACAATTACTTCATCTCCTGGATTAATGATCGCTCGCAAAGCCACATCTATCGCTTGGCTAGCCCCTACGGTTACTAGTACTTGTGATTCAGGATTATATTCTATTTGAAAATTCCCGGACAGAAACTTACTTATTTCTTGGCGCAACTCTAATAAACCAGCATTAGCAGTATAAGATGTATACCCGCGTTCTAGCGAATGATAACTCGCTTCAATAACATTCCAAGGGGTTACAAAGTCTGGTTCCCCTACCCCTAACGAGATGACGTTTTCCATCTTAGAAGCTAAATCAAAAAAACGTCTTATCCCAGATGGTTTTAATTCATTTATGTGATCGGCTACAAAAGATTTATTCTGTTTTGTCATGGCGAAACCATCATTCTTTTGTCTTGTTCATCTTGCTCCTCAAAAATAATCCCATCATGCTTATATTTCTTTAGAACAAAATGTGTTGTGGTAGATACAACAGTATCCAATGTAGATAGCTTATCTGAAACAAATCGACTGATTTCCATCATTGTTTTTCCCTCAACAGAAACGGAAAGATCATATGCTCCTGACATGAGATATAGTGCCTTAACTTCCGGAAAACGATAAATGCGCTCAGCTATTTTATCAAATCCAGCTCCCCTTGTCGGTGTTACCTTGACATCGATCATCGCTGTTACGCCCTCATATTGAAGTACTTTAGCCCAATTAACTAAAGTGGAATAACCTAAAATAGCACATTCATTTTCTAGCTTCTCCATCATTCCTTTTGTTTGACCTACCGTAAGATCAATCATTTTAGCAATTGTCTCGACTTCCAATCGTCCATTTTTTTCTAATAGCTTTAATAATTCTAGCTCTTTCTTTTCCATGTCATTCACCCACTTTTCAATGATAAACATAAGACTTAGTTTGATAATTATACTTTATCGTACTACAAACGAAAGCGAAGGTAAATAACCGAAACCTTCTAATACTATCTTCCCTTTTCTTTTATTGGCGCATATATTATCTCAGAAGAAAAAAAACATATTAATTTAAATGACTTAAAGGAGTTTTAAAACATGAATGTTAATTATACAGATATGATCGCTACGTTTGGTATAGGAGGTGCACATCCTGGGGGGTTAAGTGCCACTAAGCATATCGTTGACCGACTACAATTAGCCCCCGATGAAAAAGTACTAGATGTCGGCTGTGGCAATGGACAAACGCTTGAATATTTAGCAAACACACTCCCGAATCCGCTATATGGTATTGATCAACACAACACTATGCTAGCTAATGCAAAAAAACGTCTAAAGGATCATCCGTCTATCACATTAAAACATGCAGATATTGAGAATTTACCTTTTCCCAATAACTATTTTGGATTGATTTTATCTGAATCGGTTACTGCGTTTACACCAATCGACCTAGCCTTAAAAGAGTATGCTCGTATTATAAAAGATAATGGCAATTTGATATTACTAGAGATGACTACAAATGATACGCTAAAACAAGAAGAACAATTAGAAATTGAAGACTTTTATCGCATTCCTCAATTATTGACTAAAGAAATGTGGTGTGATTCTATTCGTAAAGCTGGTTTTCAAATTATTTCTGTAGAAGCAATTCCTGATCATTTAGAAAACATTATTGATTTCGATTTACAAACAGTCATTAGTCAGAGACATTTTGAATTAATGGCTACACATTATCATTTAACCGAAAAATACAAAAGTACACTAAGCTCCAGACTGTATTATTGCAAGAAATAATCAAAGGAATCAATCATGATGAAAATTAAAAATACCGCAGCTTGGTTACAAGAATATACAATCAATAAGAAAAACAGGTTACAGGATAACTTGCAAATACACGCTGAAACACTATGTCAACCGCTCGCCCCCTACTTTCAAGATACAGATGCACATACCATACAACATCACCTTATCCAACACGGCATGTTTTATCCTGATCCAATCGATAAACAGGTTATCAAACAAATCATCGCTAAAAACTATTGGGAGCGTGTTAGACAGCAGCTTCAAACACTTGAAAAACTTTGGTCAAAGCAGGAAGGAACACTTTTTATATTCCCTTCCGACTTTACAAACCCTCAATTACTAAAACAATTCAACGGTGTATCTGGGTTAAGCTTTACAGATAAATTGTTTCTGTTTATCACAGATCAAACAACTGAAATACAATTGCAAGTATTACTCACGCATGAATATAGTCATATTTGTCGTCTGCAACATTTTTCAGCACTAGGGCTTACATTTACACTTGCAGATGCGATAGTTTTAGAGGGAATAGCAGAAGCTGCTGTAAAAGAGCTAATAGGAGAAAGGTATTGTTCACCTTGGGTTCATTTATATAGTAAAGCGCAACTAGCGGATTTATGGAAAGAATGGATACAGCCAAACATTGACGTGTCAAGTACTTGTATGAAACACTATGCGCTCATGTATGGAACTGAGGAAATTCCACAATGGGCAGGGTATGCTGTTGGATACGATGTGATCGATCATTATATAAAAAAATATAACATTTCCACCAAACAATTAATCACTACCCCGACAAAAGAAATTCTTACTAGCATAGATCATTTATAAAATGGGTGTTCACCGTCGGCGTGTATCCCTTACATTCCTATACGTTTGTCATAAGATATAGTAACTTGGCAAGAAAGGAGTATGCTCATGTCTCGTTATTATAATCTTTGCAACAAAAACATTGGTCGTCCTGTACAAATTCGAACAAAAGATGGCAGGGAACATCGTGGAGTGATTCATCGTGTGAATAATTCACACGTATTTCTACAGCCGATGCCTTCTAATCTCGGAGGGTATGGCTATGGCTACTGGGGACCTTATTGGGGACCAAGACCTGGCTTTGGGTGGGGCGTTGCTTTAGGCTCTATCGCTACTTTAGCCTTACTTCCACTCTTCTTCTGGTAATAAACGCTAAAGCACTAGGAAGCAATCATTCCAAACACAAGCTGAAATATACGATTGTATATTTCAGCTGTTTATTTTATACCGTCATTCACTAAAGTTTTTAATAATATATATTATGATGAAATTATTTTATATCTTTCGTTCCTTCCATTTGATCAACGATTCGTTCCGCTAATTTACGATACATATTACTCATATTAATTAATGACGTAACCATTAATAATTGTTCGATATATGCTTGATCCTTCACCTCTACTTCAGATAACTTTTCTTCGACAGCTTGATGCAACGTCTTCACAGCGTCTTGAAATGTCTGCACCTGCTCATCTTGCATTCGAATGTATTGTTGGTAAATCGGTTCGAACGCTAATGCTTTTGTGTCGAGTTTCCTGTTTAATTTTTCTAAAACAATTCGGATATCATTAATCGATAAAGCACCTTTTAATTGATAAATCAATTGAATCAGCATAATATGCGCTTTAGTATATTTTTTATTTTCTATCGGAAACAACAATTTTCCCTTTGCATAATTATTAATCATTGTCTTCGTCAACACTTTCTCATTTTCATTTCTTTTACTCGCATGATAGGTGTTTTCAAATAACTGTGTTACTTGATCCATATATAAATCAATCGCCGGAATATCTTCTAATCGAACTTGATTAGTCAACCCAACATTTTTGATTAATTCTGATAAATTATCCATCATCAAACCTCAATTCTGCGCTAAGACTATAGATCAATTATATCCTGTTCATAAGAAAAGGTAAATGTTGACTACTTAATTAAAAAGTTATATCATGTTATGTAGTATCTAAAACCACATAACATGATCGGAGTGTTTATATGCACCAATTCATTCGAGAACCAGTAAATGGTTTTACTCATTTAGCTGGAGCAATTTTGTCTTTCGTCGGTTTATTAGCGTTAGTAATTAAAGCAGCCTCTGTCCCTCATTCAAATTTAACAATTGCAGCAGTGATTATCTTTGGGATTAGTATGATTATGTTGTATGCCACTTCTGCCACTTACCACATGGTTATTGCTAGAGATAAGGTTATTGCTTGGCTTAGAAAATTAGATCACTCCATGATTTTTATTCTAATTGCTGGAACATATACACCATTCTGTTTAATTTCATTAAATGATGTAACTGGTTGGGTGTTATTCGGCATTATTACTGGCGTGGCAATTAGTGGTGTTGTTTTTAAAATGGTTTGGTTTCATTGCCCAAGATGGTTATCAACAACATTATATATTGTAATGGGTTGGATGATTATTTTTGTGGCTGCACCGCTAGCGGCAAATATTCCGACTGGTGGGTTAGTTTTATTGTTTTTAGGAGGTATCATTTATACAATCGGTGGTATTATCTATGCAACGAAACCAAGTTTCTTAGAATCAAAATATATGGGATTTCATGAAATTTTTCATATTTTTATTTTACTCGGAACATTAGCTCATTTCTTAAGTGTATATTTATATGTATTGTAAAACCGAAGTGATCGGTCACTTCGGTTTTATCTTTTAATAAGAAATAATCTCTTCTTCCACATTTTCACTATTCTTTGCTTGAATTTCTATTAGTAACTTATGAGGCAAACAAATGATGGTTTCTCCAGGTTGACCTTTCCAACCCATTTTCACCCCAACTTGGTCAGGGCTATTATCTTCTTTTATTCGAATTTGCTCATTATCGACTTCCATTAAATTGTACTGGTCACCTCTACCTTTTATAATAAATTGTTCATTCTTTTCATGACCTGTTAACGTAATTTCACGAATAACTTCTCCATCTTGAATAATCACCGCTACTACTTCGTCACCAGCCGCTGTTGATTGCGTCATAGAAAATACAGTAAGCGGAATAAAGGAAATAGTAATTAACAAAGCAATAATTACAATATCAAATGGTTTAAGCACACGTAATACTTTCCGCATCATTACATACCCCACTATCTTCGTTTGTCCTAGCATCATTTTAACATTTTCTATTCTATTATTGAATACCTTCGTACTTGTAAGCATGTATCAAGTTTTTCAAATGACGCAGGAACCGCATTAGATAGTACATTGTATTTACAGTTAAACCGTAAAATATTACCACACAGTTACTTGCTCTCCACTACATTTAGTTAACGAAAGGCTTTTAACAAGACGCCTCTTGTACTGGAATGAACGGTATACAAATTGATCGAACCATATTTTGCTCCAATCAATAGATGAGTTAGTTTTCTTAGATAAGCGGAAATAGGAATGATTTGTTTTACTTTTTGTTGCTCTTTTACACTGGTGTGTTTATGCTTTAAGTATACCTCTCATAATATGCCATTTAACTGCGCCTGTGACGCCTTTACCTTAACTTCTGTCCTTCGTCATTTGATAACACCTTGATTACTTCTAGTTATTCTTTTTGTAAATCTCACAGACACTTGTTTAGACACAACAGTAAAAAAGGTGAGTAAAGTAAATCAATCCTTTAACCAACTAGTTGATAAAAATGTTTACCTCATCAATTTCAACATCTTTCATTTTTATTATTCACTCTCCAACTTGAGCTACCACTGTATTATTAACATGGGTCTGATTTAGTAATAAAGCCATTATAGTAGCGGATAGAAAAAACAAACTAATGATAATATTATACATATTTCAATGATGTCTTCTAGCAAAGTCAACAAAACGAAAGCGATCTGGTCTATGTCTTGATTCTGTATATTGAAACAGGCTTGCATCATCTAAATAAACATAGTTCTTAATCACTACAATAGTATGAAACCCTTCTAAGTCTAGTAATTCTCGATCTTCTTTTGTGGGCTCATCTATCGTTATCTCTTTCTTCGCAAAACTAATCGTTAAACCTAGCTCACCTTCTAAATAAGCATAAATCGAGTCGGAACAAATTTCCTCTGTTAAATGCGGCACATAATCTTTGATAAAAAAGTCCTTGTCAAGGATGACTTTATTTTCTTCTAGCTCCCGCACACGAATAACTTCCCAAATAGCTTGGTTTGATGATAATTGTAATTGTTGTTTAATAAAGTTTGTTGATGTCACTAAAGAAAGTTTTTCGACAGTTGTCTTTGGTTTACTTCCCATTTTATCGGCTAATTCCTTGAAGCTTACTAAGCCCGACACAGGAAAGTCGTATTTATTACGCGGAATAACGACAGATCCCTTTCCTCGCACTTTTTGAATGTAGCCATTTTGAGACAACAAGTTTAATGCTTTCCGAATCGTTTCCCTGGATGTTTGATACGTGTCTTTTAACTCATTTTCAGATGGGAGTAACTGTTCGGATTTCCATCTTCCTTCCTCTATTTGCTTTGCAATTTCTTGATAAATGACAAAATATTTATTGCTCATTCCCTCCACGTCCCCATCTAAGTTACTTCTTTAAATAGTAGACAATTGACTCATATGGACGAAGCTTTCCTTTTTTTTGTTCTAATGAATTGGAATCTTTATAGTTAGAAAGTAGAATAGACGTATCCCATTTGTCTAACTCCATGCTATCGGGCAAGACATAGTTAGCTTCACCTTCATAAAAATTATTCAACACTACTATTTTTTCATTTCCATTGTTTCGTATATAAGCAAAAATAGCATGGTGGTCAGGTAAAATCAACTGATAATCGCCATTTGTTATTACATCATAAGTTTTTCTAAGTCTAATCAACTTTTGATAGTGATAAAAGATAGAATTAGCATCTTTTAAAGCTGCTTCTGCATTGATTGTACAATAATTCGCCGCAACAGGAATCCAAGGGTGATCAGATGGTGAAAACCCTGCATTTTTTTTGTTATTCCATTGAACAGGTGTACGAGAATTATCACGGGATTTTTGTTTAAGGATGTCCATAATTTGCTGCTTAGACACTCCCTCTTCTAATTTTATTTGATACATATTTAACGTTTCCACATCACGATAGTCTTCTATTTGATCAAATCCCGGATTCGTCATACCGAATTCCTCCCCTTGGTATATATAAGGAGTACCCTGCATCATATGAATGGTGGTCGCAAGCATTTTAGCTGATTCTTCATGATAGATTGCATCATTACCAAATCGAGACACAACACGAGGCTGATCATGATTACACCAGAATAAAGCGTTCCACCCACCGCCTTGATACATCTTAACCTGCCATTCCGATAAAATTTGCTTTAATTGATGAAAATTAAATGGTGCATTTGTCCATTTCTCCCCATTTGGATAATCTACTTTTAAATGATGAAAATTGAATGTCATATCAAGTTCTTCTCTATCTGGGCAAGTATATTTAATACAATTTTCAATTGAAGTGGATGACATTTCTCCAACTGTCATCATGTCATACTTTCGAAAAACGCGTTTGTTCATGTCATGTAGAAAAGTATGAATCTTCGGCCCATCCGTATAAAACTTACGTCCATCTCCTGGAGAAATTGATCCATCGTCATCAGGGAAATCTTGATCTTTTGAAAGTAAGTTAATTACATCTAAACGAAATCCATCTACACCTTTTTCAAGCCAAAAATCCATCATCTCATAGAGCGCATCTCTTACTTTTTCATTTTCCCAATTTAAATCAGCTTGGGTTTTATCGAATAAATGTAAATAATATTGATCAGATATTGCGTCATATTGCCAGGCAGAACCACCAAATTTAGATTTCCAGTTCGTTGGTGCTTGTCCATTTTTTCCATCTTTCCAAATGTAAAAATTACGATAAGGATTATCTTTAGATAATTTAGCTTCTTTAAACCATTCATGCTCGATAGATGTGTGATTCACAACAATATCCATAATTAATTTCATGTTACGTTGATGTACTTCCATTAATAATTGTTCGAAATCATCCATTGTGCCATATGCATTGAAAATTGTATAATAATCACTAATGTCGTATCCATTATCATGTTGCGGGGATTGATAAATCGGCGTCAGCCATAGCACATCTACACCTAATTGTTGCAAATAATCTAATTTCTCTATAATCCCTTGCAAATCACCAATTCCATTGCCTGTTGTATCATTAAAGCTCTTTGGATATATTTGATATACAACTGCTTTTTTCCACCAAGGTTGTCTCATTACATTCACCTTCCTATAGATGACAGATTAGCAACCATAAGCATATGGTTGCTAATCACGTTTATTATGTTTTATTTCCCTAAGCGTTTGAATGCATTTTGTCCCATTTTCATTTTAGAGAATAGCATGGTTAGTACAATAGGAACAACAATCGCTACAGTCATTGAAACAAAGAACATTGTCCAATCCTGTGCCTGTATAGATAAAAACCCAGGTATACCACCTACTCCAATAGAATTAGCCATCACACCGCTTCCAACTGAAATAACCGCTGCAAGCATTGATCCAATCATAGCTGCCAAGAATGGAAATCCATATTTTAAATTAATCCCGAACATCGCTGGCTCCGTTACACCTAAATAACAAGATATTGCAGCCGGTATAGAAACTTGCTTTTCTTTATCATCTCTGCGATTAATAATAATCATAGCTAATACTGCTGAGCCCTGTGCCATATTTGATAAGGCAATCATTGGCCATAAATTAGTACCGTCAAATTCACTCATTAATTGTAAATCAATCGCATTTGTCATATGATGTAATCCTGTAATGACCAGTGGTGCATAGGCAAGGCCAAACACTGCCGCAAATAGCCATCCGAAAGCAGAGGTTAAACCACCATAAACCACGTCAGAAATCCAAGAACCAATTTCCCAACCAATCGGCCCTAGAACAACATGCGCAATCAGTACCGCTGGAATTAATGCAAAAAACGGAACAAAAATCATAGATACAACGCTTGGGATAATTTTTCTTAAGCCAAGTTCCAAATAAGCTAAAACAAAACCAGCTAAAATGGCAGGAATAACTTGTGCTTGATAACCGATCATATCTACCGTCGCAAAACCAAAATCCCAAAACGGAATTTCTTCTGCTCCAGCTACTCCATAAGCATTTAATAGCTGTGGGGATACTAACGTAATACCAAGGACAATGCCTAGAATTTGACTTGTTCCCATTTTACGTGTAATCGACCAAACAATTCCTACAGGCAGAAAATGAAAGATAGCTTCACCGATTAACCAAAGGAAAGCATGTGTCCCTGACCAGAATTGAGACAATTCAATTAATGTTTGATCACCATTTGCCCCAAATTCAGGAATCGAACCAATCACATTACGAAACCCTAAAACTAGACCACCAACCACTAAAGCGGGTATTAGAGGCGTAAATATTTCAGCCAAATGAGAGATCATTCGTTGAATTACATTCATATTCTGTTTTGCAGCAACTTTTGCATCCTCTTTTGAAGTATCATTTACTCCAGCAATTTGGGTAAATACTTGATAAAAACTAGCAACATCATTACCGATAATTACTTGAAATTGACCTGCATTAGTAAATGTACCTTTCACAATATCCATTTCCTCAATCTTGTCTTTGGACGCTTGTTTAGAATCATTTAATACAAAGCGCATTCTTGTTGCGCAATGTGTAACAACAGAAATATTCTCACTTCCACCAATGTGCTGTAGTAATTTCTCAGCATCAGATGTATACTTAGACATTTTCATTCCCCTCTCTTATTTAAAAACATTCTTTTTACTCAAAACTTAAAATAAAACCAAACTTGTATATACATGTTATGTTTGCGTTTTCATTATATCTTGTATATACAAGATCGTCAATAATAATTTTTCTGTTAATTTACAAAATCATGATGTATTTAATACCTCAAATAAAAAGCACGCTCCATAATCGAAGCGTGCCATTAATTATATATCGTCCATTTTCTAAGCTTAGTTAAATCACTTTTCCTTTACTTAAACATTTCCTTGTCAACATAACCATCATTTTCATGTAAAGTTTTTAAAGCTTCATTAAAGTCTTCTTCATGCACTTCACACTCTAATGAGACATTGCGACCTTGGTTACTGTTATCTAACGTCTCATCATCCATTACCTTAAACGGATATGCGGGCATACCAGCTGTATTAGGCGTAGTGCCTATCCTTGCGATTAGAGGGGCGGTAAATGTAGAGTCATAGTCTGTTCCCAGTGTATCAACTTGGACATTTTTCACATTTAACTTATTTAATTTCGCACGGACGTCTTCCGCATCATTTTCTGTTCTAAAATAAGCTTGTAATCTTCTATACATTTTTCCTCACCCTTTTAGTTTGTCATTATATTCATCTTTACTATACCCATTTTTCAAATGTTAAAACAAAATATTTTAGGTAATAGGAAAATAGTGTGGAAAAGTCAGCACCACAGATTTCCTCATAGACCCATTCATAGCATCTATTTCTACTTTGAATGAATTTTTCTCTTAAATTGCTACTCCCTTCTATGCTCACCTTGTTTTTCAAACACAAACAAGGTAGGATTCACGCCCTTCAAACTCAGAGAGTAAGATTTCAGACAAAAAAGCCCTAATCGTTTTGCTTCCCAAAACAATTGATTGACACTCTCAGACAAAATAACGGCTCTCCCGTTCGGATTCAAGACTCTACATACTTCATTCATAATATGGTGATTGAACAATTCTAAATCCTCGTCGGGGGAAATTTGTCTACCAAATGGAAGATTAGTTACAATTTTATCGACATAACCGGTAGCAAAAGGCAATTTCTTTGCATCCCAAACATTAACTTCCGCCATGGAATCATCAAGATTATTTTTTGCTATTTTTGTGACTGGGTCAGATATATCTCCACCAACTATCTGATTTGCAGGGTATGTGGCTCGTTCAGACAAAATTGTGCCTGAACCACAACAAGGGTCTACGAAAATATCTGTCCATTTAGGATCTGACAACCACACCATCGCATGAGCCACAGTAGGAAGTAATGATGCACGAGAGAACCGTCGATTCTGATTGCGAAAACGAAACATCGCATTTGTAAGTCGAAGTGAAAAAATCACATTATGATGTTCAATGTCGAGCCTGAATTCTACCTGATGATTTTGAGAAGTTCCAATGTTCCATTCAGCGTATCGCTTTTTAATGCCCTCCATTGCTTTTTTTGCTACTTCAAAACGACTATAGGTTTGTTTTCCTTTACGGCTTGCATTTACCCAATATAAATCTTTATGATCAATAAAATCCAAATCCAACTGGGATATTCGATCACTTACCTGAGATAGGTGTTTTTTATGTGGACCAATTTGAAATTGATCAATTACTTGAAATAAATTATCTGCCGACCTTAAAGTACTTAAGCATGTAAAAGACTCAGCTATGGTAAAGAAAACTTTCCCTCTATTTATTTGAATTATTTCAGAATCACTCACTTTGTTGTTAATTTCATTTGATAAAACGTATTCTAATCCAGATAATACGCTCGCAAAATAAAGAGTCATACTAACGCCTCCAATTTTTTGAACGCCGTTTAAGAACACAAAAAAGCCGTGAATGAACCATTCTTAAGATTCATCACGACCTCTTGTCAACTTTATTTATAAACTGTTTTTAGACGTGTGTGCAAACAGCATATTTAACGGCATTATGATGATTAAGTTCATTGACTGCTAATACTTGAAAATCACATGACAATTAACCCCATCCACCAGAGGTTTTTTTCAAGTATCATTGTTATTCAATTTGTGATTATCGAATAACTGTCAAGAACACTGCCATCATCATAATTAAAATACCTCCACCATTTAATATTACTATTATCTTAAAACATCTGATTATAAAAAACAATAATTTATGGCATAAGTTGTATAAGTTTACTCTCGGATTAAACCAACAATAGTTTAAAGTGATATAGAATTTACTGATACAATTATTTTCTATTACCCACACGATAATCCGAATACAAAATATTTTTTAAAACATAACAACTTGATTGTACACGTCTTCTTTAGTAACAACTTATGTGGCTTATGTCACTTTTGCTTTTTCTCACATGTTTTTTTATCTTGAAATAACTTTTTGAATCTTAAAATTTGTCTAAATCATGATTAAACCATTGACATAATAATTTAAGATGAAATTACAACAAGATTTTCTTGTATGATCTCTTTTATTTAAATACTATCCATCAAAATTCAGTTTCCATCGCCTTGTTCAATTAATTGATAAGCCGTTTTTACAGTAACACACGCCCTTAATCACCTTCATTGTAAACACACCCGATTATCGGTGATTAAAACAATTTGATCCAAGCAGAAACATACCCTCTAGCTAGCGTTTTTCATTAACGCGTAACTACAGGGTAAATAATTTATTACTATTCAATTATACTTCCCTACGCCATCCATTTTGGTGGTGTATCTTTACTCCAGTATATTTCGCCAATTGTATGATGCGCTTCATATTTATCTTGTTGTACATGATAATGAAAATTGAACCAATATCCTTCTTGTGGGCGAATATCTCTTCTCACATGAAAACGAATTAAATCTTCACCTGTTTGCTCATTGTATACATTAAATATTTTTTCACCGTAACCGGCTACTTGATCTGCGGAAATGCGAATAGAAGTAATTTTATCTTCTGAAATATCCATTAAAACCGTTTCTAGTACTGATTCAATACCTGGTAAAATAGTAGCTGTAAAATCGTCTTCAATCTGACCTGTAATTTTCGGACCAAGCTTTGTCATTGCTTGTGTTTTAGCTTGTTCAATTAGTTGATCAATTGGAGCAGGTTCGATGAGGGGATCGTAAATAGATGACGCTTCATAGTTATCTAATACAACAGACATACTCTGTTTGTTCGAGTTTTCATCAGATGGCTCTATTTCCTTATTCGCAGCTTCTGCATCTGTATGTAACTGCATCGGTGGTACATATAAACCTAAGGTAACAATAGAAACAAATGTAACAAACAACCGCTTCAACCAGAGTTTCATCTAATCCCCTCCCTTTTTCTGAAAATTATCCTTATTACAATAATATCACGTTGTATTAAAAAATCTATATTTTTATCCCTTTTTTAATAGAAACGAAATATTTCACATGTTTTTGCCACAATTAACACAACCTAAAAAGATCAAGTAGATCAATAAGAAAGGAGCAAAACAAAATGTCAGACAAGATGAATTTATTAATGTTTAGCGGAGAATATGACAAAGCGATGGCAGGTTTGATTTTGGCAAACGCTGCGAGGGAACTAGATGTAGAAGTAACCATGTTTTTTGCTTTTTGGGGACTATGGCTCGTTCGCGATCCCGAAAAAGTTTCCAACGAAGATAAGACGATATACGAAAAAATGTTCAGCGCCTTTTCACCAAAAGGGGCAGAAGATCTCCCGCTGTCAAAAATGAACTTTAATGGGCTTGGTAAAAAGCTATTAGTCGACATGATGGATGACCATCACGCACCACATGTCATCCATTTTTTAAAAGGGGCTCAAAAAAAGCAAGTAAAATTTTACGGATGTAAGCTTTCACTTGAAATTATGGGATTTAAACAAGAAGAACTGATCCCCGAATTAGAAATTGTTGACGCAAAAACTTACTTAAAGAATGCATTGCAATCAAATATGCAGCTATTCATTTAATAGCTGCTCCACCTGAAATTCATCCTAACACTTTTGTTCGCCCAGCATAGGCTAATGATATAGTAAGATCGATCGGAGAGGTGGAACAAGGATGTTTAAAGCTAAAATCGGAACAAAAACCCATTACCCTAACGGAGAATTGGAAGAATATTTTAAACCTTATCGCCAACAAACGATTGGTTATAATCAACGCATAAAGACACCTTATGGACATAAAAACATGATTTACGCTGACTGGACAGCTAGTGGCCGGTTATATGAGCCTATTGAATTAAAACTAATGAACGTCATCGGCCCTTTTATCGGCAATACCCACACCGAATCTACTGTAACCGGCATGACTACAACCGAGGCCTATGAGCAATCTAAATATATTATAAAAAATCATGTGAATGCTCGAGCAGATGATATTCTAATTGCAACTGGCACCGGCATGACTGATGCAGTAAATAAGTTACAGCGTTTGTTAGGTATCAAGGCACCAGAGGGGATACAACAGCAGATGAACATAAAAGAAACAGACCGGCCGATTATTTTCGTCAGTCATATGGAACATCACTCTAATTATTTATCTTGGAAAGAAACAACCGGAGATGTAATCATGCTATCACCTGATAAGAACGGTCAGGTAAATACAGAAGAGTTAAAAAAACAACTTCAATTCTATGCCAAACGAAAAACAAAAATTGGTGCTTTCACCGCATGTTCAAATGTAACAGGATTACAAACAGATTATCACGAATTAGCGAAAATGATGCATGAGCATGGAGGCGTTTGCTTTGTTGATTTTGCTGCATCTGCACCATACAACGATATCGATATGCACCCAGATGAATTATCAGAGAGGCTTGATGGAATCTTTTTTTCTCCACATAAGTTTCTTGGCGGACCTGGATCTAGCGGTATTTTAATTGTGTCAGAAAAATTAATACCAAGCGAGATTCCTGATATTCCTGGAGGTGGAACTGTCTTATGGACAGATAAGTGGGGAGGATATAAATACAATAACCATACAGAATCCAGAGAAGATGGTGGTACACCAGGATTTTTACAACTTATCCGTGCTGCTCTAGCAATCAAATTGAAGGAAGCAATGGGAACAGAAGAAATGCATTATCGCAAACAAGAAATAATAAACTTTTTTATACCAGCATTAGAAAACATAAACGGAATAGATATCTTAGGCTATCCATCCACTCAACCTTGTTTAGGAATGATTGCCTTCTGTGCAAAAGATATTCATCACCATTTATTTGTAAAGCTATTAAATGATCGATTCGGTATCCAAACAAGAGGTGGTTGTTCCTGCGCTGGACCATATGGCCATTATTTATTAAATATTGATTCTAGCCTTTCCAAGAAAATAGTTCAATCTGTTGAAGCTGGAGATCTATTCTCAAAACCAGGATGGGTGCGCATCTCGTTCCACCCATTCATGTCGAATCAAGAAATAGAGCATGTGATCGATGCTATTCAACTTGTAATGAAGCATGCTGAACAATGGAAAAAAGACTATGTTTATGACTGTCGCAAAGATACATTCATTTACAAAGATGAAAAAGAACAGCCTAACGTTGATTTAAACCAATTGTTCTCGTTCTAAATATTATTTATTGTTGAAAACATGCGATCTTTTTTAACAATAAATAAAGAAATGAAAACGACAACTGCAATGCCGCATGAGAACTCACTGCGTTTAAACACTGTAGTCTCATGCGGCATTTTTACACAGGGAAATGCAGCACCCTCTCATATTGGGAAAATACAGTTGCTTGATTTTAGCCCAATGTTGCATAACAGTTCGTATATGTAATAATAAAGTTTTTTAAAAATATTAGTGCTATTCAACAATCGCGCCCGTCAGTAAAACAATGACACTAACAAGTTATACAAAGAATGAATAATAATTACCGACCAAAGAGAATTACTTTTCTTATACACAAATCCAAATATAATCCCCAATACAAAAACCGTTAATATAGAACTTAGAATATATGGGAATCCAAACAGACCTTTATAAAACCAAATTGGAAAATGAATCGATACAAAGAGTAAGGCGGTAATTATATTTGCTATCCAGAATTTATAAAAATCCATTAGTTTTCTTAATAAAAAACCTCTAAAGACAATTTCTTCAGTGATTACAGCGAAATCCTGATTCCTTTATCATATCTGTTTTTACTCTAAAATTCTCCTTGTACTTACCTCGAACCCATTGCTTTCTTTATTCAATTTAACCTAATGTTCTGCAGTTAATTTAGGAATCACATAAGTTAATATCACATACTGCATCTCCATTACAAAGTCACTTGGAACATTATAT
The DNA here is from genome assembly GCF_044383835.1 of Paraliobacillus sp. JSM ZJ581. Taxonomy (NCBI): domain Bacteria; kingdom Bacillati; phylum Bacillota; class Bacilli; order Caryophanales; family Bacillaceae; genus Paraliobacillus; species Paraliobacillus sp. JSM ZJ581. The sequence goes on from NZ_JBISEP010000002.1 coordinate 149,185, forward strand.
TTAATCACTTTTTTAGTGTTTCTCCATTTAGCCTCCATACTATCTATACCGTCAATATCCACCATAAATAAATTAGTGACTTTCTCTAACACGCTCATTACTACTCGAAATTTCATCGCAGTTCGAAAATACAGCTATAACATCCATATTATCTATTATTCATAATGCGATGATGTTTCATGCCGAATTACCAAAATAATAATCAACGAATAAATGCTGCTTCCTTTTTCGAAAGCGCATCCCCTAACCATTGAGGGTGCATTGTTAACAAATTTTCTGGTAAGTTGTCTTGACCAAAAAACTTAATTTCAAGTGATTCACCTGAATTACATTTAAGTTCCCCACTTATAATTTCAGCAAGGAAACAAGTTGTTATAAAATGCACTGACTTACCATTTGGATAATTAAAAACTTGTGAATCAGGATCGGAGTATACACCAATCAGCTTTTTAATTCTGATATCTAAATTAGTCTCTTCCTTCACTTCTCTGATTACTGCCTCAGAAACTGTTTCACCAATTTCAACATGGCCTGAAGGGATTCCCCACAGGCCCACATCAGCTCTTTTTTGCAATAAAACCTGATTCTTTTCGTTCAAAATAATTACAGCAATTCCGGCTTTTAAATCATCAATTTTTTGCAAATCAAAACTCCTTTCTTCAAAGAAACAGTCCTATTATGACACAATTTCATTCGGTTATATAGGATGAAACCAAATGAACTCTTTAAGTATTTGTATAGCATAGTATATTTAAATAGTGCCAAATATCATTCTCCAAACACGATTGCTATCAAGCCTATACATGTATCGTTTTTGTCTTTCTTTCTGTTTCACAATTATTTCTAAAGCACAAAACCTTATTAACCTTTAAATTGACCAATCTTTTAATTAAGTAATTTCCTGATTTTCGAATCTTTTTCTTCTTTAGATATTGTGTTTTAGCGCGCAATCAAAAAGGAACCTTTTCCATTACACGTATAAAAGAACGTTTATAACAATTCCTTGTTCCTTTTATAAGAACGATTTAAAGAAATAAAGCTCGCGAAAAACATCGCTATGCTACCGATTGATAATGTTCCTAATAATTTAAACCATGCATTACGACTGGAAGGGACATTAGCAAATATTAAATATAGCATAATAAATATAATAACAAATATGATTGTCCTATTAACTATAGCGCTTATCTCTTTCTTATACTCCTGCTCTGTTACAATATCCGTATATTCAATACCAGATATTATATACCTTCCTGATACATAAAAGAAGAAAGTAGCTATGAGGAACAATAAAACAAATGCTATATTTAAATTCAAATACTCGTTACTAATAAATATCCCAACTAGAAAAACGATAAGGATTACTGCCCCTTCTGAAAAAAAATACAATATTCTTTTTTCCTTATACTCATCAACTGGTAATAAAAACGATAACCAAGATTTCATTATGTCTCAACCTCCCAAAATAACTCATCTAAAGTTCTATTAAGTTCTTTTGCTATGGCAACGCAGAGTTGAAGACTTGGATTATATTCTCCTTTCTCTATAAGTCCAATTGTCTGTCTAGTTACACCTACTCTTCTCGCTAATTGTTCTTGAGTCATTGAAGTTTTTATTCGAGTTATTTTTACATTATTTTTCATTTCCAACCCTACCCGATGTAATGTATAGTTTGCATATGCAATTTATACATTACATAAAGCGTAGTAAAAAGTCAAATACATTTCCATAAATCATTCCATTAGTCAATTGAAAGTGTTTTTGCTTATACCATAGAGAAGTCAACGCTAAATGAAAAGACAGTAGGAGAAATAGAGCTCCCCCTTTGTATATATAAACACAAAAGGGGAATCATTTTAAAAGAAACTATCTACAGATAAAATTTAATATTATTCAACAACCTCGTCAATTTTACACTATTTTTTTCGATCAACATTTCAAATTAATTTGTTTCGCCCAAGAACTTTAAACTGGACACTGATCAAATCTAACATCATCAATAAATAACGCCCTATTTTTTCTATTCATGGCTCTCCTGTCAAAAAACAATGTCTTTATCTGACTATCTTATAAGACATTTTTATTAGTAATCACTTTTGACCATTGAATGGAAGTTCCTGTCTTTAAGACGAAAGCCGACACACAGCCCCACCATACTAACAGAGATAGATCAGCCCCTACACACTAAAAACACTGTCGATGTAAATAAAACAAGTAATTAATTTGAGATTTCACCTGTGATTTGTCCATAAATCAGCAAAATATTTGCTAGCGCATTGACAGTGATTACCACCAGAATAGCAACAAAATTGGGTATAAACACCTTCATTTGCTTTTCTCTTCCATATAATATGTTTAGACTAACTATTTTTTAATTCATTAACGAAATGTTTCATATCTTGATATACTGCTAATGCTCGTTCTCTACTTGCTTTATGATCTACAATCGGCTCCGGGTATGTCTGTCCTAATTCAACACCCGCTTCTTCCAACACTTCCTTTGGCGCAGTCCAAGGCGAAAATAAATATTTAGTCGGAAGTGCGGCGATTTCCGGTACCCATCTTCGAACATAATGACCATTTGGATCAAATTTGTCTCCTTGTGTTATCGGATTAAAAATACGGAAATAAGGCGAAGCATCATAACCTGATCCTGCAACCCATTGCCACCCCATAATATTATTTGCACGATCATGATCCACTAACGTATCACGGAACCAGCTAGCACCTTCTTTCCAATGAATTAGCAAATGCTTTATTAAAAAAGATGCTGTAATCATTCTAACTCGATTATGCATCCAGCCCGTTTCCCATAATTCACGCATTCCGGCATCAACAATCGGATAACCTGTTTTAGCTTGTTTCCACTGATCTAAGTGATCTTGATCATTTTTCCAAGCAAAATATTTGAACTCCGTCTTCAGAGGCTCGTCTTCTACATGAGGAAAAGTAACCAATTGGTGATAAGCAAAATCCCGCCAAACCAATTGCCTTAAAAACGCTTCCAATTGTCCATGCACTTCTTCTTGTTGTCTACTATCTAATTGTATTAACTTCCTTTGAATATCATGCCATATTAGTCGCGGACTAATTTCTCCCCATGCCAAATATGGGGAAAGACGAGAAACTCTATCTTTTGCCGGAAAATCACGCTCTTTATCGTAGCTCATAATATCTTCATCCAAAAAAGTGTTCCATCGGTTAATAGCATGTTGCTCTCCTGGCGTCCAATAGGTATAAAATTTTTTTGTCCAAGGATGTTTAGGTAGTAATCCCAAATCATAAATTTTCCCTATGTCATAGTCACGAGGTACACCTGATTCTATAAGTTTAGGCAAATGAGTAGGAAAGGCAACATACTGTTTACGAACTTGCTTCCAAAATGGCGTGAAAATCTTATATGGTTCCCCTTTTTGATTCGTAACTGAACCAGGTGTGAAGAGTAGGTCAGATTCAAACTGTTTTATAACAACATTTGCTTCTTCAAATTGCTTTACAACTCTTTTCTCTCCTGCTCTATTTGCAGAATCATAGCACTTATTAAAGTAGACTCCCGAAGCACTTGTTTCATCTATTAATTTTTCTAACACCTTTTTATATGAACCCTTTTTAACAATTAGAGGTATATTATATTTCGCTAACCGCTCAGTTATGTGTGCTAAACTATAATGTAACCACCATTTGCTTGCTGAACCAATTGATTTTTCCTCTTCTTCTGACAAAATATATACAGGTATAATCTTCCCATCTTTTGCTGCATGAGTGAATGCTCGGTTATCATGCAAGCGTAAGTCTTTTCGAAACCACACAATGATTGTATTATTCGTCATTTAACAACCTCATTTCTTTCCCATTTTCCAAATTTAACTTAGTTTATGAGTATACACTAAAACCAGTTGTGGTTTCACCTATATTAAAAAGAAGCGCCCCTCAGATAAAGCAAAAGCCTGACCAAGTTGAGCGAAGATTTCAGCGCTAATTATCACACATGCACCGAGGAGCGTAGTGCTACTTTTCTTATAGAATGACACAAGATCCCCTCACGAATTAGTAGGTAGTTATGTTATATCCTTAAATTTGCATACTAAAACACCTACTTCTACAGACCTATTAATCGAACGAAGAGAAAACCTAAAACGGATAAAAGAATAGAGCCAATTAGCGCAGCTACAAACGCCTTCACGCCCCATTTACGGAACGTTTTCAAGTCCACATTCAATCCTAGACCAGCCATTGCCATCCCTATAAGAAGATAAGCTAAATCAACTAATCGCAAAGCTATTTCTTCTGAAAAAATGCCTATTGTATGCACACCGCTCATTGCTAAAAACCCTAAAATAAACCACGGAACAGAAGAAAAGGAAAACGCCTTTTCATTCGTATCCAATTGATCACCTTGTGATTTTCTATAAAAATAGCCTACAATTAAAGCGACTGGTACTAACAACGCAACTCTAGTAAGTTTCACAATCACTGCCATGTCAACAGCTACGGATCCACCTGCATCAGCAGCTGCTATAACATGTGCTACTTCATGTAATGTTCCACCCGCAAACACACCATAACCTGTAGCGCTTAAGCCTAACACACTATAAATCACCGTATATATAAGTGTGAAAATCGTACCCAATATGGCCACTGTAGAAGCACCAATGGCTGTTTCATTGTCCTTTGCTTTAATATACGGAGCAATTGCGACAACAGCTGCAGCACCACATATCGCTGTACCACAAGCGGTTAGGATGCTAAGTTTTTTCTCTACACCAAATAAACGAGCTAAACTATAGACAACGATTAAAGCAAAGGTCACTTGAATCACAGCAACCAAAAAAACATGACTACCAGCTTGATAAATATCAACTAAATTCAAACGCATACCAAGTAGAACAATACCGACACGCAATAATTTTTTACTAGAAAATCCAATACCAGACTCCCATGCATCTTTTTTTCCGATTGTAACCTTCCAGACAACTCCGAGTAAAATAGCAATTACCAATGCACCTAAAATTGAAAAGAAAGGTAAACGAGCAATAAATTTTGCTATGATTGCAAGCAATAAAGTCAAACCGATCCCCTGGAGAAATCCTTTATTTATTTTTTTGTTCATTTAAACACTTCCCTATTCTATTCTTCTCCTTTACTTTACGCATGAATGCAATATTAGTAAAATACATATATCTAATTATATTGATTAGTTTTTTTAATCACAGGAGGTCAAATGGTGATCTTAAATGAACTTCAAACATTTACTACATTAGTTGAAGTAGGGAACTTTACTAAAACCGCTGAAAAACTATTAATATCGCAACCGAGTGTTAGCTTACATATTAAAAATCTTGAAAATACGTTTGATACACAACTATTGGATCGCTCACGCAAAGGATTTCGATTAACACCTACAGGACAGATTCTTTATCACCGTTCAAAGCAATTATTATCCATTTACAATAATGCAAAGCAAGAAATAGTGAGTCATCATCACACAGTATCTGGATCGCTAACAATCGGAGCTAGCTTTACTATTGGGGAGTACATTCTACCCTCCCTGCTAATTGAGTTACAAGAGGCTTACCCAAATCTCACTTTAGAAGCCATTATCGGAAACACAGAAGAAATTGTTCGATCCGTTAAGCTGTTTCAAGTAGATATCGGGCTAATTGAAGGACAAACGAATGAAAAGGACATTGAAGTATATCCGTTCATGGAGGATCAGCTTTATTTCGTTGCTTCTGCCGACCACGCTTTGGCTAAAAAAGAAAAGCTGTCAATAAGAGCATTAGATAATCAGTTTTGGATTACCCGCGAGAAAGGATCTGGGACAAGGGAGTATCTTTATCATGTCATTCGTAAAGAAGGATTGAAAGCAACAGCATTTCTAACGATCAACAGTAATCAGGGAATTAAAGAGACATTGATGCAGGGAAAAGGAGTCTCTTTACTTTCAAAAAGTGTCATTGAGCGGGAAGTGTTGGAAGGAAACTTGGTGATCCTACCAATCAATAATAAGCAATTAACACGAACTTTCTCATATATCGTGTCACCTATTATGAAAGAAAAGAAAAATGTGGAGGCTTTTTTGCAAAAACTGAGTAACGCATATTGAGGGCAATTAGAACATTTACTGATGCATCATATTGGTTTATTTTTATGTACGAGTATCCAAGCAGAAATATAGCGGAAACAGAAATACAAGCAGCTTATCCAGAAAATAACCGCTTTTTACTTTTAGGTTATACATACGGCGCTTCCAAATATAATGTCGTTGTAAAATAGGAAATGACGCTTCGTCGCATGGCTTATAATGTCAAAATAGATATATTTCAGCCATTCGTACTTTATTTTTGTGTGTGAATGGCTGATTAATTCGATTTATCGGGCATTCATACATTATTTTCTCAATCAAATGGTCGATAAAAATATCAAACCGATCAAAACAGTCTTTTACTGTTCAATTTTCACGTCACACCTTTGTTTTCAGAAAATCTCCACACCATTATGTGATGTGGAGATTTTACTTCTTATATATTATTGATAAATAACCGTACAACATCCGTCCCCGCAATAATCGTTCCTAATGTACTACCAAGATTAGCTAGGACGATAATTAACAACACACGAGTAACTTTATTCCTCCAAAACCCTTTTACAGTGAAAACATCTTCTGATAAGTTTTCAAAATCAGAAACATGTGGTCTTTTGACAAAGGCTTGTACAAAACCAGCAAACCAACCAGCTGCAATTAATGGATTTAAGGATGTAATTGGAGCAGCTACAAATGCAGTAACAATTGCTAATGGATGACCCAATCCAATTGCTACGCCTAATGCCGAGAATGTACCATTCCACAATAACCAGCTCAGCATTTGTTGCCAACCTGCAGCTGGGTTATTTAGAAAAGTAAACGCGATCAGTGCAATAATCAAAATCGGTATCGACCAACCAATGATTTTAGGCACTTTAGATTTTGGTGGTACAGATGTTAAAGCTTTTAAGTCATGCTCTTTTTTAATCTCTTTTGTTATACCAGGTACATGCGCAGCACCTAACACAGCAACAATTTTTCCACCAGGAGCTTGTTTAATTTTTTGAGCTAAATATTGATCCCGTTCGTCTATTAATGGTTTTTTCAATCGAGGAAATGACTCAGTAAATTCACTCAGAATCGATTGAATAGAGTCCTGACTTTTCATTTTTTCTAAATCTTCTTCTGTTATTGTTTCTTTCGTGAAAATACCTGCCAAAATTTGGGCTAAAAGCATCATTTTCCCTTTAAAACCTACGCCACCCCAAATTCTTGCAAAAGTAATTTGAATATTACGGTCAGCTAATACTAACTGTGCATTATTTTCTTTCGCAGACGTGATACCTTGAATCATTTCTTGTCCTGCCTCTATACCAAATTGCTTTGCCATACGTTTCTGAAAAGATGAAACAGCAAGATTCATCAATAACAGGGAGGCTTTTTTCTCTTTAATCACTTTAAAAATGTCCATGTCTTTCCACTGATCACCATTTATAATAGACTGATAACGTTGCTTATCTAATTCAACACATACCGTATCTGGTTGCTCATTCCCAATAACTTCTTTTACTTGTTCTGCACTTGTTTTTGACACATGCGCAGTCCCTATCAAGATAAACTCTTTTCCATCTTGTTCTATTCTTGTTATATTTTCTTCCGACATGAACTTACCTTCCTTTTATAAAATACATGCACATATAAATTATTTTATCATAAAGTATATTATTGCACATAAATTTAGAAAAAAACTAGCGAACGATCACTTAACATGAATTTCGTTCGCCGATTATATGATTTATTTACTTTTAATTTTTCTCTCATTATTCTTTCAGCGCTTTTTTTAAATGTTGTTTAACATCTTTTACATACTTATCGACCTGTAAATCTTTAAAGATATTGTGTACAGAAAAGCTTTCTAGTTGCTCCATATCCATATAACGGTGCATACAATGGATGGGAAAAAGAACATCTTCCACTGTTTTACCATTAAAAAAACCATCTTTTGTTCCAAACTCTTCTAATGGTGCGCCCCATGTTGTGGAAATCATATATTTCTTCCCTGTTAACAGACCACCTCTTCCATACCTTTCTCCCTTTGCATAAAAAACACCGCGTTTTAATACTTGATCAAAGTAACTTTTGAACTTTCCAGGTAAACTAAACCAAAAAATTGGGGTCTGGTAGATGACTATATCAGCAGATAAATATTTCTCTCTTTCTTCTTCTACCTCGAACCCTTGATTAACAACTGTTGTTGCAACATTATATTCTTTTTCTAATTGTTTGTGGATGGCTTCAAACATTGTTTGATTAAGCTTCCCTTGACTATGTGCATACCATTGGTGGCCGTTTATTAATAAAACTTGTTTCACTTTTTCAAACGCCTCCTCTCATCTTTACAGAGTATATGTCTTAAAAATTGAAATATTAATTTGATTTTTAGGAAATAATGATAAATATATGTTATAATTAGGCTAACAACATATATTTATAAAGAGTGGACGAGAGAACTGGCTCTAGGACTCCACGGCAACCTACAATTAGCAAGGTGCCCCAACCAGCAAAGCAAATGCTTTGGATGATGAATCATAACGGTTATATAAGTAACCCCTCTTTCATCATTTGATGAAGAGGGGTTTTTCGTTTATCACTTTTTAATATATGTTGCATTTAAATTTAACAGGAGTGATCTATTTGGTTAACAAACAAAGAACAGATCAACACAAACTTTTTTTCGCAGAAGTAATCACTGTAGTTTCAAAGCTATTAGTTAATTATGAAGAAGGATATACCTTCCACTTTGAAAAAACAAACGAAAATAAAACCTATCAATTAGCAATTAAAGACGACTCTTACCGATGCTTCAAGTTAAAATTAACAGAGAAGAAAGTGTTGCAATTAAAGCAAAAACAGCAACACGCACTAGAACATTATATTTGCAACCAATTGCTACACCAAGGATTCCCAATCATATAACGGTGTTGTTATTTGCCTATCATAAGATAAGACAACTACGCATTGGGACATAACAAAGCAATACCTCATTGTGTCTTTATTTGATAATTATAAACAAACGGAGATACAGCACGATGATAAACAGATGTATGAAGCATATACATTCATTCCTACTATAAATTCGAACAATCGATTGCACTAATTAAGTATATTTATTAAAAAAATATACTTAATTAGAACTTGATCATAACGTCTATCATAAGTATATAATTATTCGTTTTATTTTGTAAGCGTTATATTTATTAAAAAACCAACATTTTATTTGTATTTAGTATTGTAAAATTCTTTTAGGCAAGTTATAATAATTCACAAGAAACATGCGCAACCGTTTTCATTAAAACCTATATTATCATTACAAGGAGGCTTATGTGTTATGAAGAAATGGTTTTTATCTTTCGTAGGAATATTTTTTTTAGCAGGCACACTAGTAGGCTGCGGTCCAGAAGAAACAGGTTCAAAAAATACTGGTGACGGTAATGACGAAGGAAAAGAAAAAGCTGTGGAAATGCCAGAAAAACCAGAAAAATTAACCATCTGGGTAAACGCAGAAGAAAAGCAGGAAGAAGCTGTAGGACAAATCGCCGAAAAATACACAGAAGAAACTGACATTGAAATTGAAGCGATTCCAATTAATATGCTTGATCAAATTGAAAAATTGGATGTTGAAGGACCCGCAGGAAACGGACCAGATATCATCTTCCAACCCCATGATAGAATTGGTGACTTAGTTCTACGCGGGCTAATTGATCCAGTTAATTTAAATGATAAAGCAGCAGAATACACAGATGCAGCGATAAGCGCTGTAACAAATGACGGTGAAACATGGGGTTATCCTGCAGTAACCGAAACATACTCACTATTCTATAACCAAGCATTGGTTGATAGCGCACCAGAAACAATGGACGATTTAATGACCATTGCCGAAGAAAAAACAAATACTAGCAATGATGCATATGGTTTCTTAATGGAAGCAGCAAATTTCTATTTCACATATCCGTTTTTCTCTGGTAACGGGGCATATGTATTCGCTAACAATGATGGTGCGTACGACATTAGCGATATCGGTTTAAACAATGATGGTGCTGTAGAGGGTGGTAAATTAATGCAGTCTTGGTTTGATAACGATTACATCCCTCAAGATTTAACTCCCGATATTATGAACGGATTATTTAAAGAAGGAAAAGTCGCCGCTGTTATTAACGGTCCTTGGATGGTAAGAGAATATCATGATGCACTTGGAGATGATTTACAAGCAACCCCACTCCCGACATTAGATAATGGCGAGCATCCAAAATCATTCGTAGGTGTAAAAGCTTATTTATTATCATATTACTCAAATAACAAAGAGTGGGCACAAGATTTCATGTCTTATATCACTAATAAAGAAAACGCAATGCTTTACTATGATGTTGCTGGCGAAATGCCTGCTCGTGTAGATTCTATCGATGATCCAGCAATAGCAGATGATCCAATCTATTCTGCATTCGCAGAACAAGCAACTTACGGCGAGCCAATGCCTGGCGTTCCTGCAATGCAACAGATTTGGGACCCTATTAATAACGCACTCTCATTTATTTCTAAAGGGGAACCTGTTGAAGATGTGCTAGACGAAGCCGTTCAAACGATTTCAGATAACATAGAGGCATCTGGAGCTACAGAATAAATATTAGATACTGCTATATGGGAAGCGCCCCTCCCCATATAGCACTTGTATTAAGGGAGGAAATAAAGTGGCTTCGCTGAAAAAAATCAATCTTAGTCAACGACGAAACAGAGCTACGTTACTATCTGTCATTCCAGGATTAGGTCAATTATATAACAAGCGTTATATGAAAGGGATACTACTATTAGTGGTTACCGTCTCTTTTTTAATAACAACTTGGAATTATATTGATATCGGTATTTGGGGACTTTTCACTCTTGGAACTATCCCAAGAGAACACCATTCTATTCAATTATTGATTCAAGGGTTTATTTCTTTAATCATTTTAGCATTTGGCATTGCAATATACTTTTATAATTTATGTGATGCACGCAAAGATGCGATTGCGATCGAGAAAGGAAAACCAAACCCTTCACTATTACAAGGCGTACGAGATTTTTACAATAACGGTTTCCCTTATTTCATGATATTACCTGGATTAGCAATGTTACTTTTTATTGTTGTTCTACCTTTGTTATTTATGGTTGCATTAGCATTCACAAATTATAACCAGTATAACGCACCACCAAGAAAGCTATTGGATTGGGTAGGATTTGACAACTTTATTAACTTAATCAATATTGATATTTGGCAAGATACTTTCTTAAACGTATTCACATGGACCATTGTTTGGACAGTAGTTGCAACGACATTACAAATTGTACTTGGACTTTTTTTAGCTTTACTTGTAAATGATAAACGGATTAAATTTAAACGGACCATCCGAACTGTATTAATCTTGCCTTGGGCCGTGCCAGCATTCGTATCCATTTTAATATTTTCAGCATTATTTAACCCTACTTTTGGCGCAATCAATCGAGATATTCTTAGTCAGTTTAATTTGATGATCCCCTGGTTATCTGATCCATTTTGGGCGAAAATCGCATTAATTATGATCCAAACATGGTTAGGCTTTCCATTTGTTTTTGCACTCTTCACCGGTGTTTTACAAAGCGTTCCGTCTGACATGTATGAGGCCGCAGATGTAGATGGTGGGACAAGAATGCAAAAGTTTCGCTTTATTACACTACCTCACATCTTGTTCGCAACTGCACCACTGCTCATTATGCAGTATGCACAGAATTTTAATAACTTTAATATTATCTACTTATTTAACGAAGGTCTACCAGCAGTCCGCGGGCAAAACGCAGGAGGTACTGATATTTTAATTTCATGGGTATACAAACTAACCTTTGAAACGAACAACTACAACATGGCTGCAGCTATAACGATTATCATGGGAGTCATTGTAATGGGATTCGCATTTTTCCAATTTAGAAAAACAGCTTCATTTAAAGAGGAGGGGCGTTACTAATGACTATTAATCGTAAAACAAAATCAAAAGCGGAAGTAGCGTTCATCTACTTATTTCTAATTATCATGTTTATACTAATCGGTTACCCTTTAATATGGACTGTTATGATGAGCATAAACCCAGGTACAAATATGCTAGTAACGCAACTCATTCCCGAAAACCCTACACTTGAGCATTACAAATGGTTATTCACCAGTCCTAATAGCGATTATTTAATATGGTATAAAAACAGTTTAGGGGTTGCAATCGCTAATTCTCTAGGTTCCGTTGTCATCACTTCATTAATCGCTTATGTATTTTCAAGATACAAATTTATCGGACGAAAGTATGGCTTATACATGTTTTTATTACTTCAAATGTTTCCAGCACTAATGGGAATGGTTGCCTTGTATATTTTATTAACCACCATTGGTTTAACTGATTCTTTAGTCGGCTTAACGTTGATATATCTAGGCGGGCAAATTCCTTTTAACGCTTGGTTAGTAAAAGGGTACTTTGATACGATCCCTAGAGAATTAGATGAAGCCGCAAAGATCGATGGAGCTGGACATTTACGAATTTTTTGGTCTGTTATGCTTCCGCTCGCGAAACCAATTTTAGCAGTTGTTGCATTATTTAATTTTATGGCTCCCTTCATGGATTTCTTATTGCCACGCATTGTATTAACAAGTCCAGAAAAATATACATTAGCCTTGGGGTTATATAATTTTATTAATGATCAATTTTCAACTAACTTTACCCGTTTTTCTGCTGGCGCGATTCTAATCGCCGTTCCGATCGCACTAGTATTCTTACTGTTACAACGCTATTTAATTGGCGGTTTAACAGCAGGAGCAACAAAAGGATAATCGAGTAAGTAATCCAAGCAACGATTATCCTGTTGTTTGGATTACTTGTTTGTTTTCAAAGCGTTAACGTTCGTTTATAATATGGATGAATAAAGAAAGATTAATTTTTCAGAGGATGGAATGTATATGGCAGTTACCATTAAAGATGTAGCAAAAAAAGCAAATGTAGCACCTTCTACTGTTTCGCGAGTAATTGCAGACAGCCCACGCATTAGTACAGATACGAAAAAGCGGGTGCGAAAAGCAATGAAGGAATTAGGCTATCACCCAAATGTCAATGCAAGAAATTTAGCAGTACGATCAACAAAAGCAATTGGAGTAATCATGCCAACATCTGCTGAAACCGCTCTACAAAATCCTTTCTTTCCCGAAGTATTAAGAGGAGTCGGGACATTCGCACATGAAACAGAGTACTCATTATATGTATCAACAGGCGGAGATGCAGCACAACTTTTTGAAGAGGTTAAGCGCATGGTTTATGGCAATTGGGTTGATGGTATCATCCTATTATATTCTCGAGTATCAGACCCTATCATGGACTTTTTACTAGAGGAAACTTTTCCTTTTGTTGTCGTTGGAAAACCCTATGAGAACGAGAGTAAAATCACATATGTCGATAACGATAATTTTGCGGCAAGCGCAGATGTGACCAATCACTTGATCGAGCTAGGGCATCAACACATTGCGTTTATTGGCGGTTCTAAAGACCTTGTTGTCACCGTTGATCGTCTTCATGGCTATCAACGAGCCATAAAGGATGCAAATTTAACTACACAACCAGACTATGTTGTTCATGCAGAGTTCTTAAAATCAGGTGGAAGAAAAGCTGTAGAAAGATTATTCTCGTTAGAAGCACCCCCTACCGCACTCGTTATTGCTGATGACATTATGAGCCTAGGGGTTATAAACATGCTAGAAGAACTTGGAATAGCTTGTCCCGAAGATATCTCCATTACCAGCTTCAACAATTTATATTTATCTGAAATTACAAGACCATCGCTTACAACTGTGGACATTCAAATATTTATGCTCGGTGTTCAAGCCGCCAAATGTTTAATCGAAAAGGTTACAAACAAAGATGAACCCGCAAAACGAATCATCATACCACATACAATTATTTATCGAAATTCAACAAAAGATGTTTCTGAATGATTATAGAAAAGTCAAGGTAATGACATCACCTTGACTTTTCTAATCAACCTGTATAATGAATAGGTGAACCTGGACCTAAATCAATTCCTAATAGCATCCAAACAACGAGCATTACTGTCCATGCAATTAAGAAGAAGATCGTATACGGAAACATTGTAGAAATCAACGTTCCAATCCCCATTTTCTTATCATATTTTTGCGCAAAAGCAATAACTACCGCAAAATAAGTCATTAATGGCGAAATAATATTTGTAGCCGAATCAGCGATACGATAAGCCATTTGAGTTAACTCAGGTGAATAGCCCATCCCCATCATAATCGGAACAAATACAGGCGCCATCATCGCCCATTTCGCTGTAGCACTGCCTATAAAAACATTAATAAATCCGGCAATCAGAATAAATAGTATAATTAATGGAATACCTTCTAATTGAATACTTTCTAGAAAATCAGCACCATAAACACCAATAACCAAACCTAAATTGGATTCATTAAAATAAGCAACAAATTGCCCAGCAGTAAACGATAGAACAATAAACATTCCCATAGCTGCCATCGCATCAGATAATTTACTTGCCACATCTTTATCACTTGTGATATTTTTTGTAACAATACCATAAACTAAACCAGGAACAAAGAAGGCAAAGATAATAATGACAACCAACGACTGCATAAATGGAGATTGAATAATTGCCCCATCTTCCCCACGTAGCGGTGCACCTTCAGGTACAATTAAGAAAGAAGCAGCAATCACTGTAACAAGTAAACTTAACCCTGCATAAATTAAGCCTTTTTTCTCTATCTTACTTAAACCTGTTAAATTTTCTGTATAATCCCCTTCATATTTACCTAACCTAGGTTCAACTAATTTCTCTGTAACAACCGCACCAACAATAGTAAGCAAAAAGACCGATACAATAATAAAATAATAATTCATAGTAATATTCATGCCTTCTGCATAACTCGGATCGACAATAGCAGCGGCCTCTATCGTCATATTTGCTAGCAATGGTTCAAGCGAGGATAATAACAAGTTAGCACTAAAACCTGCCGAAACACCAGCAAATGCAGCGGCAAGACCAGCAAGCGGATGACGTCCTAACGCCGCAAAAATAACAGCACCTAAAGGTGGTAAAACGACATATCCGGCATCAGTAGCTACACTTGACATAACACCCGCAAACACAAGCCCTGCTGTAATCAGGCTCTTAGGAATAGCCAAAACAAAACCGCGCAAACAAGCACTAATAAGTCCAGAACGCTCTGCCAAACCGATACCAAGCATTGTAGCAAGCACCACACCTAATGGAGCAAAATTAATAAAGTTATCTACCATACTTGTAAATATATAAGCAATTCCTTCTCCATTTAATAAATTCTTTACAGTAATCATTTCCCCTGGTTGACCCGGATGCTCAACCGAAACACCTGTGGCAGAAACAATTGCAGATACGACTAAAACAAGCAACGCAAGCAATGCAAATAATGCGACAGGATGAGGAAGCTTATTTCCAACAGTTTCAATTCTATCTAGACTTCGTTGGAAAAAGCTTTTCTTTCTCTTTGACACGTCATCTACTCCTTTAATTAAAACATGAATTTTCTAACAATTGAATAAATATCAATGCACATTAATACACATTTTCAAAATATATCACATTTCTTATTATTTTAAAAGATAAAAACAATTATTGCGAAAATTAAGAATTTCAATAGGTTAAGTTGTCAGTTCTAGGTGAAACATACAACCTTATTATCGTCTACAATCATGGATTCGAAAGGTTTTTACACAAGCATTTCCCATTAACTGTCGCAGAAAATTTTAATGTTGTATTTGACACAATAAACAGCGTTATTTTAAACAGTAGCATGACTCGCTTTAAGTCTGGGAGATTGTATCGTTACAATTGCAGTAGATAGCGCCTGTTAACTCAAAAGACATTAACTCTCATGTTAAGCATGCTTTTCCGTTTCATTCGCTAACTTTAAGGCAGTATATGACGAAGCGTAGCATATTATACCAAAATTAAAAAATCAGTTAAAAAGATATAGCTAAAATGTTGCAGGACACAGTTAACCTTAACATTTGTCTGTATCCAGTAGCTTTTATAATTAACAACAAAAAGCATTATCTAGATCAGTTAAGATAATGCTTTTTGTCCTATTCTATTCCTTTGATTTCATTCAACAAAGTAGAATTCCTAAAAACAATATAGTAGAGACTACTTGTTGTAAATAGATTACTCGTTCTTTTGTTTAACTCTTTCAATAACAACTTTCAACCCAATGGATCACCCTAAACGTACCAGATATACAAACATCCAAATCTTACTGTATATTATTCTACACCTTCTATTTCTTTTATATCTGTTTCCAATTTTTCCGACACATCTTGTCCACCGAAAAATTGTTTTGATAATTCTGTTAACGTTTGGTCTTCTTTCATTTCTTCAAGCACATCATCGATCTTTTGTGCTAATGTAGTTGCATCCTTCTCTGCAACAACACTAACTGTTTGTGGATGGAACTTTAAATCCGGATGTAGTTTCAAATCCATTTCTGGAAATGCTTCTAATGCAAGCAATTGTAGATAATAATCATTTATTACAACATCTGTCCGACCATTATCTACATCTCTTAAATAAACATCATTGGTTGCATTTCCATAAGTGATCACTTCAGCTCCATATTTACGAGCAATATCACTATAAACAGTCGTTGCTGCACCTCCTGCTTTTTTACCTTTCAGATCTTCTAAAGATTCTATCCCCGAATGGTCCTCCGATCGGACAATCATAGTAGAATAAGAATATTTAATTGGGTCACTAAAAATGAATTTATCTTTACTCTCTTCCCTAGGACCTGCCGTTATAATATCAACACGACCTGATTGTAAAGCTGCTAGCATAGCATCAAACGACATGATTTCAAACTTCACTTCTACTTCCAAGCGCTTTGCTAATTCTCGGATTACCTCAACATTATATCCTGTTAAACGCTCAGACCCCTCCGGATAATAAGATGCTGGATACAACGTTCCCGCTGTCCCTACAACAATTTCCCCCGATTGTTGAATGTTTGACCATTTCTCTCCAGCAACATCCTTTTCAGATTCCTCGTCTTGCCCACATGCAGTAAGGATGAAAAGCACTATACATAAATAAATAACCCTTTTCACAAATATCCCCCCTATTATATTATGAATACAAAATTAATATAACAGTTATAACTTATAATATCAACACTTTGCACACCTGTATTAATAAATTAATAAATAATATTGATACAGAACAAGTCCAGCTTCACTTCCTACCATTTCAAACTGGTCTTCTTTTCAAGTACAGACGAGACAAGGGAACATCCAATAACAGTACATCGTAAAAAACAGTTTTTTATTAATGCATATCACATATTGCAACAGCCAAATGATTGGATCTAAATAAAAAATGAACGATAATCTTAATCTAACATCTTATCGTTCATTTCTTTATGCGTCATTTAGTTGTATCTCAACATTTTTAATTTTTATCTTTCCATAATCTGTTAGACGTAGTCTTTTTCAAACTTATTAATAAATGCAACTAGTTTCTCTACTCCTTCTTTCGGCATTGCGTTGTAGATACTAGCTCGCATTCCTCCGACAGAGCGATGACCTTTTAATGTTTCTAACCCTTCTCCCTGTGCAGCTTTAATAAATTTCGCTTCTATATCTTTATCTCCATTCACAGAAACAAATGGAACATTCATCAATGACCGGTCTTTCCGATCAATTGGCGATGTAAATAGTTTTGATTCGTCAAGACATTGATAAAGTAACGCTGCCTTTTCTCGATTGATTTCCTCCATTACCTTCAGCCCACCAAGATCTCTAATCCATTCAAACACCAGTTTAGCCATGTAGATAGCAAATGTAGGCGGTGTATTGTATAGCGATTCACTGTCTCTATGTGTTTCGTAATTTAACATAGTAGGAGTGTGAGCTGGAGCATTACCAATTAAATCTTCACGAATAATCACCACAGTAAGACCAGCAGGACCAATATTTTTCTGTGCTCCTGCATATATCAAGCCAAATTTCGATACATCAATATCCTCAGATAATATACTTGAAGACATGTCAGTTACAATTGGTACATTTCCTGCATCAGGAATGTCTCGAAACACGGTACCTTCTATTGTATTATTCATTGTAATATGGACGTAATCCGCTTTTGGATCAATCATATTTGATGTTACACTTGGAATATAAGTGAAATTTTTATCTTCCGAAGAAGCAATCACTCGAACCTCGCCAAACTTTTTTGCTTCTGCCATTGCTTTCTTCGACCAAGAACCGGTATGTACGAAATCTACTTTTCGATTTTTAGTTAACACATTCATCGGAACCATCGCAAATTGCTGTGAAGCTCCTCCCTGCAAGAATAAAACGTTATAATTGTCAGGGATCGACATCAATTGACGTAACAAGTTTTCTGCTTCTGCAATAATCTCAGTAAAAAACGTCGATCGATGACTAAGCTCCATAACTGACATTCCAGAGCCTTGATAGTTTAATAATTCCTTCTGTGCCTTTTCTAAAACTGGCAAAGGCAACATAGAAGGACCAGCTGAAAAATTATATACTCTATCCATACAACCACACCTATCTATAATTTTATATAAAAAGAGAAGGATCTTATTATTTACAATCCTCCAAACTCTTCCTAAGCAATAAATCTCATCATGTATGCTTCTCTTTCATCTTTGTGATTATTTTATCAATATTATTATCTACTTTCAACTTGTAATTTTCTAAAAATTTTGTCTATTGTTTGACTATTTAAAATACGACTAAATAAAAAAACAGCATGCAATACGTGTTATGATAGAAAAAGGAATAATTAATCATGTTAGGAGATGTTGATGTTGAAAACGATTGTATTTGATGTAGACGACACATTATATGATCAAATACTACCATTTAAAAAAGCGGTACAGTCTTATTTTAGTAGAAAGTTTTCTGAAAATGAACTAAATGAATTTTATATAAGTAGTCGAAAGTTTAGTGACCAACTATTTCATCAGAGCGCTTCCGGTGAAGTGGCTATAGAAGATTTACACGTTTATCGTATAACTGAAGCTGCCAAAGCATTTGATATTGAACTTGAACGCAAAGAGGCACTATTGTTTCAAGAAAAATATTTACAAGAACAACATAACATCCGATTGTTCGATGAGATGAAACAATTAATGGAGTATCTCAATCAGCATAATATACAATTAGCTGTTTTAACAAACGGAGAACAAGCACATCAGACGATGAAGATCAAACAGCTACAGCTGAACCGATGGATTCCAAAGGAACATGTCTTTATTTCCGGAGCTCTAGGTATTGCAAAACCTAGCAAGCAAGTTTTCTCCTATCTTGAACAGCAATTAAATTTAGAAAAAAAGCACACCATTTACATTGGAGATTCTTTTGAGCATGACATTATAGGAGCAAAGCAAGCCGGATGGAAAGCCATTTGGATGAACCATCGCCAAAGACAGGCGCCGAGTTGTAACATCTCACCAGACTTCGAAGTCAGCCACCCAAGCAAATTAGTGACATTATTTCAGAATAACCGCTTATAAAATTGATTTTAAAAATGAAGCTAGGAGGGATATAGTGAATGATATATTATTTGATATTGAACCTAATGTGTTTATCCATTTGAGTGAGACTGATAAATATTTACTTGAATATATACAGCATCACATTGAGGAAATTTCAACCATGTCTATTGTCAAACTTAGTGAAAATGCAAATGTCTCCACAGCAACAATCGTCCGCTTGATGAAAAAAATCGGTTATGATGGTTATACTTCTTTCAAGTATAGTCTGAAAGAAAAAGTGAATTTTTCTGATAAAAATAATGAGATGCAAGATATTAATTCAAAAATCACACAAGCCATTCAAAAAAATGAGCATGAAGTACAAAAAACAATCCAACTTCAAAGTACCGGAAAAATTGAAGATGCTGTACAAAAAATTTATAATGCAGGTAAAATTTATATTTTTGCGAGAGGTTTTTCGGAAATGATTGCAAAAGAAATGGGGGTTAAACTGCAATTAATGGGGAAAAATTGTGAAGTTCATGATGACCCCAACATTATCCGAATTAAGTCTAAAAGTATTTCAGATAATGAATTAGCAATTTTCATTTCTCTAAACGGAGAAACAAATGAATTAGTAGAAGCTTGTAAAAACTTAACGATCAGACAACTAACTACTATCACACTAACAACACGGGTAGATTCCACTTTGAGTTCCATGTCTGAGATGACTTTTATCGGATTCAAAGGTAGTCATTCCTATATACCCGACTATGAAGTTCGTTCCAGACTTCCTCTGAATGTAATTGCTAGAATTTTATTGGATGCGTATGCAATTAGAATGCTCTAACTAAGGGCATTCTTTTTTATTTTCACTTGGATAAAACGTTTACATAAGTTGAAAACATTTTCATTTGATCCTATGCAATAATAAAGTTAGATAGAGATAAAACAACGAGACGGAGGGTGATGAGTTGCTCTACACATTAACACCAAATCCAGCTATTGATCTATATATAGGGATGGATCAATTACTACCAAACATCGTAAACCGAACAAACGAAGCGGATTATCAGGCAAACGGAAAAGCAGTCAATATATCCGTTATGTTACAGCGTTTCGGTTTGGCTAATACAGCACTAGGGTTTCTTGGTGGATTTAGCGGCAGATTTATTGAAGAAGACTTACAGAAAAAAGACATTCAAACAAATTTCATTTCCATTACTGGTACTACAAGAATCAATGTGTTTGTTAACGCCGACAAAGAATATAAAATTGTTAACCAAGGCCCTGACATACCGATAAACGAGCTTTCCAAAATGATGAAGCTACTAAGTGAGCTTCCAGAACAAAGTACATTATTTATATCTGGTAGCCTGCCACAAGGACTTGACGATACTTTCTATTTAGAAGCAGCAAAAATTTGTAAGGATAGAAACATTAAGTTGATTCTAGATATTAGCTCTCCTATTTTAATAGATTGCTTAGCATACAAGCCTTACTTAATCAAGCCGAATGATGATGAGTTAGCTAGCTTCTTTAACATTAAAAAAGAGGACCTAACTGAAGATACAATCATTTTATATGCAAATGAACTAGTCAAACAAGGAGCTCAACGGGTTTTAGTGTCTAGAGGAGAAAAAGGAGCGATCTACGTTTCTGAAACAGATGCTTTTAAAGTTACTGCACCTAAAGGGAAAGTTGTGAATACAGCTTGTGCTGGTGACGCCATGCTTGCTACCTTCATTGCTCAAGAAATAAAAGGTGAGTCTATTGAACAAGCACTTATTATGGCTTCAGCAGTTGGAGCTTCAACCGCTTTTAGCAAAGGTTTAAGTGACCTTTCAGATATTCATGCACTAATAAAACAAATTTTCATTTATTCATTAAAGGAGGAGTTAAACAATGGCTAAAGTTAAAATTGTTGCCGCTACAGGGTGTCCAACTGGAATTGCACATACATTTATGGCAGAAGAAGCATTAAAAGTAGCAGCGAAAAAATTAGGCGTAGAAATTAAGGTGGAAACACATGGGCAAGTAGGTGTTGAAAACGAATTAACTAAACAAGATATTATAGAAGCTGATGGTGTTATTATTGCAGCGGACAAAGATGTCGATCCTAGTCGTTTTCAAGGAAAACCTACTGTACAAGTAACTGTTGCAAAAGGGATCCATGAAGCAGAAAAACTAATTCAACAAATTATTGATGGAAAAGCAACTGTTTACAAAGCAAAAAAGAATGATGTATCTGATAACGATAAAAATGAAAATACTACATCAGGAAATAATACATTTTTGCACAGCATTTACACCCACTTAATGAATGGTGTATCACACATGCTACCATTTGTCGTTGGTGGCGGTGTATTAATCGCAATCTCCTTCTTGTTTGGGATTCACTCAGCAGACCCGGAACATAGCTCATATAATGAGTTTGCCGCATTATTAAAAAATGTTGGAGGATTAGGATTTTCATTAATGGTGCCTATTCTTGCCGCATTTATTGCTGATTCAATCGCCAAAAGACCTGGGATGGTTGTTGGGTTTATCGGTGGTTTAATCGCAAATAATGGTGGTGCTGGATTTTTAGGCGGGATTGCAGCAGGGTTTATCGCTGGTTACATTATTATACTATTAATGAAGTTGTTAGAAAATATGCCGAAATCACTTAATGGATTAAAATCTATCTTCTTATATCCTGTAATTGGCATCTTACTCATTGGCATCATTATGACTTTACTCGTAGAGCCAATGACAGCAATTAACGAAGGAATGAAAACATTCTTAAGTAATTTCCAAGACTCAAATCCAGTTGTATTAGGACTAATCGTTGGTGCCATGAGTGCATTTGATATGGGGGGACCAGTAAACAAGGCCGCATATGTCACAGGTACTGCTTTGCTAGGTGAAGGTAACTACTTCTTCATGGCTGGTGTATCTGCAGCATGTATTACACCACCATTAATAACAGCTTTTGCAACCGTATTCTTTAGAAAGCATTTCAACCAAGCGGAAAGAAACGCAGGTGGAGTTAACTTTATTCTCGGTGCGACACATATTACAGAAGGAGCTATACCATTTGCCGCTAAAAACCCAATTGTTGTTATTCCTATACTAATGATTGGTTCATCTATCTCTTCTATTTTAACATATATGATGAAAATTCAAGTTCCTGCACCACATGGCGGATTTTTAGTACTCCCAGTTGTTACTGGTGCATTTCAATGGGTATTCGCAATTCTAGTCGGTTCGCTTGTAGGAGCATTCCTATACGGTTCTTATAAAAAAAGAGCTAGTAATAAATAAAGAAAGAAGGAATTACTATGGGAAACAATCTAATTAATGAAAATTACATTCGATTAGAACAAGATATCCATTCACAAAAAGAATTATTTGAACTTGTTGCTCAGTTAGCTATTGAACAAAAAATAGCTACTAATAAAGCAGAAATAATTGTTGGACTAAAACAAAGAGAAAAAGAGAGTACGACTGGATTTCAAGATGGATTCGCTATTCCACACACACAGTTAGATACGATTGTACATCCATCCATTTTAGTCATAACTACTAAAATGGAGCTGGAGTGGAGTTCAATGGATGGGCAGCCTGCTAGATTTTTCATTATTTTATTAATTCCTAAAGACCAAGCAGGCTCCACACACATTAAAGCATTAGCTTCTGTATCAAAAATGCTAATTCATTCAGAAAACCGAGAAATTTTAAAAAATAGCAAAAACAAAGAAGAAATCTACCAGTTATTACAAGATTGGATTAGCTGACTATTAGGGGGAAATAAAAATGGCACTTGTTTCATCTACACCAATGTTAAAAAAAGCACAGAAAGAAAAATATGGCGTTGGCGCATTTAATGTACATTCACTAGACATGATTTATGCAGTTACTGAGGCCGCGGCGGAATTGCAAGCGCCAGTTATTCTGCAAACAACAATGGGAACCGTTCAATCGTTAGGTGCTAACAATATCGTCGCAGCAGCCACAGCTGCATCAGATACTTATGGCATACCTGTTGCGCTTCACCTCGACCACTGCACCGATTATGGATTGATTGTGCAATGTATTCGAGCTGGTTATACATCCATTATGATCGACGCATCGATGCATTCCTTTGAGGAAAACGTAAGTCAAACAAATAAGGTAATGGAAATAGCAAAGCATTTATCCATTAATGTTGAAGCAGAACTCGGAAAAGTTGGTGGCGTGGAGGATAATATTGTTGTCTCCGAGCAAGACGCACAAAAAGCCGTACCTAGCGAATGTGTCACTTTTGTAGAACAAACCAAGATTCCAACATTAGCACCAGCAATAGGTACTGCTCATGGGATTTACACAGGTGACCCTGACATTGATTTTGATCGAATTAAAGAGATTGCTTCATTAGTAGATATACCACTTGTATTACATGGTGGTTCGGCCATTCCAGATGTGGATGTGAAGCGGTGCATTTCCTTAGGTATGGTGAAAATGAATGTATCAACAGAGCTTAAAAATACCTATTCTAGAGCAATTCTCGAGCACTTTAATCAAGAGCCAGATTCATTAGACCCAAGAGCTTATTTAACTAAAGCAAAAGAAGCAGCTAAAGCACTAGTAAAAGCCAAAATAAAATTAGTTGGCTGTGATTATAAAGCTTAATAGCTATTTTAACTAACACCCAAAAGTAAATGCTAATTTTCTTTTGGGTGTTTACATTTTTTAACAAACGGCATTTCTCGATTGTATACAATGACATAACGATCGCCTATGACGGCAATACCTATATTTTCACCTCAAATGACCGAAAAGCTCTTATTATACACCTCTTCTCTTTTTCCTATCATGCAGAAACAATAAACCAACTTTATTACGCCAATTCGTTTATTCCTTTGCCATCAACGTACGATAAACTAATCGTAACCGATCACAGCCACTATTTTTTTACTGAAAATGGACATTAAATAAAAAAGCCTTATCATATCAATACTCAATTTTAGAACTTGCATGCGTAAATGTGCTAAAAATGGATAACCTAAAGTAAACAAAATTTAAATATAGGGGGCATTTAATGAATATACAGTCAGGAAGCTATTATTGGCCAACCACACTGATCGATACACCAATTTATCCAAAATTAGCAGAAGATATTAATTGTGATGTATTAATCATAGGAGGAGGAAGTTCAGGTGCACAATGTGCTTATTATCTAGCAGAAACTGATTTAAATGTAGTTTTGATTGAAAAAAATACGATAGGAAGTGGAAGCACAAGCGCCAATACAGCGCTTATTCAATATGCTGGAGAAAAGATGTTTATCAATTTACAAAACACATTTGGAAAGGCTTATATTTTCAAGCATTTATCACTGTGTAAACAAGCTATTGATGACATTGAAAAGGCAGCAGCACAGATCAAACGTGACTGCTCTTTCATTAGAAGGGATACTTTATACTTTGCAAGTCATCATGAAGATGTTGAAAATCTAAAGAAAGAATATCAACTATTAAAAGAAGCACAGTTTCCACTTCAGTTTTTATCAAGAGAAGACATTGCATCCATCTATCCATTTTCAAAAGAAGCAGCAATTTACTTTCAAAACGACGCAGAAATTAATCCATTTATTTTCACACATGGTTTAATCGAATTTGCTAATAACCATGATGCTAAAGTTTATGAGCAAACGAAAATGACCGGACATGCTTATCATGAAGATGGCGTTACCATCTATACAGATACAAAACAGAAGATTCATGCAAAAAAAGTTATCTATTGTGCTGGATACGAAAATGTCGAGTTGAAAAATGAAAAGCAAGCTTCATTTGTCAGCACGTATACCGTTACAACAGAACCTGTTAATGATTTTTCCACTTGGCCAAACCGTACATTAATATGGGAAACAGCTCGCCCTTATCTATATATTCGAACGACCGCAAACAACCGAGTCATTATTGGTGGATTAGATGATAATGCCATCTATGCAGAAGATCGTGATAACAAACTTATACATAAAAAAGATAAACTAATTCAAGAATTTAACAAGCTTTTCCCCGACATCCCCGTCAAGCCAGCTTACTATTTAGCTGCTCATTATGGTGGAACGAGAGACGGACTTCCTATTATTGGGCAATATAAAGAAGCACCACACAGTTATTTCTTATATGGGTATGGAGATAACGGGATGGTATATAGCCAACTATTAGCCCGTATTATTTCAGAAGATATTATTACAGGTGAAAGTGCCAACTTGCCCTATTACTTACAACATAGACCGAAAAAAAAACGAAACATAACATGCTGCCTTTGCATTTTTATAAATACTACGATTAGCTTGAGAGAAGCAATCGTAGTATACTTTAGTTAAGAATAAAGGGGACAAATTAAAGAAACGAGGTGGCAAAATGAAAATTGGATTGATCGGTTTAGGAGATATTGCTAAAAAAGCATATCTTCCAGTGTTGTCAGAGAAAGAAGGTGTTGAAATAGTCCTTTGCACACGTGATCAAACTACATTACATCAACTTGCAAAGAAATACCGAATTTCTACCTACGTTCAAAAAGTAGAAGCGTTAATTGAAGAAAATATTGATGCAGCAGTTGTTAGTACGGCTACCACAGCACATGTTGATATTGCAGAAAAGTTATTAGACCAAGGGATTCACACTTACATTGATAAACCCATTTCTTTTCATTTGGATGAGACAAAACGGATAATTGACAAAGCAAACGCAAATGACACAATAGCAATGGTAGGGTTTAACCGCAGATTTGCTCCTATGATAAAGAATCTAAAGGAAAAAAGAAAGCCTAACCTCATTTTAATACAAAAAAACCGTTTCGCTTTGCCCGGAGTTCCAAGACAGTTTGTTGTTGAAGACTTTATTCATGTCGTAGATACGCTTCGTTTTTTAATGGATACTGAAGTAACCGACATAAAAATCGACTTTTTATACAAAGAAGGCATGCTCCATCATTTAATTCTTCATTTAATTGGAGAAGAAACTACAGCAATTGGAATGATGAACAGAAATAGTGGGATAACAGAAGAAGTTGTTGAATATACAACAGATCAACACAAATACGTGATTGATAGTTTAGTAACTACAACACACTATCATAATCGAGAGAAAAACTTACAAACCTTCGGTGATTGGGAGCCTACTTTGTATAAACGAGGATTTTACCAGATTGTTGATCATTTTATTGATTGTGTACAGCATAACAAGACACCACAGCCGTCAATCAATGACTCCTTAATTACCCATGATATTTGCGAACAAATTGTTAGTAAGATAGAAGCGTCTCTATCTAATTAACAATGAGGTCACTAGCAAGCTAGTGACCTCATCATTGTGAGCTAAATTTAACAATATGCTTCTTCTGCCGTCATGTTTACTAATTTTATTTGGTATGCACCGGACTCAATTTCAGATTGAATACTCGTAATATATTCCTCTATATCTTTCGGTTGTTCATTTTTCTTTGACAATGGAAAATATATAAACCCTTTATCTTGATGAAGAACGGTTAACTGAACATCTTCTTTTTCTTTCACCGTTGCAACTAGTCTACACGTATCACCTTTTGGCGCCATTTCCAATGAGATCGTAATCTCCTCCTGATTGTGTGTTTTCTTAAGTTCTTCTTACTAATAAAAATTGTATCATAGCTACTTAAGGAATAAAAATGTAATAAGTAAGCCTATTTTTAAAGATATGCTGATAAATAACAAATAACGCTATATAAGTCAGCGGAACTTTTAATTCATTAATTATTCCTCAAAATCGGTCCAAATACTTTAAATTTGATAGTATTTAAGAAAAAATGAATACCGTGCTGCAATGGCTTAGGCAATCGCAAATCATACAACTGTATGAATTTGTGTAATACATTACGCTTGCTGACTTTCCCAAACACGAAAAAAATACAGACTTGAGTTTTAGACACACAACAATTTCTTTAAGATGAGCGCTTTACTATAAATTTATCCTACAGAAATGATATAGTTGAACCAAGACATTAGAATTCTTTTAGTAGCACAATCTAGCAATAACGATAAACAAAGGAGTGGATCATATGCTAGAAAGTCAACTAGAAACGATGAAAAAAGGGAATGGATTTATCGCAGCACTAGATCAAAGCGGAGGTAGTACCCCAAAAGCGTTAGCTGACTATGGTATTAGCAAGGATAGTTACAACACAGAAAAAGAAATGTTTGATCTGGTACATGAAATGCGCACACGAATCATCACTTCCCCAGCTTTTGACTCAAACAATATTTTAGGTGCTATTCTTTTTGAACAAACAATGGATAGTAAAATTGAGAATCGCTATACAGCAGATTATCTAGCAAATGTTAAAGGTATTGTACCTTTCTTAAAAGTCGACAAAGGATTAGCGGATGAAAAAAATGGTGTGCAAATAATGAAACCAATCACTAACCTTGATACACTATTACAACGGGCAAACGAGCGTGGTATATTTGGCACAAAGATGCGCTCAGTGATTAAAAAGGCAAATCAGCTAGCGATTAAAGAAACGGTTGATCAACAATTTGAAATCGGCAAACAAATCATTGAGGCTGGCTTAGTCCCAATTATTGAGCCAGAAGTAGATATTCATAGCCCTGAAAAAGAGCGAGCTGAAGAAATTTTAAAAAATGAATTATTGCAACACCTTAATAAACTTTCACCACATAAACACGTTATGTTAAAATTATCGCTTCCTACTAAACCTAATTTATACAAAGATTTAGTAGAACATCCACAAGTCGTTCGTGTAGTTGCTTTATCTGGTGGTTATTCTCGTGAAGAAGCAAATAGTAAGTTGAAAGAAAACAATGGTATGATTGCTAGCTTCTCCCGAGCGTTAAGCCAAGATTTGAGTGCAAATCAAACAGATGAAGCATTCAACGAAGAATTAAGAAAAGCAGTAAACTCGATCTATGATGCATCTGTTTATAAAAAATAATTACATTATACACCCTGGTTCATAATGACAATAACGTTAATTCATTTTAGGAGGCTGGGACATAAGCAAAAGGTGATTATCAAAAGACGAATTTTAATTCTGAAAAGAAGATTTAAGGTTCGTCTACTTGTTTGTAGCAACCATTTAGCTGTAGAAATACACGACACTCCTCGAAAATGAAGTGCAATTTTCTTCGCACGATGTATTGCTGTCGAAGTATTCCTTGTCCTGTAGGAACAGCACGAGCTGAAGCCGTGCCTACGGAAAGGGAGTGCATTTCCACAGCGACGTTTGTTCTCTTACATTAAAATAAATGTTCGGCTTTTCTCTTGAGAAATGTTGTTTTGTCCCAACCTCTTAAATATAGTTGTTTAACTTTTGATATAAAATAATTCAATTTTACTTAATTGAACAAAATCAAAGATTAAAAGTTGGATTCCTTTCCCATATATAACTATTCAGCTTCCTATGAATTACTATCCTCATCTTTTAAAACCATTTTTTTTATAACTTATTTTACTTCCTTCTAAACTCGTATTAATATAGATTTAAATAGATAATTAAAGTGTGGTGAACGTTTTGTTTACAATTATGTTGATCGAAGATGATCAAACACTATTTCAAGAAGTGAAAGATAGGCTCTCACAGTGGTCTTATCATGTGATTGGGGTCATGGATTTTAGTAATGTACTTGAAGAATTCGTTGATGGTAAACCAGATTTGATTATTATTGATATTCAACTGCCGAAATTCGACGGCTTTCACTGGTGTCGATTGATTCGATCACATTCAAATGTGCCGATTATTTTTTTATCATCACGAGATCACCCGACTGATATGGTAATGTCAATGCAGCTTGGTGCGGATGACTTTGTTCAGAAGCCGTTTCACTTTGATGTACTAATTGCAAAAATTCAAGCAACTCTAAGACGTGTATACAATTATAATACAGATACACAGTTAGAGCTGAAAACGTGGTGCGGTGTTACTGTTGATTTTGTAAAAGGAACCGTTTCTAGTGAACAAGACATGATTGAACTTACAAAGAATGAAATGTATATATTGAAGATACTGATTGAAAGGAAAAATGATATCGTGACACGAGAAGAATTGATAACAAGTCTTTGGGATGATGACCGGTTTGTAAGTGACAATACATTGACCGTGAACATTAATCGACTGCGAAAAAAGCTGACTAAGCTAGATTTAGGTGAAGCGATTGAAACAAGAGTCGGACAAGGATATGTTGCAAAGGAAAATGTGACTTAGATGATTAAAGTATTCTTAAGAGAACGCCTCAGTTGGTTTTTGTTTTTTATCTTTTCCCAGCTCTTTGTCCTGCTTATTGCGTTTTTGGATCCTGGAATTCAATTTAACTCGATGTTGTATATTGTATTTATACTGTCACTTTTCTTTAGCGTCTTCACAATTGTTCGTCATCATAAGGAAACTCGTTTTTATAAAGCATTGAAAAACTACAGCCAATCATTTGATTTAACCATGATACCTGAAGCAAGTAGTACGTTTGAATCAATCGCTTCTGACATGATTCAGAACCAAAAAAATCTATATAAAACAGAATTAAACAAATTGCATATAAATGTGGAGCGGGAAAAAGATGATACACTTAGTTGGATTCATGAGATGAAAACACCCCTTACAACGATGCAGTTAATTATTGAACGCACGAATGACCAAGAACTCAAAAGACAGCTTATGTACGAATGGTTACGCGTTCATTTTCTATTGGATCAAAAGCTACATCAAAAACGGATTCCCTTTATTCATAACGACCTTTTTATTGAAAAAACAAATTTAAAAGCCCTCTTATTCCAAGAAATTAAATCCTTGAAATTATGGTGTGTGCAAAAAGGCATCGGTTTTGATGTCAACCTTCAAGAAACTGTCGTGCTGACTGATGCAAAATGGTTTAGTTTTATGACTAGACAGATCTTGACCAACTCGATTAAATACAGTGAATCGTCCGATATTCTGATTGAAAGTTTTATTAAAGAAGAGCAGTGTGTGCTAACGATTACTGATTATGGTCGCGGGATTGCTAAAAAAGATTTACCGCGTATTTTTGACCGGGGTTTTACAAATACGGTTACGCATCTTGATCAAGTCGCAACGGGTATGGGGCTATATTTAACCAAACAAGTAGCGAACTCTCTTCATATAACAATAGAGGTGACATCTAAATTAGACGAGGGGACAATGTTTGCATTAACTTTCCCAAAAGAAAATGACTTGATCGATATTGCAAGCATGTGACAAAACTGTCACATGCTTTTTGGTGATTGTAAGAAATACTAAAGGAGAACGAGACGTTGTATAGGTATAATAGGGATAGAAGGAGTGAATTGCATGGCAATTTTAGAAGCAACGAAAATTTATAAGACCTATGGAAACAAATTTAACAAGCAAGAGGTGCTTCGTGCCCTTGATTTACAAGTGCAAAAAGGTGAATTCGCAAGTATTATGGGGGCATCAGGTTCCGGAAAAACAACTTTGTTAAATGTTCTTTCTTCCATCGATCGTGTTAGTCAAGGAACTATTACGATTGAAGGACAGGATTTTAATAAAATGAAAAATACACAACTCGCTGAATTCAGAAAACAGAATTTAGGGTTTATTTTCCAGGAGTATAATTTACTTGATACTTTAACAGTAAAAGAAAACATTCTACTGCCGCTTTCTATTAAAAAGGTAGCTAAAAAAGTGGCCTTAGAAAAATTTGATTTACTTGCCGCTGAGCTCGGGATTACGGACATCGCCAATAAATACCCGTATGAGATTTCTGGTGGGCAAAAACAACGAACTTCTGCTGCACGTGCATTTATTCATGAACCAAGTATCATTTTCGCTGATGAGCCTACAGGGGCACTTGATTCAAAAGCAGCATCAGATTTATTGAATAAGCTAAGTGATCTAAACGTCAAAAGAAACGCATCCATTGTTATGGTAACACACGATCCCGCAGCAGCAAGTTTTAGTGAGCGTGTGGTGTTTATCAAAGATGGACAAATTTATACGCAACTCCATAAGGGTGCACAGACACGTGATGAATTTTTCCAAGACATCATCAAAACGCAAAGTGTCTTAGGTGGGATTAAACATGAACATTAATCAAATTATTTACCGTAACCTAAAGAAAAATATTAAGAACTATTATTTATATATTTTTGCATTGATTTTTAGCGTGGCATTGTATTTTTCTTTCGTTACCTTACAATATGATCCTGCAATGGACACAGCGAAAGGTTCAGTCAAAGGTGCAGCGGGCTTGAAGACGAGTTCCATCTTGTTAATCGTGATTGTTTCGATTTTTCTACTATATGCTAATAATCTGTTTATTAAAAGACGCAGTAAAGAGATCGGCCTGTTTCAATTGATAGGAATGACCAAAAGAGCGATTTTCCGAATTTTAAGTGTAGAAAATCTAATATTGTATTTTGGTTCCCTTTTGATCGGAATTTTCCTTGGTTTTTCAGCTTCACGGTTACTGATGCTCATTTTGTTCAAAATCACAGATGTGAATGACGTTGCAACACTTAGGTTCTCAGTGGATGCGCTCGCACAGACATTAGTCGTTTTTTCAGCCATCTATATACTTATCATGCTAATGAACTATATTTTTATTAAACGACAGAGCATATTGGCATTGTTCCATGCGCCTTCCACTACACAGCAACGCGCGAAAAAAATGACACCATTTCAAATACTTATCGGTATATTAGGAATTGGGTTGATTGTGTTTGGCTATCACTTATCTTCTCGTTTGTTCAGCGGGGATTTTATCGCCAATCAATTATTTATTGCTATGTTAACCATTTTAGGTTCTGTGATTTTAGGAACGTACCTTTTTTATAAAGGATCTGTTAGCTTTATTTTCAATCTAATCCGAAAGAAAAAAGACGGCTATTTACATGTAACTGATGTTTTGTCACTGTCATCGATTATGTTTAGAATGAGATCGAACTCATTACTATTGACGGTAATCACAACGTTGTCAGCACTAGCCATCGGCTTTTTATCACTCAGTTATATTTCCTATTATTCCGCTGAAAAAACGGCATTGGAGAGTATTCCTGATCACTTTTCTATTCCCACTCATCATGAGGTATCAGAAGCACCGAAAGTGAAACAATTTACGAATGCTTTAGATAAAGCGAAAATCGACTATACAACAAAACATCTGGATATACTGGAAACCAAGGTCGATTTAGAGGATGTCATTTCGACACCGAGTCAAAGTGACAGTGATAATCCTGCATTTAACACTAGTGATACGACAATGACCGTTATCAGCGATGATGATGTAGAAACGTTTGATGTTGCACAAATCGACATATTTTTCACGTCTAACTATTTTAAGAAATTCTCCCCAATCAAATTTAAAGATCAAGGAAGGATAAAGCTCAGTGGGGAAACAGAATCTCTTAACCTCAACTTTAAAGGTTTTAAAGATATGAATGTATTGCCAGCACGCCTAACTAATGCATTTCCAGTTGCTGTTGTGGATCAATCGATTTATGATGCGTTAGTACGTGACCAACATCCGGATGTTAAACAAGAGTTTACAGATTATACAGGGGTTAATATAAAAAACAGTAGCAACGTGAAAAAAGCAGATGAAATTTTTCGAGAATTAGGCTTTAGTAAATGGGCTGGTTATGAATCAAGGTATGAAGAAACGATTAATCAAAAGAGATATGTTGGATTGATCATGTTTATCGTTGGCTTTTTAGGACTAACATTTCTCATTACATCCGGGTGTATTCTTTATTTCAAACAAATGGACGAAAGTGAAGAAGAGCGACCTAACTACACAATGCTTTGGAAACTGGGATTTACAGAAAGAGATTTATTAAAAGGCATTCGTCGCAAGCAAATTTTTAACTTTGGTATTCCACTTATCGTCGGACTGAGTCATAGTTATTTTGCAGTTAAATCCGGATGGTTTTTCTTTGGAATAGAAATGGTTACCCCTACAGCCATCGTGATGTTGATTTACACTGGATTGTATTCAATCTTCGGAATACTGTCAGTACTGTATTATAAACGTATGATAAGGATGCATTATAAAAGGTAACAGGTGCAGTTTTAGGAGGCTGTGCACAGATAGTGGGTGACATAACATATTTAAATGAGTAATAAAAAAAGCTAAGCAAATGTAATGGAATAAATCGTCCCCTGCAGAAAGAAGGGGAATCATGCCTGGATAACCTTTATCCAGGCATCCCTACATCAACTGTTCTTTTTTGGTGTTCTCGTTAACACAAACGCTGTAATCCATGCGGTGATAGGAATGATTAATGCAACACCAATTCCACCACTAAGGATAGTCATCATCTCCGCACTAAATATTTTATTATTAATAATCTCCCCAAACGTGTACTCTAAATCTATATATCGAATGAGTAATGCAAGATAACCACCAAAAAACGCAAAAAATAGTGTGTTCGCATTTGTTCCTAAAAGATCTTTACCAATCCGCATTCCAGCCAAAAAAAGTTCTTTTCGACTAATTACCGGATGATGTTTACGAATTTCAAACATCGGCGAACTAACTGCAATAGCTTCATCTGTTATCGCACCAATCGTACTCATGATAATCACAGAAGCAGCAATTTTGACAAAATCAATTCCGAGATAATAAGAATAAATGGTTTGCTCTTCTACCTCTTCTTCACCAAAACCGTGTATCATTGACTGCTCCGTCACAATAAAAATAAACAATAGCATGAGAGCTGTAGTTAGTAACGTTGAGATAAAAGCAGTTTTTGTCTTACTATTAATTTCATTAATAAAAAATAAAGTCACACAGCTGATCAACGCACAAGCAACTAAAGTCAAAAGAATAGGATCAGCATTAGGATCTGTCATAATTAAAACAGCGACAAGTAAAACAAAAAAGTTTACAAATAGTGCGATAAAAGAACGAACTCCTTTTTTACCACCGATGATTGCCATGAGTAAAAATAGCACTGCAGCTAGTACAACTAATGCATTCATGATTTCACCTGCTTCCAGCGAATAAATAGAATAGTAACATACAACCCAATCGGGATAGTTAGTACAATACCAATTCCTCCTGCAAGTGCACGAGTTAATTCTAATGATAGGTTCATTGAAAGTGTAAACCCTAGTGAAGCATCATTCATCAAATATAGGAGCAGTGACGGGATCGTCCCACTCACATAGGCAAAAAATAAAATATTTGTCATAGTACCCATAATATCTTTACCAATTTCAATTCCAGATTCCCTTAAATCTTTTATAGAAATATCATTATTTTTTTCGTATAAGCTAAACAACGAAGATGCCATCGATACACCAATATCCATGACTGCACCTAGCGCTCCCACCAATACACCTGCCATGAAAATAGCTTGAGGTGGACGGCTTAAAAATGACATCTCCTCGAAACGTAAACCTTGCGCATTAGTGACAGACAAAACATACATCGTAATAAACAGCAACATAAATGTTCCTAACAAAGTTGAAATAATTGCCGCATACGTTTGTGCGTGAAATCCACTTACAAATAATAAAGATAAAATAGACATGACAACAACTGCGCCACTCATAATAAATAACAGACTAACACTAGATGTATCAATGTATAAATGTAGTGCATATGCAATAATTACTGCATTTATGATTAAACTTATCATTGCAAAAAGTCCTTGTTTACTCCCCACTGCTAGTAAAACAAAAATAAAGATCCATGCAACAACAAGTAAAGCCTCATCACGTTTGATATCAGCGATACTTCCAACTAAATCACCCGAGTTTGTTTCTTGAACCGATACAAACACTTCATCACCGCTGGACAGCTTAGGATGGTATGCTCTTGAGTCGGAATATTCATTAGTTAACTCGATGCGACTCCCCTTCTGTTCTCCGTTTTTCAAGGTTGCATCAAGCAATTGTGTATATACAACATCATGATTTTGTTTACTGTCTGTTACATCCACTTGTTTTACATCTATTATTTCAGTAACCTCAGCAATTGGTTTATTATAGAACGTTGCATTATGGTTAACAAAAAATAGAGAGCCTAAACACAAAAGTAGGAGAATGCCCCAAGAAACCCACTGTTTTTTTTCTATATGTATCCTAACACGTTTGTATTTGTTCAAAATAACATCTCCTATTTTTCTAACGATAAAACAATACATCATTGATATATAACGCCAAATGACTCATTCATTTTATCACATTGTAAAGTTAATCGTTCTTTAAAGTGTTAAAAAATCGGATAACATCATTAATTATTAAAATCGCCCTTAAACAAGAGGGCTTAACCCACAGTAAGCAAAAGGATTCATATGAGTATACAATTACTAAGGCAAATCAGTAAGCAACATCTTATTTACTATCTTTTTTTATAAAAAATTTTATTACTTATCTACACTGTAACTTCATGCAAATATATTTTTTTGTCGAATCCTCCACGAAAGTCTCTTTTATTCTGCCTGATTGTATCTACTTCTTTCATTGAAAACCCTTCTTGTTTTGCTATAGCATGCAATAATTCTAACACATCTGCAAGTTCTTCAAGCTTGTCAGAGGAAGTGTTTGCATGAATTACTTCTTCTATCTCTTCACGCAATTTATCTTGCAACGCTGCTTTATAAGATGTATCCGTCAATATACTGTATCTCGGTTGTTGACCTGTTTCTTTAATAATGGTTGGAATATAATCTCTCACTAGTTTGTTATAAATTGTCATCCTAGTATCCTCCTATTTGATTATCCAAACTACATTATACTAAAAATTAATATGTTATTGCCTTAAATGAGTTTCCATGCTATCCTTTCATTGTCATTTGTGAACGAATGAACAATATAATGAAGGAGAAAAAAGAGTGAAAGCATTGATTGTATTTGCCCACCCGAGAGAAGGAAGTTTTTCTCACGCATTATTGGAACGTATAACAAAAGCGTTAGAAGCGAAACAGTATGAAGTGAACGTGAGAGATTTGTATAAAATGAACTTCAACCCCTTACTTGATGGACGTGATATGATTCATATTGAGAACGGTACATTTGTAAGAGAAAACGAAACTTTTCCAGAAGACGTACTAAAAGAAATGCAATATATGCTTGAAAGTGATCTATATATCTATATCTTTCCTAGCTGGTGGAACGGCATGCCTGCTATCATGAAAGGATATATTGATCGCGTATTTCAACATGGCTTTGCTTATAGTTTTGAAGATGATGAAGCAAAGAAGCGCTTTAAAGGAAAACGTGCATTATTCTTCACCCCAACAGGACAACCGCAACAAATTGATGGAAAAGAAAATCCTTTACTAGCCCCAATTCGCACACTAACCTCCGGGTGGTTGTTTAACGGGAACAGCGTTGAAGTCATTGACCATATTTTTTATGGAAAAGTTCCTTATTTAACAAGAGTTGAACTCGAGTTATACTTGCAAGATGCTGAGGAACGAATAAAAGCAGTTTAGACTAGCATATAGGTAAAAAGATAGCAAAAATGTGACTATTAAAAAAGAATATTTTATGACATCTTTCAAGAAAGAATTGACTGTGTAGTAATTGGTTCTATAATCAATTGAGATAGGGAGGAATACACATGACATTTACAACTGTACTATACCATGAAATCAGAAAAGAAAAAGAGTTTAATCCAGACAATTCCTCACACATTGATGTGAAACAAGCATATGATGATATATTGCCATCCGCTTTGTTTGTTACGCTTGAGCAATTTGAAGAGCAAATGACTTATTTAAAGGATAACAACTTTCATACACTAACATTAAATGAAGTCAAAGATTTTTACATAAAGCAAACACCTATTCCTAAAAAGTCAATACTACTTACATTTGACGACTGTTTTCAATCAGTAAAAGAATATGCTTATCCAGTATTAAAAAAACATGGATTTCATGCTGTTTCTTTTGTCGTAACAGGGTGGCTTCATGAAAACACAAAAACATTTAACCAAAAAAAATCAGTTTGTCTTTCCAAACAAGATCTAGAAGACATGGAAGATGTATTTGAATACGCCAACCACACAGATGCATTTCACCAAAGAAAAAATGAGTCTGTCAGTCTTATAATGGAAGCTACAGACGAAGCTTTTGAAAAAGACTTAGCTTTATGTAACGAATATGTTCCGGTGAAAGACGTATTCGCCTATCCATTCGGACTATTCACAGATAGAAATGTATCCTTATTAAAACAAAATGGATTTCATTTGGCATTCACTTGTGAAAATGGTAAAAACAACGAACATACAAATCCATTATTATTGAAAAGAAATGTGATACCGTACTTTTTAACGATAGAACAATTTAAAGACATCGTAGACTAAGAAGGAGAAATACAATTGAAACTAAAAATATTAAACTACCTATTCCTTGCATGCAGTATTTTTCTACTAGCAGCTTGTTCAAACAATGACACAGCTATTGATCAAACGACAGAGAATGAGAAAGAAAATGGTACTACACCAAGTGGTGAAACGTTTACCATTGGTACATTACCAGCAGAAGCAGCACTCCCCATTATTTTGGCGGAAGAAAATGGCTACTTTGAAGAGTCAGGTGTGAATGTATCGATTAAAACATTTACTTCACCAAATGATCGAAATGTTGCGCTACAAGCAAATGAATTAGATGCTGCTATCGGTGATGTTATGACAGCAGCCGCTTTTGTTGATAGAGGAATCAAACTTAAAATAACATCAGACATTAATGAAGATTTTAAGATTTTATCTTCACCTAGTTCTGGCATTACAGATGTAAAAGGGTTAAATGGGAAAGATGTCTCTCTCGTTCCTAATTTTATTCTTGAATACATAATGGATGAAATTGCTGAGGCAAATGAGTTTAACTACAACATTGTTGAAATCCCTTCTTTTTCAGGTCGAGCAGAGGCTCTTCTATCTAATCAAATTGACGGTGTTGTATTTACTGAACCTCAAGCTGGGATGTTAGTGCAACAAGGCGCACATTTATTAGCAAGCTCAAACGAAGCTAATATAAAAGGCGGGACTATTTTCTTTACAGAAGAAATGATACAAAACTATCCAGAAGATATAAAAGCTTTTTACACTGCTTATAACAAAGCAATTGATTATATGAATGAAACCGACGCAAATAACTATGCTGATATTTTATCTACTTATCAATTCCCAGCGGCAATGAGTGACTATATTAATAATAAAGCAACGTCTTATACACATGGAGCTATTATTGATCAAGATCAATTTGATCGAATCATTACATGGACGAAGGAAACAGAACAAATCAAGCAAGCCTATCATTATGATGAGCTAACTGATTTTTCATTTGTTAAGTAAAGTTAATTGTTATTAAAAAACCTTTTTGATAAAAAGTATCAAAAAGGTTTTTCATTCTAAGGAATTACCTTGGCTTCCAATCGATCAATTAACTTAAACATTACAATATCTAAAAAGCTTAAAACAAGGATTCCACTAAATATCTCATTACAATCCATTTTTGTCGATGTACCCAACATATAGTAACCGCCCGCCATATGTTGTTGCTTAATTTACCACAAAAAATAAAATTACAAGTGGAGTATCGTATGCTATTCATTTAACAAACAATTGAGCAAAGCAAGAACTACCCTTTATATCACCATTTTTTATAATAGCTAGATAATGTTTCATTGAATACTCTCACAAGTGGGTTTAGTTATATTTTGTTTGACAAAGACAAAGCAACAAAACTTTTAGGCAACACTACTAATTTTTATTTGTTCCAATCATTTAAAAAGTATTTTAATACACGCCAAGAAAAAAAGGCAATAGCTAACAAAAGTAGGCCAAAAATAATTCCAACTGGCAAACCAAGATATTGAGGAACAGATAAATCAGGAAAAATCTCCATTCTAATCTCTGCACCGAATGTATACAATAACCCTCCGACAATAACAATGACGGTACATAGAAATAACCCAATCGATAAAACACCAAGTACAGGTATTGCGAAAATACTAATTAATCGCTTGAACAAAGATGTACCTGTATAAATAACAGCCACCTCCATAATCTTAAACTTTATTACTTTTATTGACAACCGCACTTGGATGAACATCTAAAGCTTCTTTATAGAATACTTCATCCACTTTGCAATTACTTCCGATTTTCACTACTTCACCAAATACTTGACTAGCTTGCGTATGTTCAAGATCTACATTTTTTCCATGAATGGACCCTATAACCATCTTTTTTCTAATAAGAGATTTAACATTCAATAGAGTTAATTTTGCTAGTTTAATCGTTACCTCGTCTGTTACTTTGATTTCACTCACTTCTGATGGAGCAGAAACTTCTATTGACGCCCGTTCGCAAATAAGCCCCCCTTTTAGTTTTAAATGACCCATTGATTGAAAAGTTTTACACGAGATAGAATCGGTGGTTTCTAAGCTACCAGAAGACTCAATATTATTTGCTTCAATCAAGTTGAAAGAGCCCTGACCGATATTTACTAATTGATTACATGTTAATTTGCCATTAACAGAACAGGAACCCTTATTGACAAATCGGTCTGCCTGCACTGCCCTTTTCACCTTACATCGACCCAATATATGAAAGCTTTCTGCCTGAACATCTTGATGGAAGGTCGCAACACCATTTATAGATATTTCAGTTAACTCTTGTGCTTCCTTAAAATGCTTATTCCCAATTACTTTAAGTTTTTCACTGTTAAACATCATCCACCTCCTAGTTTTTATTCCTGAAAACATTCCCATTCAGAAGTTTTAACAAAATGATCACAACACTGTCACTTCCCACTCATGAACCTTTGATTCGTTAGAAAGATGAC
The DNA here is from genome assembly GCF_044383835.1 of Paraliobacillus sp. JSM ZJ581. NCBI lineage: Bacteria > Bacillati > Bacillota > Bacilli > Caryophanales > Bacillaceae > Paraliobacillus > Paraliobacillus sp. JSM ZJ581. The sequence continues at coordinate 189,611 of NZ_JBISEP010000002.1, forward strand.
AAAGCAGAATAGTTAAGTGTCCTAAGTTTATTTTTAACTAACCAACATACTATATAGTATACACATTATTAAAGGTATGTCAAATTGCATGTATTATTAAGCTACTTTTAAAATAGCTATTTCACATCGTGTGTTACTCTCTTCAACAAATTCCCCAAAGGTTGATATACTATAATTTTAAAAGTACTTGATGATAAGTTATAGTTTCCATACTCATATATGTAATATGGGCAACACCACTAAGAAACAGGAATAACTACTAGGTATTTACATCCTATTGAGTCTAGTATATATTGTGTTATACTTGTCAAAAGGAGGATAGAGTAAAATGATTAGAAAACGATTAACCAATGAGGAACGGAAACAAGAAACACGAAAAATGCTCCTAGATTCAGCTACCATAACCTTTTCCAAACTAGGATTTCACGGGGCTTCTGTTGATAAAATTGCCGAATTTGCTGGATTTACAAAGGGGGCTGTCTATACACACTTTAAATCAAAAGAAGAACTATTCCTTGCTTTATTAGAGCAACAAATGCATGCACGTCTCAATACCATTCAACACATAATTAATGAGGAAAAATCCATTGACCATTTCATCAAAAAAATGCGGCATTTTTTTGATTTAGATAAACAAAATAACCAAGCTTGGAGTATACTAAACATGGAATTTCTCTTGTATGCAATGAGAAATGAATCTGTAAGAAAAAAGTGGACAGATATGATCTTAGAATCTGTAGAGCATGTCTCAACAGTAATTAATAATATGAATCCAAAGGATGGGAAACAATCTGATCTATCCGCAGAAGAATTAGCTTGGACCATTTTATCGTTAGAAAATGGAATGGCCATTTTTCACTTTATTTCTGGAGACAATGTTCCAATTAACTTATATGGAAAAGCATTACAAAACATTCTACAAACAGAAAAGGACTTCAATTCTTAATAGCATAGATGTGATTAGGTGTTCATCCATTAACTTTCTTTCAAATAATTTACATACAGAGGGGGGCTGATGAGAGATAATAATTGATATAAACGCTCCTCTCCTATCATATATTTTCTAGAAAAAAGAAAGCTCAGGTAACAAAAGAGACATTTATCGTGAGACTGTTATAGGAAAATAGCGATTACATACATATCATAAAGTTTAAACGGTGCGCTCTGCTCAGCGTGAATCCTTGTAAAATCGCAATAAACCTAAAAAGCTTATCCATATTAATTCACCATATTTATAATGCTAGTATAGTTTCACAGAGCCATATTAGTTAAGCCTAGATATCACGCAATGTTAAACGTTATAAGGAGTGACCTTAGCTTCCAATAGATCGATTAACTTAAACATTGCAATACCTAAAAAGCTTAAAGCAAGAATACCACTAAACATCTCAGTGTAATCCATTTTTGTCCATGCACTTAAAATATGGTAACCAACCCCATATGTTGTTGCGTAATTTTCCGCAAAAAATAAAGTTGCAAGTGAAATACCGACACTAACACGTAATCCGGAGAATATGTGTGGTAAAACTGCTGGAATAATTAAATAGCGATATGTATGTAATTTGAAAGAGGCGAAACTATCCATGACAGTAAAATATGAAGATGGAATTTGCCTTACTCCATCCCTCACTGACAAAATAATCTGAAATACTATAATAAAAATAATTAAGATGATTTTCGATTTATTCCCTAAACCATATAAAAGCATTAATACAGGTAAAAATGCTACCTTAGGAATAGGATAAATATAATAAAGAAAAGGGGAAAAAAATTGATTAAATAGTCGATTGACTCCGGCTAATATACCGATTGGCACTCCTATTATTAGAGCAATGCCAATAGCTACGACCACTCTAGTCATGCTAGCCAATACATGTAACAGTATTGATCCTTTTATTGTATATAGATAAATCAATGTTTCCATTGGTGCTGGGATTGTATGTGTATCAATTAGAAAGTAAACCATTTGCCAAGCTAAAAGCGTGGTTAAAAATCCAATAAAAAATTGATTACTACCTATCCACCGCAAATACTTCATCTGTCTCCATCTCCATGTTTATAAGTTTCCTTACATCAATACATGCTTGATAAAAGGCTAAGGTTTCTCTACTGTTTTCTTTTCCAAATAGAGGATTGGGAATCCGAGTTATTTTTCCGTCCTCTCGCATAATTAGGATAACTTCTCCTAAATAAACTGCTTCTTCAATATCATGTGTCACAAACAGCATCGTTGTTTGTTGTTTGTGATGTTGCGCTAGAATAAGTGCTTGAATCGATTCTTTTGTCATCGCATCAATTGCGGATGTCGGTTCATCCATTAAAAGAAAATCTGGTTCTGTGATAAGCGTTCTTGCTAAAGCTACTCGTTGTTTTTGGCCACCACTTAATTCATGTGGGTATTTTTTCGCACAATGCTCTATTTTTAACTCTTTTAACCATTTAAAAACACGTACCTTTAAATCTTCTTTTTGTATACCTGTCTGGATTTGCAGCGGCATTTTGATCGATTCAAAAGTCGTTTGCCATGGAAATAAACCTAGATCTTGAAATAAAAATCCGGTTTTCACTCTCGGCTTCATTAATCTTTCGTCATTAATATAAATCGTTCCACTTTCTGGTGAAACAAGACCAGCAAGTAATCGTAACAAGGTAGATTTTCCAATACCAGATTGACCGATCAGCGCATAAGAAACACCTTTTTGAAGCACCAAATTCAGCTGATTAATGACTACTTGTTCCCCAAAGTTGTAAGAAACATCTACCATTCGAATACATGCCTCATTATTTTTCATAACGCAATCGCCCTTCCTAAATAATACTATCATACCACAATAGCAACTTTCTTCCCTTTAATTAATACAGCATCTTTTCCATCTAAAAACAATGTTTGTTGTTTAGTAATTTATGGTAGACGATTCATCAACGGACATTAGCAACTGAACTATGGAACAAGAGGCTAAATGCTGAACCCTTGCTTTTTTCATCTATCAATAGAACATCTTTTCTTTTATCCATATGTTATTAAATTCATCTAACCATACCATATTAAATGATCACTTTAGAAACAAACAGGTGAAAAAACTTGATTTTTTCACAAAATAATCATACTATTTAATTAAGACAAATTACTCTTTTAATTTAAGTTTCAGTGTTTTTTATCTATATGGTACTAGAATCAATTTGTTATATGTGGGCGCCTTACAAATTGGGAGTGAGTGGCGCAACCGACCATTCCTATTGGTCGTTTTTTTATGTAAAAAGCGCTTTATTAAACTTTAATAGAATGGAATTAAGCAATATCGCTATTAATAGTCCTTCATTTACTAGGAGAGTTACCATGAAAAATTTTAAGTTTCATATCGCTATCGTTTTTTTTATACTACTAATCGGTATCACTATTTTCATTATAAAAAAGCCTACAGATGAATCAACACGCACCCACCTAGAAACACCATTAGAAAAATTCATATGGGAAGATATGCTCAATGCAAACAAACTATTAAAAACACACTATCAAACGAGTGATACAGATTATTCTTTATCAGAATCACTTGGTCTTTGGTTGGAATACGCCGTAAAAAGTGATAATAGAGCTCTGTTTGATTTAGGGTATCAGCAACTCACTGAATATTTCTTATCCAAACAAGGATCGATTCATTGGCGTGTCTTACTCAATGGTGAAGTAACAGAAAGCGTAAATGCATATGTAGATGACCTTAGAATTATCCAGGCGTTATTGGATGCTACAAATCAGTGGGATGAACGAACCTATCGAAAAACAGCAAAGCATATCTCACAAACATTGATCGAGAAAGGAACCTACAATCAATATTTTGTAGATTTTTATGATTGGAAATATGATGCGAAAAGCAGTGCACTGTCTACAGCATATTTGGACCTAAAAACGTTAGAAAGACTCAATCACTTAGAATGGATGGATCACGAACTTTATCAAAAAATGTATCGTATAGCAAAACAAACGGCAGTAAAAAGTAATCCATTATTTCCAACACGCTATTTAATTGATAAAAACGAGTTTGTTTATGATGACAAAGTAAATATGATTGAACAAACATACACTGCCTATCATTTAGGCAAAATTAATATGGATACGAATGATTTCCTTTCATTCTTAGAGCAAGAATTCGATACGCATCACAAGCTATTTGGACAATATGATTCAACCACTTTAAAACCTGCAGTGACCTATGAGTCACCAGCTTTATATGGTATTGCGATTCAATATGCACTAGTTGAAAAAAACGATTCTTTTGCTCTAAAACTTTATGACAGACTTCAATCATTTCGCGTAAAGCAAAGCCCATTCAAAGGAGCATATATGGATCAAACAACTAACAACACACACATCTTTGACAACCTTGTTCCTCTAATTGCAGAAAGGAGCTTAAGGGAGCATGAACTTATCAGATAACCATCATTTTTCAATGAGTATGGCACTACTTATTTTTTTGAATTTCGCTATTTCTATTTATTACTTTTATTACACTGCTCAAACAGGGCTAGATACAATGTTGTTCTTTATGACGATTGCTTTAATCTTCATTGGAGTATCAAAAGGGCTATTACTTAGTTTAGGTATTAGTCTTCTTGTCATTTTTTTCTTTGGAAGCTATATGATTTTAGCACAGACAATGAGCACTGACACCTTTTTTAACATACAAGGAATCGCTTCGTTTTCTGTTTCTAAAATGATTATTTGGCAAATGATACTACTTGTTACTTCTTTTGTTTCTGGTCATTTTCATAAAAAAAGAAAAATAATAACTACTAAATATCATTATTGGAAAGAACAATACTATCAACTAGTTACAATAGACCCTGCAACAAATTTTGACAATGAAAAACGCTTTTATATGCAATTAAATGAATCGTTTAAAAGAGCAAGTCGTTATGAACAATCTTTCTCATTATTATTAATTCAATTGAAAAATTGGGAAACATTTAAAAAGTTGTATGGAGAGAAAGAAACAAATCATGTCCTTCAGAGTTTTGCAAACCAAGTTACACAAGCAACAAGAGCAAGTGACAGTCGCTTTCGTATTTTTGATGATACTTTTGCACTGTTATTACCAGAAACAGATGTTGCAGGAGTGGAGACTGTCATGAAAAAAATCATAGGTAATATGAAAGACTATACATTATCCAAAAAAAATCGCATGGTAACAATTGAATTTGCATTCGGATATTGTGTGTATCACGAACAATTAGATGACTACATGAGGATGTTTAATAATGCGTTTGACGAACTTAATAACTATGTTGCTTAGCTGTCTACTAGGGACTGTTTTTCTATCCGCTAAACTGGTATATGCAAACCCGGATTCAGAGCTTAATTCATTAATTATTTATAGTAGTACGAACAATGAATTAAATGAACAAGTGTACCTATTAGATCAGCTAGTTAGCCATTACTCTAAATCTACCGTAACATCAGAAAGTAACGTTACTAACTTGTCCAACTATGATTATGTTTTTTATATAGGATTGGATCATAAAAAGCTAGATGGCTCTTTTATTAAATCCATGGAAGGCTATGATGGCTCGATTATATTTATAGGGGAGAATATAAATCAGTTTCAACAACGCTTTCCTATTAAAGATACAAATCAATCTGTCAATATAAAGGAAATTTCAATGGGGAGCAATCACTCCACATTTGAATCGTTAAAAGAAATGAAATTAGTTACCGAGCAATCGACTATGGAAGTAATTATCGAGGGCTTTCGAGGTAATTATAACTACCCGATTCTTATAAGCAATAAAAAAGACTATTATTTAGCTTCAACACAATTGGATGATCAAATAGCATATTATTTTGCAAAAGCGTTAGACACTATATTCAACACAAATCGCACAAGCTATCAATCTTCCTTTATTAAGATTGAGGATATTAACCCTACAACAGATGTAGAAGCACTAACCAAGATGACAACCTATTTAACATCTAATGATATCCCGCTTATCTTATCCGTATCTCCTGTTTATGAAAGCAACAATGAAGAAGCTCATTTATCTGATTCTAATGAACTAGTTCAAAAACTATTATCACTACAATCACTAGGAGGTGCTATTGTTTATTCCTATCCTTCCTTTTCAGACAGTGAGAATGAAGAGGAAAAACGCGCATTGATTGAAGCCGAAATATTAGAGCTGGCTAGTTATGACATTTATCCTGTTGCTGTATCTTTTGCAACAACATCAACATCTATCAGTCTAGAAGATATGATTATTGCAGATGATTATTTCTCTATATTATTTGCAAATGGTCGCTCTTCGCATTCAGCCGTACTTAAAGCAACTGCACCTTATGTAAATCAACCGTCTTATGTAGACGAAATGGTTTTGATTCCTGAAACCTTAGGTTATCTTAATAACACAGATACATTGTTATCTCTAAAAAGACATCACAAGCATTTAAAAATTGTACCTAATGCAACTTTAGGAATTTCAATTTTTCCTTATACAAAGTTAGACATATTAAAACAAGGTTTAACCGATTTGCAAGTATCTCAAAAGACCTCTTGGATGAATCTGTTTGATAGGAATGTCTCTGTTCAAACGCCTTTTTTATCTATTGAATCTACAATCGACAACGACATTAAAGTAGTGAACAATATGAATGCTTTACAATCTTTTATGTTTCGACATCAGTTGAGTAAAGTAGAAATAGTGCTATGGTTTGTTGCATTTATTGTTAGTCTATTTATCTTAGCGTTTTTCATTTATTCTGTCTATTTAAAACTAAACCTACGTAAATCGTTATTCGCAGAAAGGAGGGGAAAAGAATAAATGGCTAACACACTATTTATTCTATCGTTAACTATTATTTGGGTTATGCTACTATACCATATGTTTTTAATGCAAGGCGGTTACTTGCATTACTTACGCTATGAAAAGCTCATGAATAAATGGGAGAAAAACCAAAACAAAGCCTTGCCAAAAGTGACGATCTTAATACCAGCTCATAATGAAGAAATGGTGATTGAACGAACAATAAAAGCAATGTTAAAGCTCGACTATCCAAAAACGAAATTGGAAGTCATCGTTATAAACGATAACTCTTCTGATAGAACTGGAGAAATCATTGAGCATTATCACGCACTACATCCACATATTATCCCATTACATGTCGCCCCTGAACATGGGGGGAAAGGAAAATCCGGGGCATTAAATAATGGCCTAAAAATTGCCACAGGGGAAATCATTTGTGTCTATGATGCCGACAACACCCCTGAAAGTAAGGCTATTTATTATCTTGTACTGGCAATGATGAATGATCCAAAAGCAGGAGCTATTGTTGGTAAATTCCGCGTGAATAATGCTAAGAAAAACTTACTTACTAAATTTATTAACATTGAAACCATTTGCTTCCAATGGATGGCGCAAGCAGGAAGGTGGTTTTGGTTTAAAGTTACAACTATTCCTGGTACAAACTTCGCTATCCGACGCTCTATCATTGAAGAACTTAATGGCTGGGACGAAAAAGCGTTAGCGGAAGATACAGAATTAACCATTCGTGTTTATAATTTAGGTTACCATATTCGCTTTTTTCCAGCAGCAATTACTTGGGAGCAAGAACCAGAACATTGGAAGGTTTGGTGGAAACAACGAACGAGATGGGCTCGTGGGAATCAGTATGTTGTACTTAAATTTTTGTTTCGTTTTTTTCAATTAGATAGAAAGAAAATTGTTTTTGATCTTATCTACTTCTTTTTCACTTATTTTTTATTCTTTTTCGGTGTCATATTATCTGGTGCTATTTTTATTACAAACTTATTCTTCGATTTACAATTAGAGTTAGGTGCCATCGCTATGATTCTTTGGGCATTAGCTTATTTACTTTATATAACAGAAGTAATGATTGCTTTAAGTATTGAAAAAGAAGAAATGAATAGCAACAACTTTATCATTGTACTATTCATGTATTTCACATATTCTCAGCTATGGTTAGTACTAGTATTAAATGCGCTTTACCTTGAAGCAAAACGAATTATTTTTAAAGAAGACGTCAAATGGTACAAAACAGAACGATTCGAAAATAAAACTACTAACAGTTTGTAAGAGGACAGGTGACACAAATGAATCAAAATCACAATCAATCAGAATATAAACCAGAATATTCAACTAGAAAAAACACACATAAAAGAAAAAAAGCGAACACCTTTTATTTATCCCTTATATCACTGGTTATGCTTGGCGGTGTAATTTATTTATTAACGCCTCCCGGTGAACAAGTCGCAAATTCTATTAAAACAAAAGTAAGTGTTAGTATTTCTGATATTTTCAAAAAGAATGAATCCTTAGCAGTAACGAAACAATCTAATATATCTAAAAAAAATGCAAACAACACCGAACAAACAGCTGACAAACCCACTGAAGCATCCAACAATCCGAACTATGAACTAGAAGTGATTGCTTCAAAGGATAAAAAGGAAGCAAAAGCATCTGCTATAGATAATGGAGAGGTTCTTATCCTTGAACAAGATGACATTACTTTGAATGGTGTTTATGGTGGTCGTGATTTTTATTTCACATTACCTCGAAAAAATATAGGAAATAAAAGTTATCTTGAACTTGTCGTTAGTTCATCTGATCTTTTAATAGAAGACCTATCTTCATTAACAGTACTTATAAATGAACAACCGATTCAAAGCATCTCTATAAAAAACAGCCTTGAATTCAAATCGATTAAGATACCACTTCATCGTGATTTTTTAACCGATGGTGTGAATAAAATTAGCATTCAAACACAAACGTATATTAATACTGATGTATGTTTTGATCAAATAGATGCGGCTAATTGGATGATTTTACACAAAACATCTTATGCTTTCATCGATACCAAAAAATCGAATGATACAAAAGACTTATTAAACTTTTACCCGTATCCATTTGTAACACCAGGAACACAGGAAGAAATTCACACTTCTATTGTAATACCTAATAACAGTAGCGGTGATGTTATGAAAGCCGCGTTGCAATTGGGACAATATTTATCTAAACAAACAACCGCAAAAAACATCGTACCTATATTCTTTGAGAATGAGTGGAATGACAACATTAGTGAACATGTCATTGCACTTGGAGAACTCGATGCATGGGAAGATAAAATTGCTAATAAAATTACATTCAAGGACATTTCTCTACAATCTAACGAATTGTACTTAACGAATGTATTAGAAAAAAGTGAAAAATCATCAAAACAAGTATTATTTGTTACTGCAAATAATGAACAGACATTAATTGAAAAAAGCACTATCTTAACCGATGATAAACTAGTTTCACAATTGACTGGGAATGCGTTAAAGATTGGTAGTATGCCTGAAATAGATCCATCTATCGCAAAAGCGGAACGAACGTTACCACTTGTGAATGAACCTATTACTTTAAATGACTCCCAATTAAATTCCGAAACATTTTATTTAGACATTCCTTCTTATTGGAATATAAAAAATGAAGCAACGTTAAATTTATCATTTCGCGCGTCACCTTTACTAAAAGAATGGAATGATAGCAATCTAGAAAATCAACTAGGGTTGACCGTGTACATTAACGACGTACCACACACAGTCCCATTGGCAAAAGTATTAAAAGGCGAAGTTGAGAATGAAAAAAATGTATACAATTATTCATTTAACGTTCCAACAGAGCTTTTATTAAATCAAGAATTAGTTGCGATTCATTTTGAATTTAATAATCCAAACACACCTGAAGAATGTCGACAAAGATACAAAAGTGGGAATTGGGTAACGATAGAAAAAGATAGTGTCCTTGATGTTCCACATGAAATTGATGACAACCTTTCATTTACGAATTGGCCTGCTCCATTGATCAAAACAGAACAAAATAATTATGATGATGTAGCCTTCGTTATACCTGAAAGTATACAAAAAAATGGATTGAATCAGATTGCGTTGTTAGTTAATAATTTAGCAAGCCATTATACATTCAACAACTACCAAATTGTTCGTGGAAATTTAGATGAACTAGATCAGGACATTCGATCAGAACATCATCTTGTTATTTTAAAAGCAGCAAACGACAATTTCTACGGAGATAAAAATCAATTAATTGTTCCGTGGTCAACTGAAGGGAAACCCGATTTAGCTTCATTCGGTTTTATTACTGAAACAGCAAGCTATGTTTCTTGGATGCAACCTTCCATTTGGAATGAAGAGAAAACGATGGTGTTCTTTAAATCCTTAGATACTGATGAGGAAGCACCCTATATTCATAAAGAATTCTTTCAATCTTTAAGTACAATTGACTCTTCTAAACAAAGCCAAATTTTAGTTATTAATAAGGCTGATGAAGTAAATTCCTTTGGAAATGATGAGAACAATAAAAATGAAAAAGTAGTTCAAGAATCAGTAAATAATAATACTAAAATCTTAATCATTGTCTTTTCTACCATTTTATTGGTAGGAGTTATTGTATTCTTAATTATTTGGAGAAAAAAGAAAAAAAATGAATAACAAAGTTATGTTTATGACAAAATAAGATACTCCCCTTAAGTGTAGGCAGATTAAAAAATAAAAATCTGTTTCTATACTAAGGGGAGTTAATCATGTTAAATAGTACGTTTATACTAATAAGTAACTGGATAAGTAGGACATTCTCAATTTAGCTTACCTATCTGTTTGCTTGAGATAACAACTTATACTACAAAACCATTTGTAAAGCCCTTAAAGTAAAAAACATCTCTAAGAAAGATTATTCCTTAGAGATGTGGTAATTATTTATCTTTACTGCTTATTGGGCTTGTTTTTGTTGCAAACGTTTAATGTCCATTCTTATGACTAGAGATAATATCAAGGCTACTAAACATAATATTGTAAATAGAATTAACGTTCCACTATATTTTCCTGTCAAATCATAAATAAATGAAAGAATTAAAGGACCTGCCATTCCAGCCATCGCCCAGGCAGTTAAGATGTAACCATGAATAGCACCTAACTCTTTTGTTCCAAACATATCCCCTATATAGGCAGGAATCACCGCAAATCCCCCACCATAACAAGTCATAATGATATAAATTAAAATCATATACAATAGAGGGACTTTTGTGAAATATAACAGAATGAGGACAATAACATTTAACACAAAAAATGTTGTAAATGTGTTTGGGCGTCCAAAATAGTCAGAAAGTGTTGCCCAGAAAAACCTTCCACCACCATTAAAGAAGCCCATCACTCCAACCATTGTAGCTGCAGTAACTGCAGTCATACCAGTAATCTCTTGAGCCATAGGTGATGCTACTGAAACAAGTGCAATTCCGCATGTAATATTAATAAATAACATGAACCACATTAACCAGAAACGACGAGTTTTAACAGCTTGATTCGCTGTTAATTGTGACAAATCTTTTTGAATAACAGCTTTCGATTCATCACTTCCCTCTGAACCTTCAAACCCTTTAGGTTTCCAATCTTTTGGTGGTTTTTCTAAGTATAGAGAAGCTAAAAACATGACAACGAAGTAACTAATTCCCAAAACAAAAAATGTATTCGATACGCCAATACTATTTATCAATTGTTGAGCAACAGGTCCGGTGACAAGTGCAGCAAAGCCAAAGCCCATAATTGCTAATCCTGTTGCCAATCCCCGTCTATCTGGAAACCACTTGATCATCGTTGATACAGGTGTTACATAACCTGTCCCCAAACCAGCGCCACCTATAACCCCATATGTGATATATAATAACGGCAGTGATTCGAATTTTATTGCAAATCCCGTACAAGCTATCCCTAGTCCAAATAGAATGGCTGCAACCATACCTGATTTTTTAGGGCCTTGTTTCTCAACAAAATGTCCCATAAAAGCTGCTGATGTCCCTAAAAAGAAAATTGCCAGACTAAAAGCAAAAGAAATTTGGGCAGTTGACCAGCCTGTTAAATCTGATATAGGGATAGTAAATACACTCCATGCATAGGCTGAACCGATAGACAAATGTATTGCTACACCTGCTAACGCTATTAACCATCTATTTTTAATTCCTTTTTTATTTTCCAACGTCTATACGTTCCCCTTTTCATTAGAAGTAATGTAGTTAAAGTATAAGAAGAAAGATACACCTAACTGCTTATGTTATATGTAGTTCATGCTCACATCCATAAGAACTATTTATAACACTTAAAAAGAGCTGTAGCGTCGTAATCAATATTGATTCTACAGCTCTTTTAAAAAATAATTTTTAGTTAAATTTTATACTTGCCACGGTCTAGTACTAACTGGAGATTTCTTCAGTCTTTTAGGCAGTTGATCTCTTTTCATGACCTTAGGCGTTTTTCCTCCTGATTCTATCTGCTTTACCCTTGCATCTACTTTATAAACAATAGGAGGAGCAAAGACCCTTTTAGATTTCATTTTACAAGAAGGACATGCAGAATATTGTTTATTCCCTTTACTGCTAGTATGCCATTCTGTAAACACACCACATTTTTCACAATTAAACGTATAGTTTGGCAACTGGAACTCCTCCTAAAAATGTCATAAAATAGTTTCACTCAAATACACTTATTCAAAATCTTTTATTACACCTTTTTTGAAAATTTCTTTAGGTATTCCAATTGTACAAACAGCGTTTGGAATATCTACTACACTTGCTAATGTAGCTTCAACAGGAGCTGCCGTAAGAAGCATATATGCTTGTTCTCCAGTGTATCCTAGTGTTTTCATGTAATCAATCGCATTTAAGCATGCATTTTTAAATGCTACGTTAGTATCTAAATATTTTTGTTCTCCTGTGTTACGGTCAACTGAAATTCCTTGGAAAACAAGTAAGTCTTGATAATTTGGATCTACTGGACCTGGCTGATAGATAGGATTATTTTTGATGTTATATTTTTTGGCCCCACCTTTTATTACATTAACACGTAGATCAACAAACCCTGACATTTCTATTCCACCACAAAAGGTAATTTCCCCATCCCCTTGTGAAAAATGTAAGTCTCCAACCGAAAGTTTCGCTCCATCTACATACACTGGAAATAGTGTTCTTGATCCTTTTGAGAGGTTTTTAATATCACAGTTACCACCATTCTCTCTAGGTGGAACAGTACGAGCTCCTTCGCTTGCAACTCTATCAAAATCTTCACCCTCTAAACTACCTAACACGATAGCCTTTTCTGACGGTAAGTTCGCTAACTTCGGCACACGATTTGGATCTGTATCAACTAACTCTTTTTCTCTTCTATTCCATTCATCTAATAATTCTTGAGAAGGGGCTACGCCAAGAATTCCAGGGTGCATAATTCCGGCAAACTCGACTCCAGGAATGTGTCTTGATGTTGCAAATATACCATTAAAATCCCAAATTGCTTTTTGAGCTTCAGGAAATTCATCAACAAGGAAACTACCTCCATTTTCTTTTGCAAAAACGCCAGTATGTCCCCAATCAGTTAATGGGCCGATGTCTAGTATATCTACAACTAATAAATCACCAGGTTCTGCTCCGTTGACATGCACTGGTCCACTTAAGACGTGCACTCTTTCCAAGATGACATTTCTAACATCTGAAGGATCATCATTATTTTTAATTTGCCCATCAGTCCATTCAATACACTCTAGCCTAAATGACTCACCCGGATCAACAGAGAAAACTGCTGGGATATCAGGGTGCCAACGGTTATGACCTGGCACCTCTTGCTTATCCATTGTTTTGCTCAAGTCCACTTTGAAATGTTTTTTTGTCATTCTGACCACTCCTCTATTATGATGAAATATTTTGAATAGACTCTCGCTATTGCTTAGTTGTACTGATGAAGAGATACCTTCATACGAAAACGCTTCCACAATAAAGTGAAAACGCTTACAAAAATAAACTTTAATGTAGGGCAAACTTATGAATGCCCTTACAAATATTTATTTTATTGTAATTTAGTCAGTTTAAGCATTTGGTAGAGTCTATTAAATGCTAGTCTACGTCCTATATCAAAATAAGTCAAGCTATATTTCTATCAAACGATTAAAAAGAAAAATTAAGACTTAAATTAAAAAGATTCTCATTTGTTTTATTACTTGAAGTGTGCACCACTTCGAAAGGATAAAGGGCTCATCCTCTTTTCATTGCTTTTTAACCCTTACCATTACATGTAATATAAACAACACGACAAATCAAAAAGAAAAACTGGAGTACAAGAGATTCTGGATAAACGTTTCACAACTCATGCTTACATGAACTATTTGTTTTCAAAACGACAAGTAATAGGTACCAAATTGCTAAGTGACTTCCTTATCATTATAAAAGATACTTTAATTAAATTATTATTGTTAACTCAAAGGTAAAAACACCTCTTGACATGGTAGGAGAAAACTAACAATTTCACTTAAAAACTATTATGCGTAAAATAATTTCAAGACGACCATATAAAATTTACACAAATTAATTGTTTTTGAAAAAAACTTAGGTTAGTTTCTAAAGTTCTTCTGCGTTTGATTCTATTACTCTTTTAAACCAATAAAAGCTTTTTTTCTTATATCGCTTTAAGTCCAGTAACTCACTCTCACAACGATTGACATAAATCAGTCCATAACGTTTTGACATTTCGCCTTTTGAACTAAGTATATCTGTTGATCCCCATGTCAAATAACCAATCACATCAACACCTTCTTGCATGGAGATTTTCATCTGCTCTATATGCTGTTTCAAATAATCAATTCGATAGTAATCATCTACGAAATTGTCTTGATTCAATTTTTCTCTGACACCAATGCCATTTTCGGTAATAAAGATTGGTAGTTTATAACGCGCATAAATATCTTTTAAAGCAATTCTTAATCCGATTGGATCAATTACCGCACCCCATTCACTCATTTGTAAATGATGGTTTTTCATCATGCTGGTAAAAAGATTATCATCACCAGTATACTGTACTACTCTACTTTGATAATAACTAATGGATAAGTAGTCTACGATATTTTCCTTTAACAAAGCTACATCATCACGATGCATCTTCAGTACCCTATTCTCTTGTTCTAACTTAGCTGTAAAATAGCTAGGATATTCACCAGTTGTGAAAATATCAAGATAACAATCAATTAATAATTGTTTTACTTCGACATTGGCTAACACATCTACTGGCTCTGGGTTTGCTGGATAAGTTAAAAAGTAAGAAATCATACCACCCATTTTCGCATCTGGAATAATCTCACGCATCGCCTTTGTTGCTTTTGCATGGGCGATCAGTACATTGTGACAAAGCTGGTATTTTAACGGTTCCGAAAGGTTTTGATCCAGCACACCCCAATATTCCGGGTTAAGTAAAACCACATTTATCTCATTAAACGTGAGCCAATATTTAACTTTATCCTTATAACGATTGAAAACACATTTGGCATAGGCTTCGAACAAATCCACTACTTTTCTTGAAGCAAAACCGTTATACTTCTCAGCTAAAACTAGAGGTAAATCAAAGTGATACAATGTAATAACCGGCTCGATCCCATTTGCAAGTAATTCGTCAAAAAGCACATCATAAAACTGTAATCCTGCTTCATTCACTTCTCCTTCACCATTAGGAAAAATCCTTGACCAAGAAATACTTGTACGATACGCACTGTACCCCATCTCTTTGAATAGCGCAATATCCTCTTTAAAGCGATGATAAAAGTCTACCGCTGTTGTCCAATCGGAGTAACCTTCTGGAACTTCTCTTGCATCTATAATTGACAGGCCTTTTCCATACGAATTTGCTGCACCTTCTGTTTGGAAGGAAGTAACTGCTCCACCCCACATAAAATCTTCTGGTACAATACTTTTCGATTGCACGTTGTTCGCTCCTCTTCCGCTTTACTTTTTAGACACAGATTTACTTGCTCAAAATTAATGCAACCTCAGCAATTAGCTACTACGCAATTGTTTTTTAAGGCCATATACAGCACCTAATAGATTAGCATTTTGCCTGAATTTACAGATATCTACAATTGGTCTGACTGTCGCTTTAGGCATCGTTTTTAAAAATCTATCTAATTTATCATAAATACGATCAATTAAATCTTCTCGAGCACTTATACCACCACTCAACAAGATAACCTCAGGATCATAAACATATTGCAAATTAAATATACCTAATGCTAACAAATGAAAGAAATCATCAATGGCTTCGATACAAATCTCATCTCCAGCCTCTGCTAAGCTAAAAATTTCTTCACCTGACAATGCATCAACTGAAAGGTTTTTTCTTTTTGCTACTTTTCTTATCATCGAAGCTGTTGAGTCCATTCGAGTCCAAGCCTCTCCAGCTATCTCTTTATTTACACTCAATAGCATAAATCCAAATTCTCCACCGTGAAGATTTGCTCCTTTATGCAATTTTCCATCCTTGATTATAGCACCACCAATTCCGGTGCCAATAGCCATGACAATAACATCTTTCTTTCCTTTTGCAGCACCAGCCCAGACTTCCGCATAACCAGCACAATTCGCATCATTTTCCATATACACCGGTAAATTTGTTCCTTCTTGAATTAATTCTTTCATATTTGGCCCATGTATATAAGAAATAGCACTTGCACCATAAACAACACCATCATCTGAAACAGCACCTGGTATGCTTACAGCTACTCCTTTTGCATCGTTATGTAGTTCCGCATAGAGTTGTATCATTGTTAATAAATCTTCCAATTCTTTTGGTGTTTTAGCCTTTTGATGTTCTAAAATATTACTTTCACTATCAATAAGTCCATATTTTATATACGTACCACCAATATCAAATGCAATAAATTTATCCATGATTGTACCTCCTCGTATTTTTAAATATTATTACTCAAACAACTTATCACTTAGTGAAAGTGATAAGTTGTTATATCGTTATTACTTAAATTGCGGAACAAATTCCTTATGTGCTTCTAGCATTTCATCGAGTATTTGTTTTGCTATCGTATCCGATGGAACTAGCGGGTTGATCGTCATTGCTAAAAGAGCTGTATGGTAATTACCTGTTACAGCAGCATCAATCGTCGTTCTTTCAAAGGATTTTATTTGCTGTACAAGACCGAGAACGGGGATAGGTAAATCACCAATTGCAAAAGGTTTAGGGCCGTTTTTAGTAATAACACTACTAACCTCTATAACAGAATCAGACGGAATACTTGCAATAGCCCCTTTATTAAGCGTATTCACTGTTTGAATATCACCTTTATCATTGTAAATCGAGTTAATTAAGTTACAAGCTACATCACTATAATAAGCACCACCACGTTGTTCTAATTCCTTTGGTTTTTCCCGCAAATTTTCATTCTTATACGTTTCAAATAGCGTTTCTTCTAACTTTTGAACAACTTTTGCTCGAACACCTGATTCCTTAAGGTCGTTTAATTCTCCTTCTAACATTTCTTTTTGTTTATAATAATATTTATGATATGGGCATGGAAGAACCTTTAATCCTTTAATAAAATCAGGTTCAAAGGATACACTTTTAATATTTTTCATATTAATTTCACTTGCATCAGCAGCAATTTTATCAATCGCTTTTTCGGTAATATCCTCTCCATCTAGGTAGATCGTTAAGCCAAACACCATATGATTTAGTCCACCAAAGTCAATACGAATTCGCTCTGCATCTACCTCAAGGGATTTCGCCACTCCTCTTTCCATACCAATTGGAACATTACACAAACCTATAACTTTCTTCCAATTTGTATACCTGAAAATGGCTTCCACAATCATCCCAGCTGGGTTTGTGAAATTGATTAACCATGCATTCGGGCATAACACTTCCATTTCTTTCACAATTTCAAGCATGACAGGTATGGTACGTAATGCTTTAAACAATCCTCCAGGTCCATTTGTCTCTTGACCAATCACATCATACTTTAGTGGTATTTCTTCATCTTTTGCTCGTGCTTCTAGTTGTCCAACCCTAAATTGAGTAGTCACAAAATCAGCATCCTTTAAGGCTGCTTGACGATCTAAGGTCAAATGTATTTCCATTGGAATATTAGCCTTCTCTACCATTCGTTTAGCCAGATTTCCAACAATATCTAATTTTTCTTTTCCTTCCTCAATATCAACAAGCCATAGCTCGTTGATTGGTAATGTATCATACCTTTTAATAAATCCTTCAATTAATTCAGGCGTATAACTAGAACCGCCACCTATCGTTACAACTTTCAATCCATTCTTTTTCATACGTTACTCCTTTCATTTAAAAATGTATTAAATCTTTGACTTTCTGCTGAATTTCCAATTTTCACAACAAAAAACATCGCTACACTTATCCCAAAAAAGAAAGTAATCCCCGGGATGAAGGCAATGGCAAGTACGAATGCCATAAACACCATCACATAGCCTACATTATTTTTTGGCAATACCCACACGAATGCGAATGATCGTTTTACCTGATACAGCATTGATTCTCCGGATTCAAAATACTGAAAAAAGTGAATCATACTTAAAAATACCAAACCTAGCATACCTAATACTAAGGCTTTCATATATAACGATTGGAAAATCAATAGATTCATACTTATGAGGATATACATAAGTGAAAATACGATTCCAGCACCGCTTAATTTTAAAAAAGCATGCGTAAAAGCATTTCGGAATATACGAAATGCTTCTACAGCTGATAGATCTTTTTCTTTTAAAACCGTAATAAGCGCATGCGTGGCAGGGAAAACTCCTAAAACGACCAAACCTAATAGACTAAACAACACCCACAGAACTTGTAAATAGGCAAACCAATATATTTTTTGAATAACGATAGCATATTTTGAAAGAATCGTATCCAACTGCCACACCACCTTATCTATTGATCATTATCCTTTTACCGAACCAGCTACCATACCCTTCATAATCTGTTCTTGGAACATTAAATACATTACAATAGTTGGTAAAACAGCAATTGTCATTGCTGCCATGGTCAGCGCATAATCTGTACTAAATCCGTCTGAGAATATCGCTAAGCTAAGCGGTAATGTTTTTAATGAACTATCATTAATAAACACTAATGCAAAAACAAATTCATTCCAATATCTTAAAAATGCTAGAATTGCTACAGTTGATAATGCAGGAACACTTAATGGAAGCATAATTTTGAAAAATATCCCCCAGTAGCCACTTCCATCAATAAACGCTGCTTCTTCTAATTCTTTAGGGATCGTACTCATATAAGCAACTGTTAAAAAGATGGCAATCGGAAGCTCAAATGCAGTGTATGGCAAAATCAGTGCCCAATAACTATCTAGAAGTCCAACTTCATTCATCATTGTAAACAAAGGAACTAACGTACTATGAACAGGAATTAACATACCTAGCAAAAAGAATACGACTAAAAACCCTTTTAGTTTAAATGTAAATCTTGATAACACATAAGCAGTTAGTGCACCTAAAAATATAGTCAATACGGTGGCCGTAACTGTAACAATGGTTGAGTTAATCATTGCCTGACCGAGATTAGCCACATCCCACGCTCGTTGAAAGTTTTCAAACGTAAAATTGGTTGGGAAAGCATATGGTTGTGTAAAAAACTCTTCATTCGTTTTAAATGAGCTAGTAATTAACCAATATAACGGATACACCATTAGTAAAGAAAATGCAGTTAAAAACAATATTCTAATGGTTTTAAATAATCCCGTTTTTAATGAAAAACCCAAAGAGGAATGCTTGTTATATGTTTCCGTACTCATCTGATCAACACCTCCTTAGTCCTTTCTTCTCATTAAAACTTGACTTATTAAAATTAAAATTAAACTGAGAATAATAATCATGGTTGATATTGCAGATCCAAATCCATAGCGATACACCAGAAAAGTATTATTGTACATGTAGGTAGCCAAAATTTCAGTTGATTGTGCTGGTCCCCCACCAGTCATAACAAACACTTGATCAAATGCTTTTAAACTACCAGAAATACATAGTACAATTACGACTTTAATAGTTCCCCACATATTCGGCAAAATAATGTAGAATAGTTTTTTCCAACCAGTTGCCCCATCAAGTAAAGCAGCTTCTTCAATTTCTCCAGGAATATTCTGTATCGCAGCAATAAAAATGATTAAATATGGTCCGATGTAGTTCCAAATAATCGGAACTGCTACTGCATACATATTCACATCCGGATCAGCCAACCAAGCTCTAGTCCATGATTCAAGACCAACAGATCGTAATACTGCATTAATCACGCCTAGGTCAGGATCAAAGATGTAACCCCAAATCAAACCTACAACTACAGTAGATATAACCATTGGTAAAAAAACAGCTGAGCGAACAAATCGTTGGAACATATTACTTTTTCTTAATAACAACGCAAGCCCTAATGCAATTGGCACTTGCCCTAACACAGATGCCCCTACAATAATTAAATTGTTCTTAAATGCCTTCCAAAATATTGGGCTTTGAACAACCTCAATATAGTTTTGAAAGCCGATAAATGTCGCATCTCCAAGACCTGACCACTCAAAAAAACCGTAATAAGAAGACCAGAAAATTGGAATGATGACGAAAAAGCTGTAAAGCAAAAGGGCTGGAAGTAACGTAATTACTAACAATCCTCTTAACTTCAAACTAGATTGCATCATATTCCCTCCCTTTGCTTTTTAATTAATTATTTGCCGTTTGTG
This sequence comes from Paraliobacillus sp. JSM ZJ581, assembly GCF_044383835.1. NCBI lineage: Bacteria > Bacillati > Bacillota > Bacilli > Caryophanales > Bacillaceae > Paraliobacillus > Paraliobacillus sp. JSM ZJ581. The sequence goes on from NZ_JBISEP010000002.1 coordinate 210,194, forward strand.
CTTTTTGAATATCTTGTGCTACTTTTTCAACATCTCCACCTAGCATGATTTCTTGAAGGCCGTTATTAACTGCTTCTCCACCTGCAGATGTTAAATGCAAATCATATACAGGTGCAAACGATGCACTTTTGACAAGGTTAAATGCTTCATAGAAAAGTGGGTTTACTGTTCCTTTATCAAGTTCAAGGTCATACATTACCATCGAATTACTTTCAGCAATTGTATTTTGCGCATCTGCATTACTTAATGTGTAAATTAGATCCATTGCGGCTTCTTTAGCAGCACCTTCTGTTTTACTACTTAACAAATATCCGCCACCAGGTCCACCTGTAATTGTGTTTCCTGCACCTTTACCATCTTCTATAGCTGGTACGGTTGTAATACCAATGTTTTCTAATACATCTTCAGATACGGACGCTGCCAAACTACTAATCGTCCACGAACCGTTAATCATCATTGCTGCTTTCCCCTGTGCAAAAGATTGTTCTGCTTGTGTATTGTCCATGCTGTTTGCTCCTTCAGCATACGCGTCATGATCAACAAGCTCTTTAAAGTGATTTAGTGCCTCAATAAAAACGGGGTCTGTAAATGATGCACCATCTTGATTCACCGCATCCATAAACCATTCTGTACCAGTTACTCGATCAGCAATAGCGCCAAATGTTGTTGATTGTGCAACCCAAGGTGCCTTGTTCCCCATTGCTAACGGTGTAATTTCTTTACTATTAAATGTATCAATTACTTCTATAAACTCATCCCATGTTGTAGGAACCTCTATATTATTTTCCTCAAATAATTGCTTGTTATAATACATGAACGATGTTGCAGACATTGCGACAGGTGCGGAGTATAATTCTTCATCATAGTTGTACGGTTCTAGTGCGCCTTTTAGGAACGAATCTTTCCATTCAGGGTTATCATCAAATAATGGTGTGATTGGCTGGATGAGATCACTTTTATGAAATTCATCTGTAAAGCTACCAGCATACGTTAAAAATATATCCGGAAGCTCATCAGCGGCTGCAACCGTACTAATACGTTGGCGATATCCATCAACTGGAATTGCTTGTTCATCAATTTCAATTTCTGGGTTATCTTCTTGGAATTGTGCAATCATATCTCTTACAGATCTTGCACGTAAATCATCTCCCGCGAAGTTATGCCAAATGGATAATTTCACTTTGTCATCGTCACCATTTGCTTCTTCCTTTTCTCCGTCGCCACCACATGCCACTAGAGCAAGGAGAAGAACTAACATCATAGCTAACAACTTTTTCATAATTAACCACTCCTTTTTTTATGTTCTACACTCATTTTATAATAGCGCTTTCATTATCGTAAGGTAGGGATTCTAAAGATGAAGGGAGACAAATCAAAGTGGATAAATTATACACTCATAATAAAAGCCCGAACCTGCTACACATGAGGTTCGGACTTGCTTCTCGCTGAGCGCTTAACCTGTGATTCGTCTCCTTAATAACAACTAATTCACTCACTTTTCTACAAAGGCAAACGTACTCCATGGCTTGATATAATCTAACAAGAATAGATTATCAGGGCTAACTTTTGCAACGAGATTCTTCCTCGAATCTTCCGGCATTTCTTTTAATACAATTTGTAGCTCCGCTTTATATTTCCCAAACGAATCATTACCAATCACAATATCACCCACTTGTTGCTTTTCAATTGAAAGTGTTGGTATCGAGCTGTGCGCATATTTTTTTCTTACTTCTGTTGAGCGAACTAAATATTCACTAATATCGCCTCGTCGAACATGCAATTCGTTTAAAATAATTTGTTTTTCTGTATCAGATAACTTATCTTCTAATTCAATTTCAAACTCTAATAAATAACGATTTAGCTTTCCTAATCCAATTATTTCTTCCTCACTTGCATAAGCATTTCCAATAATGACATCATCAATCAGTTCTGTCGCCCATAAGTGTTTTGCTTGCATTTGTATTGGTAAATCTCGATGTTCTTCTAAGGTACAAAGACCGTCATTTATATCCCAAGGACCTATTGTTGCATTGGAAGATGAAACAAATGCAGCTGTTCGAATACCGTGTTCTTTAAATCTCTTTGAGCATCTAACAAAAAAATCATACGAAATTCCTGTATATTTTTGGGGGTAAAAATTATGACAACCAATTATGCAGTGCTTATTTGGTTGATGTGAAAGGATATTGTTTAAATAATCAATGTCATTACTCATATTTAATTCAATTTTTAAACCGTACGGGTTATACGTTAATGCTGCTTCTCCTTTCCCATCAAAAGCAGCGTCTAAACGAATGCCATCTGCTCCTAACTCAGCGAAGAAGCTTAAATCATCATAACCGATACCTAATCGATCAAACACTGTAGGTGTCACATCGAGAATAACTTCTAATTCCAATCCTTTTGCATATAAAATAACGTCTTTAAAGACCTTTATCATTTCCTGCTTCGGCTGTTCTGCTGAAAGTAAACATGTAAACACGCGAGAAAAACCATTTTCTTTAGCTAATTTTAAATATTTCTTATCTTGTTCTAAAACAGATTTTTCAGGATAAATGGAAACACCAAGTTTTCGCATATCATACTATCTCCTTTAAGTACCGTTTATTTATTTTGCACATGTTGCTCGCGATATTGTGTAGGTGTCATTTTGTAATGTTTTTTAAAGATTTTAGTGAAATATTTACTGTCATTATAACCGACTAATTTCGTAACCTCCTTCACATTAATCGATGTATGCACTAGATAATCAGCGGCTTTTTTGATACGTAAATCAGTTAGTAATTCCACGTAGGACTTGCCTGTTTTTCTACGTATTACTACACTTAAGTAATTTGGATGTACAGGGATTTTTTCAGCTACTTCTTTAAGTGACAATGGTTCCCCAAGATGGCTTTCCATATAGATGATAGAATCTTCCACATAGTTTGTACTTTTTTGATAACATGATTTAAAATTTTTAGATATAATTAATAATAATGAAAACAACTCTTTCTTTGGTTGTTGAAACCACTTATGGAAAGGAGGTATCGAATCATAATTTTCGATACTTTCCTTTTGCCCATATTGATGAATAAATCGAATGCTGTCCACATATAAATGTTGCACATAAAATTGAATCGATTCAGGTGTAGCCTGTGAATGAGATATTAACCAATCAATGAAATCAGAAACCCATTCTTTCAGCTTTTGTTCATCACCATCTTTCATACATTTAATCAATTCATTTTTGTTCCTTGTCATATGTTCGGTATACGAAATTCCTTTACGATCTATAATATCATTTTCCATCAACATGGTATTATTTGTTAAAATCCATTGATATGGTATAAAAGAAACGACTTGTTTGTATAAATTAGACAATTCGTCAAGAGAACTTACAGCAGAGCTCATAATAATCGGCTTACCATATATTTGCTGCACTTTCCTAGAAGCAATTTGTAATAAATAATCATCCTTTAAATATTTTTTACGTTTTAACAGAATCAAGGTATGATTTTGATAACTAAACCACTTCCCGTTGATATAACTGTTCCATATTTCTTCATGTACTTGAATATCATGAGAATTTGTAGCGACGTCAATAAGAAGTAGTTGGTACGGTGGTTCTTTTAAAACAGGAATCGAATCACTTAAAGCGACTTGATCAACAGTTTTTAACTCATTTCGCAATACGCCTGTTAAGTGATCGACAACTGCGCGTTCAACTTCGGATTCTTTTAATTGATCATATTCTTTTGCTTTCTCTAATCGTTTTTTTGCTCTCTCTACCGCAGCGATAATCTCTTGAGGAGAGCTCGTTTTTAATAAATAATCACAAACATTTTGGCGAATCGCTTCTTGGATATACTCAAATTCATCGTAACCAGTAAGCAAAATAGATTCGATTTGATAATGACTTTGCGCAATTTGCGAAACCAATTCTAACCCTGACATCCCTTTCATTCGAATATCTGTAATTAATATGTCTGGGCATTCTTCCTCTATTTGTTTTAATACTTCTTCCGCAGAAGAAACTGGTTGGAGTAAAGTAAAACCCAATTCAGCCCACGGTATCACATTGGATATACCTTCTCTTATTATAATTTCATCATCCGCAATCAAAACTTTCATCATTTGATCCCTCCCTTTATTGGAGTAGAAAAACTGATTACTGTTCCTTTATTTACTTCACTTTCAATATACAACCCTGACGACTCACCAAAATGTAACATTAATCGTAAATTCACATTACGAAGACCATAATTCTTACCTACAACAACTTCTGTATGTTGATCATTGACAAATTGATCATTCAGTTCTTTAACCTTCTCTTCTGGAATGCCAATACCATTGTCTCTTACTTCAAAAAACATACATCCATCTCGCTCTGTCGCTATTACATCAAGTATTCCATAATGATCATCGATGGAAAAGAATCCATGATTAATACTGTTTTCTATTAATGGCTGAAGAACAAGCTTTAACATCACATGTTGCTTTAGCTCATCCGGGATGGCTAAATTGAGCTCAAAGCTATCTGGGTAGCGAACTTTCAAGATTTCCAAATAATGAATGAGATTCCCTACTTCTTGTTCAACGGTGCAATATTCATTCCCTTTGTTAAGACTAAATCGTAAAAACTCACTTAAATGAGAAACAACTTTAACAATATCATGCGATTTTGTACTTAATGCAATCCAATGAACCGATGCTAACGTATTGTATAAGAAGTGTGGATTTATTTGTGATTGTAACGCTTGTAAATCTAATGTCCGCTTAATTGATTCATTCTTTTTTACTTCATCCATAAGGGTAGCAATTCGTTGATTGAGATCATTATAACTTGTTATTAAATCACCAATTTCATTATCAGAATAGGATACGACAGTTTGTATACGATCTCCAGGATTCGATTTCTGAATTGATTTAGTTAAAGAAGTCAATGGCTTAAATACCTTGGATATGAAAAATATTACTAAACTTGTAATGAGTATCGCTGCCAATGCAACAAAATAGGTGGTCAATGATAAAACATATTGATTTTGCGAACTATATTCCTTAAATGGTATGACCTCTACCAATTCCCAGTTTACAGAGGGTATCTTTCGTGTGAAAACAGTTGCTCTTTCACTAGCAAATTGGTAAACAAAGCTTTGGTCACTATCCCAATTTTCGACAGAATCACTCAATTCTCCCATGTCTAATTCCATCGGTGCAGGGTTTGTGTTTTGCGCTAATACTTGACCATCGTTCATAATTAGTACCGATCCGCTCCACTCCAGATCAATTGAATCTAAATACTCCGTTATTACTTCTTGGCTCAAACTAATTGACAAGTAACCAGCCAACTCATAATTATACGTACTGCGAATCGGTCTTGTTAGCGTAATCATTTCTTTTCTTCCATCTAGTGTCTGATTCTTTTCTTTAACAGACCACCATTGCCCCTTTGTCATATGATCCGTCTCTATTTTAATATCTTCTGCAATTAACGATGTGGCTATGGTCGCGTTTCCATTTATCGGTGTTATTTTAATATTCTCAATATACCGTTTAGAGAAGGCAAGATTCGACAAAAATCCATATATATCTCTTTGTTGTGCAATAAGGTTTTCTTTTTCTCCTAAATAATCCTGAACAGACTGATGTCCAATTAAAAAAACCGAAATATTCTCAATATCACTTACAATAAATTCGATTGTATCTTGAAGTTGATCAATTGAACTCTGCCCTGAAATAGCGGCGCGTTCTTTTGAGACTTGAATCGTCATCACATATGCAAAGATACCTAACAAACATACTGGAATCAATACAACCATTAATATAAAAACAGTTAGCTGATTTTTCAAAGAACGACGAAACCATTTCTTCATAGTATGCAAATCCTTCTCTTTGAATTAATAAAAAATGTAGCTCTTGTTTATTTTGCTCATGACGTTCTATCAGCAAATTTATCTTTCTATCTATTTACCATACTACCTTCTTAAATCATGTTATAATATGTTGATAAAGTTATGGTTGGATTGATTGGTATGTCGCTATAATGATTTGTAATTAAATAAGAAATCTTTCCTCATAAATTTGTATCATTATATGTCACAACATAATTGTGATTTTCAGTATTATAGTACCCTTCACTATATTCGACAACTTTCCCATTTTCATCACTTGAACGTCGTATTCTTTTCAATACAGGCATACCTTCCTCTATTTGTAATACCTCACTAACCCGAGAAGGTACAACGGAAACTGAAAATTCATCACGAAAAGATTCTAGCCGAATATTAAACTGCTCTAAAAAACGATATAACGAGGATATTTGAGCATACTTTAGCTCTTCATCACTTAAAGGTAATAAAACGAAGTGATTAAAATAAATATATGGATTACCGTTCAAGAAATATACCCGCTCCACCTTAACACAATAATCACCAAATATAGCATGAAGCGGAGAATCAAGTGATAATGGAACCCGCTTTACACTTAATATTTTTTTGGTCATTTGGTGTCCTTCTTCTACTAAAACTTCTGTAAAGCGCTTTCCCTTAGAAAGTCGAGCCCCGGCAGTATTTGCAATTACTTTTGTTCCTTTTCCACTTTTCTTCTGAAGATACCCCTCTTGAACTAATTCCTTAATTGCATTCCTCACTGTGATTTTACTAACTTCAAATTCAGCTTCTAATTGAGGCTCAGATGGAATTTTTGTATTTAATGGATATTCACCATTTAAAATACGATCCTTTATTATCTCTTTAATCTGCAAATACAATAAACCTTTGCTTCTTTTAATCTCCATTACTAGTCTCCTAACTTACCTTTTAATATCTGCTGTCGTTCCTATCATGGCAGACATAATTTCTGCTTCTGTTGACATCGGTGTATCACCAGAAATTGTACACGCTAGCATACCTGAAGCAACAGCGAATTCTACTGTCTTTTTTTCTGAAAAACCAGCAAGCTCCCCGTGCAAAACACCACTTGCAAATGCATCGCCAGAACCGATTCGATCATAGACAGAAAAAGATCGATTCTCTGAAAATACAAAAGTATTATTTTTATACATATACCCTCTTAATACATGTGTATTATCGCTATTAATCTTTCGATGCGTTCCTGCTACCGTTTTAATATTAAACTTTTCCGCTACCATAGGAATAAGCTCTTTTAATTGTTCTTCTTTTGTTGTTTTAGCTGTTTCCATCCCCAAAACAAACATGGCATCCTTTTCATTCATCAGAACAATATCAGCTATAGCGAGCATGTCTTCGTAATGTGGTTTGGCTTGTGCATAACTACCTTCCCATAAAGATGGGCGATAATTACAATCAAAGCAGACGATCCCACCTTTTTCTTTTACTTTCTTAGCCAAAAGCTTCATATTCTCACGCACTTGATCAGTCATAGCTAATGTAATTCCACAAAAATGAATCATATCAGCTTTTTCAGCAATTTCATCCATATCATAGTCCGCTACGTTGGCTGTATTAAAGCTACTTTCTAAACGATTGGTATACGTTACACGACTAGGACGTTGGGCAAAACCATTTTCTAAAAAAAACATTCCAATATATTTATCGCCTCTAGAAATGAAATCTTTTTGGATCCCTAACCGTTGTAAAAAAGATATAGCTGCATCTCCCAATGGATTATCTGGAATTTTTGTGGCGAGGTACCCGTCATAACCTAGCTTTGTCATGGCAGAAGCAACGTTTACTCCCGTTCCTGAAAAGGAGTATTGTAAAGCATTTGCTTGTGTTAACAATTCATAACCTGGGACTGTCAGACGCATCATCACTTCTCCAAATGCGATTATTTTTTTAGCCATATTTCGTAACCAAACCTTTCGTAATTGCTAATAATTCCTTTACATCTTCCTCATTTGTATCACCTGTTTCTTTATCAATAATTGACGAATAAACATGGGGAATAATTTTAGGTACTTTTGCTTCTAATGCAATTTCTAATATGGTTGAAAAATTACCTAAATCAATACCACCAGTTGGTTCTAAAGCAAAACCCTCTTCACCACAAGCTTTTGCCACTGCACGAAACTCATCTTCATGGTTTAGCCCTTTCATTGGAAAGTACTTCAGTGCATTACCACCCATATCACGCACAAGAGAAATGGCTGCTTTAATTGGAACGATTGCCTTATCTTCTATTCTACCACTTAGTGGGCCAGTTGAGATATTGACATAACCAACTTTTCCTGTTGGAGACACTAGTGAGTTAATCCAACTATCTTGTTTATCTAAATTAGCTCGTGTTGCTCCTACCGATGGAAAAACTTGGTTGACATGACTACCCGGATAAAATTTTACGATTTCTGCGACTACAGCAGCCTGTTTATTGTCACCTGCTCCCAATCCAATGGAAACAGCTTGATCAATGGCTGCTCCATATTCTTTCATTGCTACAACAGCTTCATCAACAGTATTATAATCTTTAGAAAGGACTCCAACTAAAACATGTCCTTCTGCCGCTTCGAAAACCTTCTTTGCATTTTCAATACTACTTGCTAAAACATTTAATGCTACTCGATTTTGATAAAAATATTTTTCTATGTTCATTATTACTCTCCTCCTAATAAAATATCTTTTAACCTGTCTTTAATTATATGAATCTCGTCAGCTTTTAATGGGCGAGGGTCAATATCAAAGAAACCTTGTCGCACACCGTAATCTCTCGTATAAATGGCAATCTCACCATTTTTCAGCTTATCATTTACTTCTTGTGCTGTTGTATGTGCATGTACTGGGTCAATATGTACTCTCCCTCTAAATATTGCTCTCCCTGCTTCATCTTGAACTATTTTTACCTCCACTCCGTTTATAGCGTCAAGCGGCTGTAACACTGCAAGGCTTTCCTTTTCTTTTTCGCTGTTATCTTGTTTAACAAAAAACTCATCCAGTGCTTGTAATAAGCCAAAGGTCGATTCCTTTCCAACCTTCATACTTCTGCCAATACCATGTAATTGAACTTTTAGCCATTCAATATATTGTTTTTTACCAGCAACAATTCCGGAAGTAGGCCCTTCAATTGCTTTCGATCCACTATAAATAGCTAGGTCAGACATTGTCACATATTTCTTTACATCTTCTTCAGCAGCAGCATCCACAATTAGCGGAACCTGATTGTCTTGAGCAACTCTCCACGCCTCTTCCACAGAAATCATATTTTTTTGTACAGCATGATGAGACTTTACATATAGAATTGCAGCAGTGTTTTGATTAATCGCATCGGCAATATGAGTCGCTTTCCCTTCATTAGCATACCCTACCTCTACTAAGTTTCCTCCCCCAAGGTGCACCATTGTTTCAATAGGAGCACCGTATTGGACATTATGACCTTTAAGCAAGATAATTTCATTTTTCAGTATTGCTTCTTGATGCAACCGCTCACTTTTACGACGATTCCCTTCCGTAATAATCGCTGCTACAGATAACGCAATACCACTTGACGCAGAGTTAACAACAACCGCCGCTTCTGATCGAAGGAGATTAGCAATATGTTCTCCGGCCTTATCGACTAAATCAGCTATTTCCACATAATTTTTCCCACCTGTTTTCATTGCTTCCATCACCGTATCAGATGGAGCAGAGACACCTAAAATACTCATTCTTCCACTTGCATTAATTACTCTTTTTAATCCATATTTAGCATTCAATGAATTGTCCATTAACAACAACTCCTTTTACTTTAATTTGTTTATCACAAAAACGTTCTAGCCCATCTGAATCTGTTAACTTTATTCGTTGATCATCCACAGAAAATAGGGTGAGATTCGCCACATCTCCAATAACAACCCTTCCTAATTCAGGTTTATTTAACCACTTTGCAGCATTTACTGTAACAGCATCAATCACATCTTTTAAAGCGTAACCTAAATATAAGAACTTAGTTAAGGTATCAGCTAAACTATAAACAGGTCCATGCAAACGATTTTTTCGATAAATATCAGTACTTATTGTATGGAGCGGAATACCATGTTCTTTTGCTTGTTTTGCTGTTGGAAATGAAAAGCTCGCATTGCCATGTCCTACATCTAAGTGAATCCCTTTCTTCATGGCTGCTAAAAATTCAGGAAGTGGCTCTCCGGCATCGTTAAATAAATTATTTTTTTTACCGTGCAAATAATGGGTGATAACATCTTTTTTCTTAAGCAGCTCAAGGACTCCGGTTATATCCGGCGGGCCTGAACCGATATGTACCATCAACGGTAAGTTCGTTGCATTAGAAATTTTGCGAGCTATTTCTAAAGGCTCCAAACCGTTTTCTCCCACCACACTGTTGCTGATTCTAGCTTTCAATCCAACAATAAAATCTTGATATTTCTCTACGACTGTTTGAACTTCCTCTTCATTTAACCAAGCCAAATCAGATAACTCATCAATTCGCTGCAAGCCAATTTTAGAAATATTTAAAAATGCAAACACATTTGTTTTAGCCAATTTTGAATGCGCAATCAAATCATGAATTCGATCAGTTCCAGTACTTCCAGCATCTACAATTGTTGTCACACCTAATTTATAACCAATTTCATCTATTTCATCTCCATAAGGATTAAATTCATGAAATGCGTGTACATGCATATCAATCCAACCACTAGAAATATATGCGTTCTGGTCAAAATCTATTATTCTATCCCCCTTCCCTGTATTGGGTGCCGCAATTTCTACAATCTTATTATTAGCAATTACAAGATCAATCGTTTTTTCATCTGTCGTTTTCACATTCCGTAACACAAACCTATCCTCCATGTTATCATCCCTTTTTTAAGCCTGTTTGTAAACGCATTATTTTTGTTGTGTTAAAATTAGATTATCACCTAATCCAAACCCGGTCAAGATAACGTTATAACGTTTATGCAGGTAAAATTATATAAAAACATTTTTATATGAAAAAGCTGAGCTAAATGATATCGTTTAGCTCAGCTTTTTCATAGGCTTTTTTTAAGGTAATAAATTAAATGCTTTGAGACACACAGGTGCGTTCATAGAATATTTAACACCAGTATATTTAGGGGTGCCATTAGCTTGAATTTCCATTGCTACAATAGAGTTCGTATGTTGATTAGCAATAAACATAACTGTTTCATCAGGAGTAATAATAAAATTTCTCGGCCATTTACCTTCTGTTGACACATTATCAGTATAGGTTAACAAGCCATTATGGTTTATTTGAAACACAGAAATACTGTCATGTCCTCGATTCGATGTATATAAAAACGATTTTTCATGAGCAATATGAATATCAGCACCAAAGTTCTTTTCTTCCATTCCTTCATTGAGTACATTTATCTCTTGGACCAGTTCAATATTAGAGCATGTCTTATCGTAGCTATAAACTGATATTTGCGAATTAAATTCATTAACAATATATATTTTTCTATGTTTTGCGTGCACAGCAGCATGTCTCGGGCCCGCTTTAGCAGTAGTAGTAATTTCATTAATTAGAATTAATTTTCCTTTAGTAAATGTATATAAATATATTTTATCTAATCCAAGGTCGGTAACAATATATCTATCAGTATTAGGAATTTGTAAAATAGTGTGTGGACGAGATCCCGATGAATATATATGTTGATCTGATAATTCTGCTATCGTATGATCGTCTGCTAATTGGTAAACTAATATAGAACCTCCTCCATAATTAACAACAAACAAATATCGTTCACTTTCATCAAGCGCAACATAACACGGGCCTACTATCTCATCATCTTGTCGATTATTTTTTTCTTCTAAATCGTACGTATTTTCATCGATATGATAACAGGATACTTTTCCTTGCTTAACTTCACTTATAGCATATAATGTATCTTGATTTTTATTAACAGTGAGATATGAGGGATTAGCAATACCTTTAACCGATGTCAATTGCTTGAAAGAAAATGTCTTAGTATTAAATGTTAACACTTGTATAGCATCTTCTTCTTCTGTTCCATACCTACCCGTATACACAATAAATCTATCATCTTTAGTAAATATTTTTAACACATCCTTTATTACACTTTCAAACATAATAATATATTTAAGAAACTAATCAGGCTTTACTATATTTCACCGTATACTTAAGCCTCTTGATACTCATATTTCGGAAAGCTTTTAGAAACTGCCCACATGATAAATAATGCAGAAACACTTCCTCCAAAGAAGAATAATAGTGCCGGAACAGAAATCCAAATAATGTAATGAGCGACCCATAATCCCCCAAGTACAAATAACGTCAATATAGGATGAGAAAAACTTATAATAAACGGCCATTTAAAATAATCGAACCATGTTAATTTAAAATGAACAAATATTGGAAAGAAATAAACACAGACAATAACAAATAAGATTAGGATTCCTAAGACAGTATAGCTTACAAATAAGTAGATAAAACTATCCTGCACTCGTAATATATTAAACTCTAATACAAGTAGATACCCTATAAAAAACAATAGCAAACCAGCAGTATTTGTTTTAAAAAATTCTGATTTATAAACCTTCCAATAGGATCGCAGGATTGGGGTTTCCTCCTCACCGTTAATCCATTTTCTCACAATAGAAAACATCGCAGTAGTTGCAGGCATAAATCCGAAAACAACTAATCCCATAGCACTAAACAAAATCCAGCAAATATTTAAATACGCTAACCGAAGTGTCCACACTGCAAATCGATAATATACATTAACAAAGGAATCCATTTCTCTGCCTCCTTGCTCTTATGCCGTCATATGCTGTCACGTAACATTACTCTTTAACTGAACCAATCAAAACACCTTTAACAAAGAAGCGTTGCAAGAAAGGATACACAATTAACAACGGTAAGGCTGAAACGATAATCACAGCATACTTTACTAAGGAAGCTGTTTTTACTTGGTCGGAAAATGACTGCGCAGCACCCGCTGCCGTCGCTGCACTATCTGCACTTACTTCATTTAAGATTAAGATTTGTCTTAAAATTAATTGTAATGGAAATAATTTTTCATCTGACAAATAGATCAATGCATTAAAGTACTGGTTCCATAAGGCTACAGCATGAAATAATGCCATTACTGCAATAATTGGTAGGGACAATGGAAGAACCACTTTAAGAAATAAATAAAAATCACTTGCCCCATCTATCTTGGAAGCTTCTACTAATTGATCTGGAATGGTTTGCTGAAAGAATGTTCGTGCAACAAGTACAGACCAAGCACCAATAACACCAGGAATTACTATCGCCCACATCGTATCAACCATCCCTAGATTTTTAACTACTAAGTATGTTGGGATTAGTCCACCATTAAATAGCATTGTGAACAAAATAAACCATAACAATATCTTTTTTCCCATTAATTCCTTCCTTGATAATGCATAAGCAGAAGGGAGCAAAATGAACAAATGTATTAATACACCAGTAACTGTATAAATAATTGTATTACGATATCCGATCCAAATGGCATCATTTTGAAATACACGTGTAAATCCATCTAATGTAATATCTACAGGCCATAACCACATCTCACCAGAATTCACGGCTTGCGGGTCACTAATGGATGCGCTAATAACAAAGATCAACGGATAAATAATGATTAACGTAATTAACAACACAAATAACAAATTCAACCTATCGAACGCTTTATCAGATAAAGTGAAACGAGACATGTTCTTACCTCCTACCATAAGCTGTTATTACTAATTTTTCTAGCAATCTGATTAACTGTAATTAATAGAACAATATTGATCATCGATTCAAATAAACCAATCGCTGCCGCAAAGCTGTATTGCCCTTCCAACAAACCTGTTTCATAGACAAATGTTTGGATGATGTCTGAGGTTTCAGAATTTAAGTTGTTTTGCATGAGCAAAACTTTCTCAAACCCTATTTGCATAAAGTTACCTATATTTAGGATGAACAATATAATAATGGTTGGTAATATTGTAGGTATATTGATATGTATAATGCGTTGAAATCTCGTCGCACCATCCACTTTTGCTGCTTCATGTAGCTCGGGATTCACGGCAGCAAGCGCTGCAAGGTATATAATCGTCCCCCATCCAAGTGACTGCCATTGCCCTGACCAAACAAATATATGTCTAAACCATTCTGGACTAGTAAGAAAATGAATTGGTTCCATTCCAAATAGTCGAATAACATGATTAACTAACCCAGTGTTCGGATCAAGAAATGCAACTAGCATGCCAACAACAACTACTACAGAAATAAAATGCGGTGCATACGTTAGTGTTTGTGACCATTTCTTAAACGCACCATTTCTTAATTCATTCAATGATAAAGCAAAAATAATCGGTAAAGGAAACAAGAGAAGATTGTAAGCATTCAAAATAATTGTGTTTTTTAACAGCCTCCAAAAATAATAGGATTCAAAAAATCTCTCAAAATGTTCGAATCCTACAAAAGGACTTCCAAACATACCAAGGTTTGCGAAATAATCCTTGAAGGCAATTTGAATACCATACATGGGAATGTAATGAAAAATAAAGAAGTAGCTGATAGCTGGTAACAGGAAGATATATAATTGCCAATTTCGTTTTAAATTCTTGACTATTTTAGAATTTCCTTTATTCTTTACTGATTTAACTAATGCCATACTATTAAACCCCCTTATTACAATATGAACGACTAATAAAATATCATTAACCTCAAACATTTAGCATCAAAAGTAAAAAGGGCATGATGTCCACAATATTCTTGTAAGCGTTTTCCGATTTGTTATTGTTTGTCATGCCCATGACTCATATTTTTCTACTCAAACAAATATCATAGCTGGCTTAACAAGTTGATTGTCTTATTTTTAGTCCGAAAAGATCTGGAACTTATTTTACTCACTTTTGTATCTATCGTAGGCTTGTTGGTATACTTCTACAAACTGATCGAAATTCATGCTATTAATTGTTTCAACGTATTGATCCCATTCAGATAAATCTGCTTTTCCTGTAATAAACTTATCGCGCATTTCTTCAGCATATTTGGAGATGTCTTGCCCTGTTGATTGAAGTACTTTATTTTCTTCTTCTGTAAAGGTGAATCTAGGCCAGACTTCTTCCGTTGCAAATGGTGCGATTTTCTCTGCTGCCGCCATAGATTGAGGTGCAGATTCGCCTCCTTGGAAATAATCTGATTTAATAATGCCATTAATTGAACCAAGCCAAGTTAACTGTTTCGCAAGAGACTGTTCAAACGTCATATCACCTTCAGGATTGAGAATGTGATCCATATATTTCTTCTCCCCATCGACAACTTCAAACGTTTCTCCTTCAACCCCCATGTAATAGAGCTCTGCACCTTCATCACTGTAGAAGTGATCCATCCATCTTACCGTAGCTTCAGGACTAGGATTTTCTTTTGTAATGACGAGATTAGACGTTGCCCATACAGGTGATGAAATTTTATTATATTGCTGATGACCAT
This sequence comes from Paraliobacillus sp. JSM ZJ581, assembly GCF_044383835.1. NCBI lineage: Bacteria > Bacillati > Bacillota > Bacilli > Caryophanales > Bacillaceae > Paraliobacillus > Paraliobacillus sp. JSM ZJ581. The sequence continues at coordinate 225,575 of NZ_JBISEP010000002.1, forward strand.
CTTCACCTTCCAAAGCTGCTAAACTATTATATTGCGAACCAATTTCCTCTCCAAATAATTCAGTTGGATCATAGAAAATCATGCTGCCATACAAATTATTTGATGCATTTGCAAGGAATTGACCCCATTCAATAGAAAAAATACTTTGATCAATCAATTTTTCTTCATATAATTTATTCAAGTATTCTAACATTTTTTTGTATTCTTCAGATGTTGCATAAAACCTTACTTTGCTTTCATCGTTTGGATCTACATCGATATTCGCACCATTTGATGGCCCGCGATTCATCACACCGAATGAACCTGACATCCATTGCACTAGTTCTTGAATATCAGTGCCTCCATACGGAATGGTTTTTCCATTACCAGCTGGATCCATTTCCTTAACTGCTTTTAAGTAATCATAGAATTCTCCCGTTGTTTCAGGAATACTCATATTTAATTCTTCTAACCATTTCTCATTCACCCAAGGTCTTGCACTAAGCCTTAGTGATAAGAAATCCTCTTCGATAAGAGATGGCATAGAATAAATATTCCCATCCGGGAAAGTAAGCGCTTTCTTTATGCTCGGATCTTCTTCCATTAATTTTGTCAAATTAGGTGCGTGTTCTTCTATTAAATCATTTAGCGGTATAAAAACCTCTTGTTGTCCATATCTTAATAAATCTGAGTTAGGAATTTGTGATAAGTAAAAAGCATCAGGTAATTGCCCGCCGCCAAGCGCAAGGTTCCTTTTTTCCTCAAGTGCATCAAGACTGATTAATTCCCAATTAACATTAATATTAGTCATATCTTTATAATGATTCCAGACAAGAATGTCATTCCAATCATTATCCTCATTTTGTGCTGGCTTATAAGCAAAGAAATTCAAATCTAGGGAATCTTCAACAATTGGCATACCTGTTTTATTAACATCAATAGTTTCTTTTTCACCTTCAGTTTCACTTGTGTCCGTTTTCTCATCGCTACACGCTGACAAGGCAAACACAGCTACAAATATAAGAGACAACACAGTTAAAAAACTTTTTAACTTCATTAAAAAACCCTCCTTTAGAACGATTCTCTTCACCCGCTAAAATCAAAGTGTCAATTTACATTAACTACATTACTAACCATTAATTCCTCCTTTTGCAAATCAGGTTAGCAAATGATAATTTCTTGCTACCATTCTAAATAATACCACCGTATATTATTCTAGTCAATATAACATTATGATGTTATATCTTTTATTTTTTAATGCATACTTTTTAACACACAATAGGTACTATTCACAGTTATCATGATTACCTTTAAAAATTAATATTCTGAAATTCATTTAGACATAACGATAAAATTTATTATGTTACAAACAAATAAAGGCAAAATTAAAAGGCATGCGTCAGACAATTATCGGACGCATGCCTAACAAGTTACCTAATAAAAATAACCTGTCAAACGTTAGAAAAAATTTGATTATTTATACTTTAGTGACACTAGTATCAAAGGATCTAGATTATACTAACTTCTAAATGGAGAGCTAATGTATTATCATTCATATGCATTTTTCAAAAAAATATGTATCTTTTGTGATTGCTATTAGAATATTTTCTACCTAATCGTTTTCTCGCCCTAATAGAAAAGCAAAGTTGATCTCTACAAATAATAAGTTGTGACAATCTCACCATTTGACGCAAACAAAACTATCCCTGAATATGTTAAAATTACTATCACTTCTTCTCTAATACCCTTTGACAAGTCTATTTTCACATAATCGATACTGCGTGCACTGAGTATCTACTAAGGAAATCGTTCTATGCATAAAGCTGCGCTGATGAAAAACGACTATACCTCAACTACAGTGATCTTCACTTTATTGACATGAAAAGATCGTTCATATTATACATAAGAGGAATTTCTTGTACTACCTGCCAACATTTATTCAATTTAATGGATACTAGCATTCCTTTATTTAGATAAACTTTCTAAAAATATTTTATAAAAGGGTTATAAAATCGGGAACCATCATAAAATGTAAAATATAATGCACCCATAAAAAAACAAAGCTAATCACAATGACACTATAATCTGTTTTGTTTAAAGGTTTTGCAGGATACCAGGTTCGTTTTTTATACTTTCCAAAACTTCTAAGCTCCATTGCATTACTTATCGTTTCAATTCGATCAAGGCTTGAAAAAATTAGAGGTATGACAATTGAAACAATGTGTTTCATTCGCTTTGTTAGTTTCGCGTTCTTTGATAAATCAACACCTCGTGCTTGCTGAACTTGACGAATCGTCTGAAAATCACGCTGAATATCTGGAATGTAACGCAGAGCTAATGACACGGCATACGCAATCTTGTAATTTACCCCAATCCGATTTAAAGAAGCGGCGAATTCACTTGGGTGAGTAGCTACAATAAAGATTAATGCGGTAGGTGTAACTACAATGTATTTTAGTGTAATATTTAATTGATAAAATAATTGCTCCCACGTAATTGTAAAGCGTCCAATCCCTTCGAATAACAGATGCCTTGTACCATAGATCGCAACACCTTCTTCAGGTGAAAAAATATAAATTGCTATATTATTCAATAGTAAAAAGACTAGAATTAATATTAATACAAATGAAATGTCTGAAATGTTTACTTTAGAAACTCTAAAAATAAAAATGCTAAATATAAAAAGTATGATAAGAATACGTGTATCATAGGTAACCATTGCAACAGTAGACCACAGTAAAAAGACGGTCAACTTAGTCAACCCTGAAAGACGATGGATAACAGAAGGACGTTTAATATAACCTAAAATATTTGCTGCCATGTTTTTCGCGCCTTTCTATCCTGTGAAATGAAGTGTTCAATAAATTTTTTATAGTCACCAATACCAGCTTTTAAAGCAAGGTCAAATAATGATGTACGCTTTAAATGAGCCTTTTCAATTAATGCACGGTCGGTTAATACATCTACAGGGGGTTGATCAGCAACCACTTGTCCATCAACCATTACGAGGGCTCGAGTCGTATACTCAAGCATTACATGCATATCGTGGGTAACCAACAAAATCGTCATTCCTTGTTTATTGAGCTGATTTAAGAAATCCATAATCTCGGTAAAATGACGAAGGTCTTGTCCCGCAGTCGGTTCATCAAGGATTAATATTTCTGGATTAAGTACTAGAATTGCTGCAATGGTAACGCGTTTCTTTTGCCCGAAACTTAGAGCATCTATTGGCCAATTGCGCAATGCATATAGACCGCATATTTTAAGCGTCTCTTCAACTCGATGTTTCACTTCATCTTCTGGAACATGACGTAAACGTAATCCAAGCGCTACTTCATCAAAAATTAAGTGCTTTGATATCATATGATTCGGATTTTGCATCACAAAGCCAATTCGATTCGCACGCTCAAAAATGGTTTGTTTGTGAATTGGTTCATTATTTAATAAAATTTCACCTTGGTCTTGTTTTTCAAAGCCAGAAATTACTTTTGCTAGGGTCGATTTTCCCGCACCATTCTTTCCAACTAAACTAATCATTTCTCCCTTTTTAATCGAAAAAGAAATTCGCTTTAATGTTGTGCTAGTTAAATACGCAAAAGATAATTGATTAACCTGTAATAAGGATGATTCAACCTGATTATGATTGTCCTTTTTATAGTTTTGAATCCAATGAATCAGTTGTTTTTTATTCTCTTCACTCAATTGAAGGTTATTGATCTGTTCAAGTCGTTGATCATTTTGTAAAACTGCACCACTATACTTTAATGCTTTTATATAAAGTGGCTCTCTAATATGTACCTGGTCCAATGTTTGTGATACCAAAAGTTGACTTGGAGTTGTATCACTAAAAATCCTACCCTGGTCCATTACAATGATTCGATCAAATGATAGTTGCAGCGCATCTTCCAAGCGATGTTCGATCATAATTACAGTTTTGTTCTGATCTTTTTGAATACGATCAATAAGATCCATAGTATATTGCCCAGTTGCAGGATCTAGGCTTGCAAGCGGTTCATCAAATAAAAGGATACCTACCTCTTCATCTACCATTACACCTCCTAGTGAAACACGTTGCTTTAATCCACCTGACAACGCATGAATAGAATAATCAATGTGTTCCTCCACTTCCACGATCTGTGCAGTTTGTTGAACAATCTTTTTCATAGCGGCTTGACTCACACATTCATTTTCTAGGGAAAAAGCAATATCTTCACCAACTGACAAGCCAACAAACTGTCCGTCCGTATCTTGTAAAACCGTTCCTACCATTTGTGACAAAGTGAAAATATCAAGTTCATTTACTGGCTTGTCATTTATTAATAATTGACCACTGCTATCTCCTTCATATGAAAAAGGGATAAGCCCATTAATGCAATGGGCTAATGTACTTTTCCCAGATCCTGAAGGGCCTAGAATTAAGACTTTTTCACCTTCATTAATAGTTAAGTTAATATCAATTAATGAAGGTTCAGCTTGACTATGGTATTTAAAAGAATACTGATGAAATAAAATTACAGGCTTGTTCATACGCCACCTCTGTTAACTTTTATTATACTTCCTTTGAAAGACTTCCTGCTTTACTTTGTGTTTTAGCGTAGGAAACCAATAAAATTGTTCCGAGTACACCAACAGATATGATATTACTAACTCCTGCAACAGCCCCTTGCGTAAACACTTTATTTGCCGGCTCAGCGTAGATAATAATATCCAATATTGGACCAAAGAAGCACCAACCAACGACCTGAACAATTATTTGGACAATGTTAAAGTGAATGATTTGTCTTCTACCGAATGCCCCTTCTTGAACTTTAATTCGGTAAGCGAATAAACCGATAAAGAAACCTACGAACAAACTAATAAATACCCAACTCCACCAAACTGAGCCCCACATTAAGACGTCCTTTAATGCATGACCAATGAAGCCGATTAGTCCACCAGCAACAGGACCAAAGAGAACAGACATAAATGCTAAGAATGCGATTGTTGTTTCAATTTGTGTATTAGGAATACCTGTGGGAATATTAATAAAACGCCCTAAGATAACATACACTGCTGCACCTATACCAATTGCAACAATGGTTTTAATAGATAATGAAAATTTCACTATAAACCACTCCTTTTTATTATGTGCGTTAACTATATACAATTTTAGCTGCTTTTCTAAGATGTATTTTCCAATTGGTACCTGTTTTGACATGGTACGCATCAGCAAATGAGCCTTGGTTAAGTGCAACACCAATTCGTTCAAGTGAGTTAATGTATAATAACGGCTCACCGACTTTCGTATCGGCAAATGAGCGTCCAAATGACATCACATTTTTGTATACTTGACGAGTATCATCTAATATCGTCACTTCTAGCGTATCGCCGTATTCAATACCGATATCAAAGAACACAGCCTTTGGAACACTGGTCCATAAATTACCGAATCGAACATCTAAAATATCAATTGTTCCAGCAATCACTCCTCCATCAACCGTTACTTCTGGAGTATTAAATGAAATGAGCTGGTCAACATCTAATGCAGGTCCTACTTCTTCAAAAGTAATTTTTCCAGACGCTAATCTAGCACCTGTATAAGCATATACATCTCGTCCATGAAATGTATACGATTCATAGGAACGTTCTAATCGGTTTATTTTTTCATCAATAATTCTTGCATCCTCTATGCCTACTGATTGAGCTAAATGGGTTAATGTCCCATTATCTGGTGTTACAATATAATGATTTTCCTTAGTTTTAACTACAACACTTAAGCGATCAGAACCAACGCCTGGATCAACGACTGAAACAAAGACCGTTCCTTCAGGCCAATAGGACGTTGTTTGATAAAGACGGTAGGAAGCTTCCCAAATATTGTATTGTGGAATGTCATGGGTTAAGTCAAATAATTGTAATGCAGAATCAACGTTTTTAGATACACCGTACATTGCACTAACTGCCCCATCACTTATGCCAAAGTCAGATTGAAATACTAGTAAATTACTCATTAAAATTTCCTCCTTTTGTTATAAAAAAACATTAAAAAACGCCCTTATTGTTCTTATTGAACAATAAGGGCGTTGAAGAGACGTCAACACGGTACCACCTTAATTTACTATATGTTCACACATATAGCCTTAGCAAGTACTCCACCCGAAGGCTTTTATACTGTGGTATGGATAACGAGTACCAAATCTCGCCGTCATCTACTAATACCAATTGGTATGTTCGAAACGAAGCTCCAAGGCCATTTTCAATCTTTGTCTTTTTGCTTCTTTCCAGCTACCGAAGCTCTCTGTTGAAAAAAACGCATGATTTACTTTTCCTCATCTTTGCTTTTTAAACTAATATGCTATTAAGTTATTAACCAGATTATATATAATACCCATTTAAATTGCAAGAAGATTTTAATATTTTTAAAATAATTAATTGATTATAACCAACTTTTTTCTTTTGATTCATATGAAATTGGTTCATCTGTACTTCCACTTACATTTTATCTATTTGGAAGTTTTTTGTTCAATTTTTTCAACTTTTCGTTATGAAGCTTTGTCTCCATCCCCTATACCAAGAATCATTGTTACGATCGCACCTACAACAAAACAGATTACTAAACCTATCAAATAATAAGCTAACGTTCCACCTACAAACGCAGGTATCGTTGTAAGTCCTCCAAATACGAAGGCAAATGCCTTTACACCCATACCACCCATGAATGCTCCACCAGCAGCTCCGCCTATGATTGCGCCAATCAAAGGTCTCTTGTATCTTACTGCTATTCCATAAATTGCAGGTTCTGTAATTCCCGCAAAGAAAATGGATAAAAGTGCAGAGACAGAAAAACTTTTCATTTTTTTATCTTTTGTCTTAAGTAATGTTCCGAATGCTGCACCTGCCATACCGAAGTTAGCTGCAGCACTTAATGGTACAATTTTATCAAATCCAAGTACACTAATATTATGAATCATAATAGGATTCACTGCCCATTGTAAACCGAATATTACCATCACATTCCACAATCCACCAATGAAAGCACCTGCTATCCATCCATTAAAACTCATGAGTGAATTTATGAAATTAGCTAAACCTTCTCCAACATAAACCCCAAAAGGTCCAAATACAATTGCTGTCAAAGGCACCATGATTAGTAGTGTAAGTAATGAAACAAATAATAGCTGAATATTAACCGCAATAATTTTCTTAAGGAATTTCTCTAATTTTGCCTGACACCAAACTGCTAAAATAGCAGGAATTACAGTAGAAGTATATCCCATTAAAACTACTGGTATACCGATAAAGCTCGTAACTGTTCCATTTCCTGTCGAACCCATTAATGCAGTAAATTCGGGCATAATTAATGCACCCATAATAGCAACAGCAATGTACTGATTTGCTTTAAATTTCTTTGCTGCTGTAAATGCTAAAAGTATAGGTAAGAAATAGAAAACCGATGTAGAAGCAACTGTTAAAATGGTATACGTACTACTAGTATCAGATAACCACCCTATTTGCGTTAACAGTAAAACAATCCCTCTTAATACCCCTGCTCCAGCTAATAACGGCAATAAAGGAGTAAAAATTCCAGCTACAGTATCTAGAAAAATAGTTACTAAATTTTCCTTCTCTTCGCTACTACTATCTTCCGTTGAACTATCTCCTTCAAATCTAGTACCTTGGATAGCTTCTGCATAGACAGAGTCTACAGATGTACCGATAATAACTTGAAATTGTCCTCCTTTTTCCATAATATCTAGCACACCATCCAAATGCTTAATCTCATTTTTTTTCACTTTACTACTATCTTTAAATGACATTCTTAGTCTAGTGGCACAATGTATAATTGCTTGTATATTATCTTCACCACCAACTAAAGTAATTATTTTTTTACCAAGTCCTCTTTCCATTGAATAAAACCCCTTTCTTTTCGTTATAAGACAATTATTTGATAACGTTTACATTTATTCCAGACTAATTAATTATTCTTTACTACTTTAGAAAAAAATGACGTTCTAGAGTGAATATTCATCTAGCATATGATTTCTTCAATCATTTGTACACGTTTTTCATGTCTCCCTCCTTCAAATTCAGTATCTAACCATGATTTAACAATCATTTTTGCTAACTCACTTCCTACAACTCGTGAGCCAAAAGCTAAAACATTAGTATTATTATGCTCTTTTGATAACTTTGCTGAATATGGCTCACTACATACGACAGCACGTATTCCTTCTACTTTGTTTGCAGCAATTGAAATGCCAACGCCTGTACCACAAATCAATATACCTCGATCAAAATTTCCAGAAGCTACTTCTTCCGCAACTTTTTTAGAAAATTTTGGGTAATCCGTTCTTTCGTTTGAGTATGTTCCTAAATCTTCAATATCATGCCCTAATCCCTTTATATATTCGATAATAATAGGCTTTAATTCAAACCCAACATGATCACTTCCTATTGCTATTTTCATCAAGCTGTCCCCCTTAATTATTTTTTAACTGCTTTACAATTTCTTTATATGTTTGTTTCTTACCAAATAAAGCAGATGTTCCTAATACAAAACCTTCTACCCCAAAAGCACTTAGCTCAGAAACCTTTTCAGGTGAAATCGCTCCATCAACCATAACTTTGTAATCATATACCTTACTAAGCTCAACAATTTTAATGATTTTTTCATTAACATATTCTAAATACTTTTGACCCGCAAAACCTGGATTCACTGTCATTACCATAAAGTAATCAACCAAAGTTAATAGTTCTGTTACCATTTCTAAAGAAGTTCCTGGATTAATTGCTATACCCGTTTTTTTTCCTTTTTGACGGATAATATCTAACGTTCTTGCTGGTTGTATATCAGCTTCTGGATGAATATAAATAATATCAGCACCTAAATCTATAAATTTCTCAACATATTTATCAGGGTTTTGAATCATAAGATGGACATCCACTTGTTTTTCAGTCGTTTTTCTCACAAGCTCAAAATCTTGCAAACCCATTCCAAAATTAGGAACGAAATTACCATCCATAATATCCATATGGAAAACATCAACTCCTGCTGAGTCAAGTAACTCAACTTCTTTTTTAAGATTTGAAAAATCTGCACACATCATCGAAGGACAAATTAACTTTTCCATTATTCACTCTCCTACTTTTGGGTAATCGTTTACTCAAATATTAAAAAAATATTAATAAATATTATTCAACTAAATTTTATTCTTTGAGTAATCGTTTACCCTTTATAATCACAACTTATCATGGTATGATTAATTTGTCAAATTCAAATTTTTTCTTTATTATACTCAAAATGAAATAACAATTAAGGAGCGTTCAATATGAAAGATAATAAACCTTCAATAAAGAAGATTGCAGAATTAAGTGGTTATTCTGTTGCAACCGTATCAAGAGTAATAAATAACAATGGACGCTTTTCTGAAGATACCAGGAAAAAAATTTTAGCTATCATTGAAAAAACTGGTTACCAAACAAATTCTGTAGCAAAAAGCCTACGAATGCAAAAATCGAATACAATTGGTATTCTAGTACCTGATATTAGTAATTACTTTTTTGCGAAAATCGTCCAACAAATTGAGGAGCGATTATTTGAAGATGACTATTCAACAATTATTTGTAACACAGCGCGAAGTCTTGAGAAAGAAAAAGTCTATCTTTCTATGTTAGAAAGCAAAATGATTGATGGATTAGTTGTGATTTCCGGCTTGGAGAAATTCAATTTACACGCATTAACTAATAGCAATATCCCAGTCATTTGCATTGACAGAAAACCTACTGACAGAAATAAATCTATTTTTATTTCTTCCAATCACTATCAAGGGGCATTTGATGCTACCAATTTACTTATTAAAAAGGGCATTAAACATCCCGTTATTATGGTTCAAGACCGTAATTCCTCTTCTTTACAAGAGCGATTAAGAGGCTTTAAAGATGCTCTAAAAGAAAATAACATAACATACTCTAAAGAAGACAACTTACTAATGATTGACTCTAAAAGTAACGTATTATCTCAAAAAACAAATGGTATTGAACTATTTACGAGCGCTTTCACAAAGTTACGCACATGTGATGGCATTTTTGCTATTAATGATGATTTAGCAACACTCGCAATAGATGGATTGGAAAAACTTGACATAGATATACCTGATCAGGTAAAAATCATCGGCTTTGACAACAGCCCAATTGGGCAACATACATCCCCCAAACTTACCTCAGTCTCACATAATATTGACGAAATAGTTTCTATTACTTGTGATAACTTGCGCTCTCTAATTCAAGAACCTAACAAGGTTCTAGATAAAGAATATATCGTTGAGGTGAATCTAGCTCTTCGAGAAACAACATAGTATTAAACCTTTGTTCTATAATAAAGAGCACTAATTATTATTAGATTTTCCTTTTCACAAAAAAATGAAAAGTAACAACTTAAGTTTAGATACGGAAATAGAAAGTGTTATCAAATATAATAACACCTCACTTAACCAAAAGTGAGGTGTTATACATTTTAATTATTTGTTATTAACTCTAATTCAACTGGAATTGTTTCCTCTACTTCTTCATCGTTAATTATTTTTTGAGCTGCTTTGACCGCTTCTGCTCCGATTAATTCTGGTTGTTGTGCAATCGTTGCGCCAAGCTCTCCATTTTCTACTGCTTTTACAGCATCATCTATTGCATCAAACCCAACCACGGTAATTTCCTCACTTAACCCTGCTGATTCTATAGCTTCCAAAGCACCTAATGCCATTTCATCATTGTGTGCAAAAACAGCATTAATATTTGCTTTACCTTGCAATATGTTTTCCATTACTGTTAGGCCTTCTGTACGATCAAAATTCGCTGTTTGATTCGCCACAACTTCTAAATCATCCAGTTCATCAACTACATTATGAAATCCTGCTCCACGTTCACGTGTTGCTGAAGCTCCGGGAACTCCTTCAATTTCTACCAACTTCCCTTGTTCTTCGAGCTGAGATGCAATGTATTCTCCAGCCATTTCACCACCTGCAACGTTGTCAGAAGCTACGTGTGCAACTACTTCTCCCGCATCCGCACTTCGGTCTACCGTTATGACAGGAACGCCCGCCTCGTTGGCAAGCTCTACTGCTGAAACAACCGCTTCGGAATCAACTGGATTGATTAAAAGCACATCAATATCTTGTTGCAGCATGTCTTCGATATCACTTAGCTGCGTTGTAGGATCATCCTGCGCATCAGAGGTAATGACTTTAAATCCTGCCTCTTTCGCTGCGGCTTCTGTACCGTCACGTAACGAAACAAAAAACGGATTATTTAAAGTTGAAACAGAAAAACCGACTGTCACATCCTCACTCTCATCACCAGTACCTTCTGCATCCTCTTCAGAACCCGGAGCATCTGTCGAACAAGCAACCAAGAATATTATTGCAACAAATAATACCGCTATTGCTTTTAACCATTTAAACATAACACATTCCTCCTTGAACATATTTTATAGAAAAGATGCTAGTACATCTTTTACTAACTATTTATTTGAACTCCGATCCAGTAGTACGGCAAGTAATATAATACCGCCTTTTACAATTTGCTGATAAAATGAAGAAACGTTCATTAAGTTTAGTCCATTATCAATGACACCGATAATTAGCGCACCAATTAACGTACCAATGATACGGCCCCGTCCACCTGTTAAACTAGTGCCACCAATTACTACAGCAGCAATAGCATCAAGCTCATACGATGCACCAGCTGTTGGTTGTGCAGAATTCAATCGACTAGTAATAATGATTCCTGCAAGAACTGACAACATCCCTGTTAAAGAATAAACCCATATTTTCACACGATCTGCCTTAATTCCTGATAGAATAGAAGCTTCTTCATTTCCTCCAATGGCATAAACTTTCCTTCCGAATACAGTTTTTTTTAAAACAAAATATAAAATCAGGAACATAATAATCATTACAATCGCTGGGAATGGAATACCAAAAACATAACCTTTTCCTATCATTTCAAATGTGAAGCTGTCAGAAAGACCTGTAATCGGCCGACCATCCGTGTATACAAGTGTTGCTCCACGATAGATTGTCATGGTTGCCAATGTCGCAATAAATGGCGCAACCTTTCCTTTAGTAATAATGATTCCATTTATTGCACCGAGTACAAGTCCAATCAACAATCCGAGAAATATCGCTAGCAATGGATCCATTGCACTGGATAACAACCCTGCTGTTAAAGCACTTCCTAATGCTAATATCGAGCCGACAGATAAATCAATTCCTGCTGTTAAAATAACAAATGTCATTCCAAACGCAATTAGTGCATTAACAGAAATCTGACGAAGTAAATTTAAAATATTGTTTAAAGTTAAAAAGCTCTCATTCACAATTCCAAGAAAAATTGAAAATACAATTAAACCAATTAATGGACCGAGAATTGAAATGTTTTTTTTAATGTAGGACATATGCTTATTCCCCTCCCGTAGCTGCTAACATAATTTTTTCCTGTGTTGCTTCATCACGATCAAAGAATCCTTTTACCTTCCCTTCATGCATAACCATTACACGATCGCTGACACCAAGCACTTCCTGTAACTCAGAGGACACCATAATAATCGCAACACCATTTTCTGCAAGTTCATTGATAATCGTATAGATTTCTTTCTTAGCCCCGATATCCACACCACGTGTTGGCTCATCTAAAATTAAAACCCTTGGGTCGATGCCAAGCCACTTAGCAACAACCACTTTTTGTTGATTCCCACCGCTTAACGATTTAACTTGCTGTTCACTATTTGTTGCCTTCACATTTAGTCGCTTTATTAATTGATTAACAAGCTTACGTTCTTTTTTCGTTTGAATAACTTGATTCTTTGATACTTTTTTGAAGTTAGCTAAAGCAATATTTTCACGAATTGATGCTTCCAGTAAAAGTCCCTTTACTTTACGATCTTCGGTAATAAAGCCAATTCCTTGTTCAATCAAATCCTTTGGATGCTTCGTTTTCAATGGTTTTCCATCTAATCTTATCTGACCATTACTACGTTTACGGTAACCGAACAATGCCTCCATCACTTCCGATCGTCCCGCACCCATTAATCCAGAAACACCTAGTATTTCACCTTGCCGCACATCAAAGGATACATCATCAAACCAACCAGGCGAGGAAAAGTTATCCACCGCAAGAATCACATTGCCTATATCGTTGTTTTTCTCAGGAAAGCGTTGGCCAAGCTCACGCCCAACCATCATTTTCACAACAGCTTCGAGATTTGTTTCTTTTACCATCTCCGTTCCAACATAGGAACCATCACGTAATACAGTTATTCGATCACATATTTCAAAGATTTCTTCCATACGATGGGAAATATATATAAAGCTTACATTTTGTTTTTTTAAATCTTGAACTACTTTAAACAAGCTACGAATTTCGCGTTCTGTTAAAGCCGCCGTTGGCTCGTCCATAATAATAACCTTTGCTTCAGTTGCAAGCGCCCTCGCAATTTCAACCATTTGCTGTTTTCCAACAGATAAACTGCCTGCCACTTCAGTTGGTTCAATATTTGACACACCTAATTTACCCAATATACCCTTTGTTTGCGCTTCCATTTTTTTAGAGTTTATAATACCCGATTTACCATAGGTGAGCTCCTTGCCTAAAAACATATTTTCAGCAACTGTTAAATATGGAATGATATTTAGCTCCTGGTGAATAACAATAATTCCTTCCTTTTCTGCTTCTTTTGGATTTGAAAAGTTAATTTCTTTTCCTCTCCATTGAATCGTCCCGCTATCTCTTGGGTGGATACCTGTTAGTACCTTTACAAGCGTAGATTTCCCTGCACCGTTCTCACCCATTAAGGCATGAATTTCTCCCTCTTGGATATCAAAATGCACGTCGGATAGTACTTGGTTACCTGCAAATGATTTATCAATATGCTTCATTTCAATGATTGGTGTGTCAGACATCTTCCTCACTCTCTTTCATTAAAATATTACACCAGACTGCAAAATCACATTTGCATATGGCGTCGCTTCTCCTGTACGAATAACTACTTTTGCTTTAGATATGGACTCTTTTAATTCTTGATGTGACAGATAGGCGACTTCTGCTTTGCCAGCTTCACCTTCGATATATTTTTCTAACTGAGGGTTGTTGTCCTTGATTTCATTGGCAAGCGTTACTTTTTCAAATGTCACATCTTCCTTTACTGAATCAAAAATAGATTTGAAATCAGGCGCCCCAATTTTATAAGACAGATCGACACATTTCACTGTAGCTGGTATTGGTAATCCGCAGTCTGCAATGATCACAGTATCGCCATGACCGAGTGTTGCAAACACTGCAGACAATTCTCTATTTAAAATCCCTTGCTTTTTCACGTTTACTTCACTTCCTTTTCGATAAAATCTATCACCGCCTGCTTGGTTGGCATTCCTCCTTGTGCACCTCGCTCTGTAACTGATAATGCAGCAGCTGCGTTTGCAAAATAAACAGCTTCTTCGAGTGACTTATCATCCGCCAACTGCATCGATAATGCACCATTAAACGTGTCACCAGCTCCGGTCGTATCTTTCACATCTACAGATAAACCTTTTACTTTCTTCGTTTCTCTATCTGACGAAAAAGTAATCCCTTCGCTTCCTTTTGTAATTATTAATTTGCTCATTAAATCGCCTATGCCTATTTCAGTTTGCATTTCAGCAGCTTCTAATTCATTTGGTGTAAGATACGTTATTTTTTCTATCATACTTTTCGATAACTTCTGATATGGGGCTGGATTCAAGATAACTGGAACTTGATGCTTCCATGCAATATCTACTGCTCGTTCCACTGATTTCATTGGAATCTCAAGCTGTAGTAATACAATATCTGCGTTCTTGATAATCTCTTCAAATTGTTCCACAACAGTAGGTGTTACAGCATTGTTCGCTCCTGGTGCTACAATAATCCGATTATCTTGCTGAGACAGAATAATATTAGCAACACCAGTTTCTATCGTGTCGGTTTCAATGATGCCATTCGTCTGAACACCTTCTGATTGGAGGTGCTTTTTTAATTTTTTTCCAAACAAATCTTTTCCAACCGCACCGATAAAATCAACTTCTGCACCAAGTCTAGAAGCCGCAACCGCTTGATTGGCACCTTTACCACCGGGATACTCGTTAAACCGGTTTCCTAAAACCGTTTCACCCTTTGCAGGTATTCTGTCAGTTTCTATCGTTAAATCCATATTAATACTTCCAATCACACATACCTTGCCCATTCTCTATCCCTTCTTTCGTGTAGATTGACGTTCCATAAAGGTTACTTCCAATTTTTCCACCCGTTTTGGCAAGCTTGGGTCGTTTATTTCATCCATAATCATACTAGCTGCTTTTCTTCCCATTTCATAAATGGGTTGAGCCATTGTCGTTAAAGACGGCGAGGTTATTTCTCCGAGAGATATGCCGTCAAACCCTATAATGGATAAGTCATCAGGTATTTTGATTTGCATTTCTTCTGCTGCTTTCATTGTCCTAATCGCAATCGTGTCATTTGCTGTAAATATCCCATCAATGTCTGGGTGTTTTTGTAGCAATGTTTTAATATCCTCTGTTGATGCTTGGGGTTTCATGTCATAATCAGATGTAATAATTAAATCATTGGAAAACCAAGATTCATGGGCAACTGCATCAAGGTAACCTTGCCTTCTATTTTTTGCGTTCAACACAGATGAAGGACCGGCAATATGCGCAATTTTTTTACAACCAATTTGTTTTAAATAATTTGTTGCTTCATGCGCTCCTTCACGATTATTCACTTTTACATAAGAATAATCTTCTTTATCAAAGACACGGTCTAAAAGGACAATTGGCACCTTTAGTTTCGCTAGATAATCGGGAGAAATTGTGTCAGAAACAATAATCATGCCATCAATTGATTTTTGTTGTAGTGAATTTAAGTATGTTATTTCTTTTCCATAAGAATTATCCGTATTACAAAGAATAAAAGTATAACTATTTTGATTGCATAGATCTTCTACCGCTCTTGCAAGCTCTGGAAAGAAAGGGTTAGTAATGTCCGGTACAAGGAGCGCAATCATTTTAGATTTTCCTTTAAAAAGTGATCGAGCAACATCATTTGGCTTATAATCAAGCGCTTCAATTGCTTTTTCAACCTTTACTTTTGTAGCGGGCTGAACAGAGCCTTTTTTATTTAGTACTCTGGAAACAGTCGCAACTGAAACCTGTGCATATTTTGCCACATCTCTAATCGTCGTCATTCACTCACATCCCTTTAATGTAACGGGTTACATTTTTGTTAAAAAAAATTTTATGTAACCCGTTACACACATCCTAAAATGAAAGCTAACTAATGTCAAGGAAAAATATTTACTTTAAAGCCAAATAATATATCACTCGTATTGTTCAAGCCAAAACACCTTCTCCATAGACAATACACGAAGCAATCATATACAATTTTGAATAAGAGAAAAATGGGACAAAGGGGACTGACCCCAATGACCCAATTGGAGGATGGATATGGGTACAATTTTAATTGTGGATGATGATGTTCATATTTTAGATCTTGTTACCATTCATTTAACTCAGGCTGGCTACAATGTAGTGCAAGCAAAGGACGGTATTGAGGCGCTTGCCAAACTAAAACAACAAAAATGTGACCTTGCTGTAGTTGATATTATGATGCCTTTTATGGATGGATATAATTTAACAAAAGAAATGCGAAAAAAATATAATATACCTATTATCCTATTAACAGCGAAAAATCAAATCGAGGATAAAGAACAAGGATTCAAAGCCGGTACAGATGATTACTTAGTCAAACCATTTGAGCCAAAGGAATTGATATTTAGAATACAAGCTTTGTTAAGAAGATACGATAAACAAGACGATGAAACAGTTATTCAATTAGGTAATACAACAATTAATCAGCAAAGTTATGAAGTGCAAATTGAACAGCAGACTACCCTTTTACCTTTAAAGGAGTTTGAGCTGTTACATTATTTAGCTTCTCATCCAATGCAAGTTTTTAGCCGCGAACAACTAATCGAACAAATTTGGGGAGTAGATTATGAAGGAGATGAACGTACAGTGGATGTTCACATTAAACGTTTGCGAGAACGTTTTTCAAAACTAACCGATGATTTTCAAATTAAAACTGTACGAGGTGTTGGTTATTCATTAGAGGAAAAACGATGATGAAGTCACTTTATTTAAAATTTGTTGTAATCACGATCGGTATTATGATCGCAAGTGGCGTGATTTCTTTTCTATTATCTAATGCTTATTACCAAGTAAAATTAAAACCCTATAATGATGAAAAAAACACACAGATCGCATTAGACATTGCCGCATTTGTAAATGAACACCCCTCAATTGATTTAGAAGCATATCTAGAGAATATCGGGCATATTGGTTATCATCTTTACTTAGTAAATCCAAATGGTGAGAACCAATTTTTTGGCTCACCTTTTAGAGATAACACATTGAGTAAATCTACCATAGAAAACGTATTAAATGGCGAAGTCTTTCATGGCATGCTTCAATTTTCAGACGGTACGTTCGTAACTGGATTTTTTGCTAATGAATTAGCTAATACGATCGGAGTTCCCTTAACATACAACGACCAAGATCATGCACTTTTCCTTCGACCAAATATTAAACTTTTATTTAATGAAATGCGTACATTATTTGCATGGATGCTTCTATTTGCAATTATATTAAGCATTATCATGGTCGTTTTAAGTACAAAATATTTAATCAAGCCGATAACAAAATTAACAAAGGCGACAAAAACATTATCTCAAGGTGATTTTAATGTAGCGTTAGATATTAAGCGTCATGACGAATTAGGTGAGTTATCGCAAAGCTTTTTAGGTATGGCTAACAAATTAGAACAAACGGAAGACATACGGAAGGAATTTATCTCTAATGTTTCCCATGACATACAATCTCCTTTATCTAATATTAAAGGGTACACGAATCTGTTGCATGATGAAACTTTAAGTCCAGTAGAGAAGGAAAAGTATATTTCAATTATAAACGGTGAAATAAAAAGGCTTTCGACATTAACACGACAACTATTATTACTTGCTTCATTAGATCGAAATGAAGATGTTGTCAAAAAAGAAGTATTTCGTTTGGACACCCAACTCAAAGAACTTATTAAAAATTATCAATGGCTAATTGGGGAGAAAGGGTTCATGCTTGGCTATTCCCTACCAGAAACAGAAATCACCGGTGATACGTCGTTACTATATGCTGTATGGGATAACTTACTCACGAACGCAATAAAATATAATAGCGAAAACGGCAGCATAAATATAGCAATTGAACAAACCGAGAAAACCGTCTGTATTCGATTTGAAGATACTGGCATTGGCTTAAGTGAAGCGAATAGAAAAAGAATATTTGACCGTTTTTACCGAGTGGACACCTCCCGTTCGCGAACGATTGAAGGAACAGGACTTGGTCTATCGATTGCTGCTAGTATTGTAAAACTACATAATGGCAACATTCAAGTGGAAAGCCAAGAAAATCAAGGGGCAACATTCATAGTTGAATTACCGATTCAATAATTTTCCGCTTGTTCATATTCCGTTCATATTACTGTTTTAAACTAATATTGTAAAACAGTTTTGGAGGGAATTCTATGAACATAGCATGGAAAGAAATGAAGAAAAACAAAGCCAAATTCCTTATATTAGGTTCGATCGTGTTTTTAATTAGCTTACTCACGTTTATTATTTCAGGTTTAGCTAACGGATTGTCTGATGATAACGCGTCACTTATTAAAGATTTACCTGAAGGAC
Source organism: Paraliobacillus sp. JSM ZJ581 (assembly GCF_044383835.1). Lineage (NCBI taxonomy): Bacteria > Bacillati > Bacillota > Bacilli > Caryophanales > Bacillaceae > Paraliobacillus > Paraliobacillus sp. JSM ZJ581. Next base: position 244,332 of record NZ_JBISEP010000002.1, read on the forward strand.
AATTTTATATGAGTGACGATGCGGAGCAAACATATAATTTATCAAGTATAGCTAACGAAACACAGGAAAGCATTCTTTCCGAGCATTCAAATAGCGTTGCCTTTTCCATCCAAAGAGGGTTTGTGAACGATGATGCAGACAAACAACATGGCGTTGTGTTTATGACATCGACAGCTTCGGACCTTTTCGAAAATGTTAAAAAAGGAGAAATTATCCTCGACAATTCATTAAAAGAGGACGGTATTGAGGCTGGTGATACGTTAACAAATAACCAATTCGATTGCGAGTTTGTCGTCAAAGGATTTGTTAACCAAAAAAAATATAGCCATTCTCCGGTAGCTTACATCCATACAGAAGATTACAAACAAATGTATCGCACAGAAGAAATGCAACTTCTCTTTCTTCCAGATGCTGATGATTCCTTATCACTTAGTGGATTAGAGTCATTTTCTAATAAAACATTTCTTCAAACGATTCCTAGCTATAGCGCCGAACAGATGTCGTTAAATATGATTGTCTGGTTTTTAGTTGTCATTAGCGGTATGTTATTTGCGATTTTCTTCTACATGATGAATGTACAAAAAATCGGCCTGTATGGCATCTTAAAAGCAATTGGAGTAAAGACAAGCACGCTTTTTAAAATGATGTGGACACAGATGTTTGTTATTACATCGGCTTCACTTCTATTGTCTATTTTATTAAGTCAACTATTTAATCGCATTGCACCTGATGGTATGCCATTTAGTTTATCAATCATAACTACTATACAATTAACGCTCGTCTTCTTTGTCATTGGATTTATTGGCGCCACCGTTTCTGGATTACAAATACGAAAAGTCGGTCCACTACAAGCCATTCAACAAGGAGATGTATAAAATGGGTATATTCGAAATTAAAGATGTTCGTAAATCATTTATAAATGGAGAAGTCGAAGAAGAGATTTTAAAAGGCGTTAATCTTTCTCTTCAAGAAGGAGAAGTGACCGCATTAGTTGGAGCGTCTGGTTCTGGTAAAAGTACGCTACTTACTATTGCAGCAGGACTCCAACCCGCATCTGATGGGCAAATCGTTTTTAAGGGTAAAGATATTGCTGCCTTAAATCAGGAGCAAATACGCCAAATTCGCGCCAAAGATTTTGGGTTTGTTTTTCAATCGTCACATTTGGTTCCTTTTCTTACCGTTGAAGAACAATTGTTATTAATGCTAGATGTTTCTGAAACAATCTTAAACAAGCAAGAACAAAAAAATGAAATAAATAAGATTTTAAAGATTATAGATCTTGAGCAAAGAAAAAAAGCTTATCCTTCTTCTTTATCAGGCGGAGAGAAACAACGCGTGGCAATCGCGCGTGCAATCATTCACCAACCTAAAATACTTTTTGCTGATGAACCTACTGCAAACTTAGACTCTAAACGTTCTAAAGAAGTAATGAAGCTCATTCGCGAGTTAACCAAAACACTTGGCTTTACAACATTAGTCGTGACACATGATGAAGAAATGCTCACTTATGTAGATCACATCATTAAAATGAAAGATGGCATCGTAATGGAACAAGAGGTCTAGTCTTGTCCCGTTACGTATTGTCCATTGCGATACTCATGTTCCATCATTGCTATGAACATATCACAGCCTCTATAATCGAATTAAACAAAATAGATGGAGCATGATTTCTCTGTACTTTACGTTGAATTACCCTTCCACTTTCCGTATCAACATTCGTTATTGTTGTTCGTGAAAGTATGACACGAATTCTTATTTATCGCCATCATCACAAACTCTAGAAGCTGACCAGTAATGGGCGCCCTTCAAAACCTGGCAGAAAGTCAAATTACCCAGTGGCGTACAAAATTTTATAATATTAGCAAAGCGATTCCATTTATATCATACTAGGTAATTTCGTCATCAGAGGACGACTATCAGGATATATTAAAGGATAATGGGACAGACATTTTGTTTCTTTTAATTACTAGAGAGAGATAGACTTTTTTAAAAAGATACTAGCATGCTTTGTTTATCAAGATGACAGACTAGTATCTTAGTTTTTTTGTTTGTACTTACTTCTGAAATTCTTCTCTAGTTACTACAGGATTTTCATCATAAGAAACCCAATCACTATAGCTTCCCGCATACAGCTTCACATTTTGATAGCCTGCCATTTTCAAAGCAATATAATTAGGGGTAGCAGTCACTCCGGATCCGCAATAAACAATAATTGGCTGGTGCGGATCCAATTCTGAAAAACGCTTTTTCTGCTCTTCCTTATTTTTAAAGGAACCTTGCTCTAAAGCGTCTGTCCAACATTTATTTATCGCACCCGGAATATGGCCTGCTTTTTTATCTATTGGTTCTACTTCTCCTACATACCTTTCCTTGGCACGTGAATCTATTAAGATAGTAGACTTACTCTTTTCGGTAACTATGCCCTTCACTTCATCATAACTAGCTAACATATCTTGCTGCACAACTGGATTAAATGTAGAGGCTTCTGAAACAGGAATTTCACTTGTTGTCGTATAGCCTACCTCAACCCACCCTTTAAATCCTTCGTTTAGTATATATACATTTTCATGTCCAATATACGTAAGTAACCACCAAAATCGACTTGCATATTGGCATTCCCCACTGTCATAAACAACTACCGTCTTTGTATGATCTATTCCAAAATTCTCAATTTCTCGTTTAAATTGATCAATATTTGGAAGCGGATGCCTTCCCCCATGCTTTGAAACAGGGGCAGATAATTGCTTTTCCAAATCAAAATAAAAGGCACCAGGAATATGGCTTTGATGATATAGCTCAGCACCTTTATCGGAATCACCCAATTCAAATCGACAGTCCACAATTTTTACTTGTTCATTCTGCAATTGTTGTACTAACCATTCTTTTGTCACAGCAACATCCATTTTATCAACCACCTATTCTCTATACTTATTTTTATATCGACACTTATGAAAAGTTCATTCTCATTACTAGCGTTTTTGTCTAATCTTACTTTAATTTTATCACAAATCAACACTTTGACGTACACCCACACTTACATAAAATCACCCTGTTAAAGGTCTATAATTTTGTTCATCTGTCTCTCTCGTTTATAATGAGTAAGCAGGACAAAACATTAGGGGTGAAAACAAAATGAAATTATGGAACTCATATAAAAATTCTTCTTTTATACTAAAAATGACAATTGGTTTCGTATTAGGTATTCTTGTTGGCGTCATAGTTGGCCCGCCAGCTGAGGTATTAAAGCCACTCGGTACCATATTAATAAATTTATTAAGTATGATCGCAACACCGGTTGTCTTTTTAACTGTCGTACTTGCAGTCAATAAAATGAATCCGAAAGAATTAGGAAGAACAGGCGGAAAGTTGATTCTTTATTACGGAACAACTACAGCGGCTGCAGTTTTAATTGGTCTCGGCTTAGCATTATGGATTAACCCTGGTGAATCATTATCGTTACCTAGTGTATCTGTTGATGAACCAGCAAATCCAAGCTTCTCAGACGTACTTTTAAATATTGTACCAAGCAACTTATTCACTGCTTTTAGTAGCGGTAATTTAATGGCGATTTTATTTATTGCTATCATTGTTGGATTCACGATTTCCAATATGAATTTTTCTAATGATGAAAAAATGAAACGTTATGGCGCTTATTTGCAAGAACTATTTGAAGCAGGAGATGCATTATTTTTTAAAATATTAAGCGGGATTCTTCTTTATGCTCCAATTGGAATCTTTGCCATTGCTGCTTCTACCTTTGGAACACAAGGTTGGGGTACATTTACCTCATTACTTAAATTTACTGGTGTCTTCTATCTTGGAATTATTTTGCTTTGGGCATTTATTTACACTGGTATACTTCGAATTTTCAAAGTGCCCGTTCGACATTTTTACGCTCAAACGAGAGAAGCTTTTACTACCGCATTCTTCACATCTAGTAGTATTGCCACATTACCAGTTGCGATGGAAAGCGCTAAAAAGGCTGGTATTTCAGACAAAATTGTCAATTTCAGCTTGCCATTAGGGGCTGTCTTTAACTCCGATGGTGGTGCACTTCGAATGGGAGCTTCAATTGTGTTCGCAGCAAATGTAACAGGAGCTAACTTTTCTCTCATGGACCTTGTTACAATTGTTATTGTGGGGACACTTCTTTCGATTGGAACAGCCGGCATTCCAGCAGCGGGACTTGTTACCTTAGCCGCCGTCTTAACACTTTTTGACCTTCCTCTAGAAATTGTTGCACTAATAGCAGGGGTTGATGCCTTAATCGGAATGGGCGGTACCGCATCGAATGTCGTAGGAGATATTATCGGGGCAGCAGTAGTGGATAAATCAGAAAAGAAAGCTACACATGCTAGTCAGTTGGCTGTGGATAGTGAATAATAATTATAAAGAGTTTAGGTGACAACACTGGGATTTTTACATGATGAAAGTTGTAGATTTACAGAAAAACCACAAGGGATCAACTTGTTTAAAGATTTCTTGTGGTTTATTCATTTATATATCCACTGCTGCTTGTTATTGCATATTGCTGTCTTCAGTCGTTCTTATTAAGTCTACTTTAGATGTATCTTCATTCTTAGCAGCATCACTTTTCTGGTTCAATATCTAATGTCACCTAGACGATCAGCAACAACAGCTGTAAGTATAGTTGTCTGAATATAGGGTTCACCCTCCTCGTGGACACTTGTTTATATTGAGTGCCCCAACCCATCCATCCAAACTATGACTGCTACCCGATTATTTTCTCTTATACGGTAATATTTCAAAGAATTTACTTCTAAAAATATTATGAAAATAAACAAAACACAGGTCCTTCCACCTATTGCCAACTATATCGTTTGGCGATATAATAATCGCATAATATAACGTGAGGCGATATAACGTAACAGACGAAAAAAAATTTATGGAGTTGATTTTAATGCCACAACACAACCAATACCCCCTCTTTCTGAATCAACTTATTATTTATTGCTTTCGCTATTAACTCCTATGCACGGTTATGGAATCATGAATAATGTCAAAAAATTAACGAATGGCCGTCTAAATCTTGCTCCCGGAACACTATACGGTGCAATTAGTATTCTGCTTGAAAAGAATTGGATCCAACTTAATTCCTTTAATAAAGACAAAAGAAGAAAAGAATATATATTGACTGATTCTGGTAAGGATGCATTAAAGGAAGAAATAAATAGATTGAAAGAGCTTTATAATAATGGCTTAAAAGTTAGTGAGGGGGATCATTGATGACAGTTAAGATAAAAAGAAGTATCTTAAAGAGAATATTCATCGATTTTGAAAAAGAAGAAGCGTGGTTAAATAGCATGTGTAGTAAAGGATTGGCTTTAAGTAAAATTTCCAATGGACACTACATATTTGAAGAATGTGAATCCGACGAATATATTTATCGAATTGATTTTCTTAAACAAGAAATAATTAATAACAAGGAAAAATCAGCATATATTGATTTTATGGGAGAAATAGATATTGAAAATATTAAAACAAAAACGAGGTCGAAATATTTCAGAAGAAAATCTGCTTTAGGTGAATTCAACATATACTCAGATATTAATTCAAAAATCAAGTATTACCAAAGTATTAATTTCATATGGAATATTCTTTTCTTCATGTGTATTTTACCGATTTGGTATGATAGTCTTACGTTAATTACAAGTATTTTCTTTGACACAGGAACAGATGGATACACGTCGGAATATATGAGAATGACAATTTATTTAGATATTGGTCTTGTAATCATTGGTCTATTCTTTTTCAGAAAATCATTACCATTGAGAAAGAAAATTAAAGAATTGAAAAAAGAACAAAATTTATTTGATTAAATGGTTAGATAAAACGCTATTTAATCAAATAAAACCTTTTACAACAATACATTCCTTTTTGAAAGACTGATAGATGATAACCAAGAATAGCCAAGAGATATTAGCCGCAGCACCTTCTCTTGTAAACCCTCAGAGAAGTCAAATTCGGTATCTATTACTTTTTTTCCTTAATTGACCTCCTTTCAGTTATATTGATATTGACACTCAATTTATTTTTTTCTTTTATTCAGATAACTAATCCCACCAAAGCATCAAATTCAAATCAAAAGACATTAGATAAAGCTAGCCCAATGTTGATAGATGCTTTGGTCATCCCCAAAAGTGCATAGAACTATATTTAATTTCCCATAAACATTTTTGCTTTTAATAATAATATTAGATACTATTTCCTGATATATTTCATATTAGTTTTATGAAACTTCTTTCTTATTAATTGATTTGTTGTTAAAGTTGGTAAAAAAAATAGTGTAGCTAAGAAGATTCCAGAAAGTTAAACGTTCCTGTTCCTACATAGATATACCCATGTAATACATATATAATGGTTAATCCAAATAAAAATGAGGTATTGTCTCTTAATTTAATTTTTATTTGATTGCTATCATCTCCATAAAATAAAGTAAATTTCTTATTTGTTAAATGGAAGTAAATTCCTACAAGTAACAAAGCAACCAATAATACTTTTAACCCATGAACTTCACCAAATAATTCAAACGCAATAACCCCTCCTACTATTAATAATAACATTAACAAATTTGAATATCCCATAATTGAAGTTAATTTATAACTCTTTAGGATTTCTTCTTTTTCATCAGGGAATTTATTTCTTAAAATGGTTTGTTCGTTAGCAAGATCTTTAATCAAGTCATTAACTTCTTTACTTGAAAGTAAGTCTTCATCTATTGTTTTATCTTTATATATAATAAGGCTCATTTTTTTATAAATATTTAATTCAATAGTTATATTAACCAGCATAAAGATCACTTCTATAAGTATTAAGTACTCTAACTTTAGGTATATAAGTTCACTAATAGCAAGGAAATTAATTATTAGCACTATGACTCTAATTAAAAAGTCAATCAATGACAATTTCTTAATCGGCTTAAGATTCGTTTGATTCGATATTTCAATCATAGAAGTAGTAAATAAAATTAAAATAAAAGGTGTAAAAAACCATATTGCAACAATATCTATCATTTCAAATTTGTATATTAGAAATATTACACTAAAATTATTAATATAAAAAAGAATGTTAAAGAAGATTAATTTTTTAATATTATTATTCATTACCTGTAAATATGGTTGGCTGAATATAGATATCACCCTCCTCGTGGACACTTGTTCATATCGGATATCCTTTACTATTGGATTTGGACAGGAACCACCTGTACTTCCATTGTAAAGGATTTTTTGTTCTACGGACATTTAATTTTTGAACATTCTTAGTATTTTGAATCATCTGATTTAATTAATGCAATACTAGTGGTTCTCAGCATTAAAAATAAAGGCTAAAAAAATAAACATCGGAATAATAATGAGTCTATTAATTTCAATAACACTTAAAATAAACACAAACCTTTCTCGCTTTTGAACATTTTGATTCGTCGATAGATAATGTCCTCCTTCATGCAAAGATAGATTATGGTCAAAAACTGCCTTCAAATCAAAACTTCGGATTCTAAATTGTATTTTTAAGGGGATGATAAGAATGTCTATTAGATCCTAAAATTTGAACTTCTTCTAATTCCAAATCAATCTCATTTAAGAATAACATATTACGTAATGCATCATGTTCCTTAATATGTAAAATTATTTTCTTACCTCTGGAAATTAAATTCTAACAATTACTTCGATAATTAATGCTATAAGAGCGGTTAAAGTTAATAAATAAACACCAAATATTATCATTACTCTTTTCCCTTTTTTTTCGTTCAAAAATCCCCATACGACAAAATCAAACTTCTCAAAAACGATATCGTTGTTACAATATCAAGATCTGCCTATTATTTTATTAATATTTGGCAATCATTTTATCACGACCAAAACTAAATATATGCTCGAATATACTTTTTCAATTCATTCGGAGTTTTGAAGTTGTTGTAAATCTGATGTATTTGTCCGTTATTTAAAAACAAAATCTCATCCGCTAGTTCTTGCGCGATATCTAGTTGATGAGTGGAAACAACGATCGTTTTACCATCTTCTTTCACTTCCTTCAAAACATCGGTTATGACTTCCGCCGTAATAAAGTCAATAGCTGCAAATGGTTCGTCCATTAATATGTATTCGTAATCTAATAGTAAGCCAATGATTAACACGAGTTTCTGTTTTGTTCCTAAAGAATAGATAGATATGCGCTCTTTCTTAAAATCCGTCATTTTTAATTTTTTAAGTAATTCATCAAATTTTTCAATCTTTAATTGTTTATCTTTCAAAGAAAAGATGAGTTGCGTAAATTCAAGTCCAGTCAGGTTTTGATAAAAATGCATTTCATCTTGAATATAAAGTAACTTATCCTTGAGAATTTCCTTATCTAACGGAAAATTACTATTCAAAAAGCCACTTAAACAATTAAACAGCGTTGTCTTACCTGCTCCATTTACACCTAACAAGCAATAAATCTTTGCACTTTCCAAATTAAATGAAACCTTATCCAATACATTCTTCTCATTGTCATAAGCAAACGTTAATTGATTCACCTCTAACATATTCCCACCCCTTAATTCGTTCTAAATTTCTTATAATCTTTAAAAATAAACAAATGGAAACAGTACAGCAACGTTAACATTCCTAACACCAACATTTGAAATAACAAAAAATTCTCTATTGTGCTATTAAATGTCTGCACTAGAATGATTAAAAATACCAAGATCAGTCCGGCATTCACATAATATAGAATTTGATTTTGACTATTCATTTTATTTGACTCCTTCACTATCCAAAGACTCCATGTTTTTGCAAATAGATTGCATTGGATATAATTGAATAAAAATATTAATGCTAATGTATATTCATTCAAAATTAGGACTGTAATAATAAATATTGCATAAATAACTGTTATTTTCGGAAACACAAATGCTTCTAAAAGCTTCACTTTCACATGAATTATTTCGGACTTTGGCAATACGATATGGTAACCTTTCACAACATCAAAATCACTTTCCGAACTTGTAAAATGCTTATTTCCAATAGAAATAAGCCCCATTAAAATCATATGGCCAATCAGAAACATAAAATAAAATTTCACTATAAAAGTATCGTTCTCGCTTATTTCCGAAATCATAAGGAAAAAGAAAGTCATCATTCCAAAAATAACAAGATGATTTAATCCCAGAACAAATAGCATCACTTTGCTATTTCTCATTATATGTTTAATATCTTTTTCAAATAAGAGTTTTTGAATTTTTGACAAAAAAATGCCATAAACTTTCCAATGTATTTTCTCTAACATAGTTGTTTTCAATTCAAAACTCAGGTCTCGATTATGAAACAAAACATTTAAATTTAATCGATTTATTATTAATTTTAATACAATCGAAATTATAGCAATGACAAATACCGTATTGAAAATATATAATGAATTAATACTAAGCTGTGCATACTCTGTGTTACCTAAAAAAGCCTCTAGCATTTCCAATAATAATATTGTGCCAAATAGAATAGATAAGGATCCGCAAATCGTAAAAATAAGAAGGAGGCTAACTTGCAATATTTGCAGAGGTAATCGCTTCAATGTATTCACACAATAACGAATTAATATTGATACATAGATCTGGAGATTAATTATAAATACGATAGAAATCATTAATATCATAAGAACAAAATAACCTGAATTATTCATACTTCCTAATTAAGTCATGTTTGAAATCAAAATCAAATATTTTCTTGTTCCATTGAAAAAGTC
>NZ_JBISEP010000030.1:0-34816 GCF_044383835.1 Paraliobacillus sp. JSM ZJ581
GCACGACCAACTTAGCTAGATAGCTTGGCAGATAAGCATTTTTAAGTCATTAAGGAATTTCTATGAATAATTCAGGTTCTATTAATATGAATGTTTTTCGCTCGAACGTATCGAGACTTAAGTCATCTGTATCAAATATGAAGATAAAGAATAATACGGATACTTTTAGCAAAACGAACATCACTCCGTTTACGAAGGATTTAGAGCAAGTAACAGAAGCAATCGAGTTATTGAATCGGTATAAGCTTATTTTAGAAAATGACATTGATACGTTAGAGAGAACTGGAAATGAATTGCAAGCAATGGACTCTGATTTAGCTAATTATAGAAATAATATTTCTGGACCGCAACCGATCCGATAACGTACAAAAACGAGGGGAGAAAATTGGGGAAACGAGTAAATCTAGAAGAAGTAGTAGATTTTCAGGATGAATGGAATACTCATGTGACAGAGATTAAAAACAGCCTTACAGAAATAGAAACAGACATTGAAAAAATATGTCATTTAAATTCTTTTTCAGGTGTAACAGCAGATCAAGCAAAGGGTTATTTTAATGATCTACACCTTACCGTATTGACAACTTTTGCTGGGTTACTTACAGATTTATCCGACCAGGTAAAACACAATATAACTTCATTTCAAGCGAAAGTAGATGGCAATAAACGTGCTATTGTGAAACATAATTATTTGCAGGATATAAAAGAAGAAATTAAAGAAGAATATACAGCATTACGTGAATGCCATAATGAGTTTATTGACATTGTTCGGAGCGTTTCTGATATTACTCATGCAAACCTCTCATCCTTTTCAACAATAAGGAATAACAAACAAACATTGATTGCGCATAACAGTAATGTACAAGACGATCTGGATGCATTTACCTATACAGGTCGAAGTAAAACAACCAATATTGATCATATTTTAAATGAGGTAAAAGTGACATTAAATCGAACAAGTGAGTTAAACGGAAATACCAGATTCACAGATTATCGTCAGAACTCTATAAGCAGTGGCTTGTCAGCACTGAAGAAATATAATCAAACTTTAGGGGTTTCTGAACAAATGGATGAGGATTCCATTGAATATTTGTCTTTAAATGCAATTGAGAAAGCAAATAATACGGCAATAAAAGATATGGACGAAACAGTGAAAGGGATTCTGAATAACGCTCTTACCGATTTAAAGAACGGTAAGATCAACAGAGAGACCTACTATCAAATCTACAAAACGATGTTAAAATCCAAAGAAGTGTTAACAGAAGAAGAGTTGAAAAAAGAAGTACCTGCAGGGGTCTTAAGCTATTTATTTGAAAACAAAGTAAAACTAGGGATTGATGTGCTGTTCAATTCAAATAATGCAGCAATAAAATATTTAGGACAATCAACCATAGACCTAGGAAAAACAACTGACGAATTAGCAACAAGTATAAAAAATATTGGAGGATTATTTAGCAAGCTTTCTAGTAGGGTAGGAGGTGCTGTTGTAAACATTGGGAAGTATACAGCTAAGAAAGCTGCCTTTATTACAAAAGTAGGTAAAACCGTAATGGGCACAAGTAAAGTTTTAGGCGGCACGTTTACCGCAGTTAGTGCTATAGCTGGATATCATGAAGACATTCATGTTAAAGGGAAAACAGTTGGAGAAGCCGTAATGCATAATGGAACAAGCGTGGTTGTTGGTATGGCTGGAGGTGCCATAGGTGGGGTGATAGGGACGACACTAGCTATCAGCAATCCTATTGGTTGGGCGGCGGTAGGAACTTTAGCAGTCGGAACTGGTTTGACGTGGGCATTTAATTGGGCATACGATAAAAATTTTTTAGGATTACAGGATGGATTGGATGCAGTGGGGCAAAAGGTAGATAACTTTGGAGAATCGATTGTAGATACGGCAAAGAATGTTGGTGAAGCAATCAGTAACGGACTAGAGGAAATGAACCTAATGAATTGGGGATGGTGAATTCATTGAAATGTATTGTAATAAAAATAAGGAATACAAGGTTTAGAGCATTAAAGATAGAAGGAGATACTTATACCTTAGATATGAGTCAGTCAGTATGGAAAATTTTGTTTCCTTTTTTAACTTGGCTACTGCCAAATACCGTTTATCAAGTAGATGAAGAAGTGTTAAATGAAAAAATAGGATCTGTGGAAAACAATACTAAAAATAATAAAATAAGTGTACTTTTTTTCAGCGGCGTTAGTATATTTTTAGCCAACTTGCTTCGCCCACTAACAGATTTTTTTGACTTTGAAAGCACCTTATTAATCAATTGTATTCTCACAGCTATTATGTTAATTATAGCCACAACTTTTCGTTTTTATTTAAGTCATCAGAATAAAAAAGAATTTTACAAAATCATTGAACCACATTTAATATTAAAAAAAAATATTTGGATTAGACCACAGTCCTTAAAACATCTTTTGAAGAGTTTAACTGTATATCTTGGTATGCTAATTTCTTTCTTGTTTACGTTCGCCTTATTTTTTACCTATAGTAATATAATGGCACTAATATGGACAATGGTTTTTTCATTATTTTTATCAGTTACAAATGCAACAACTGTGATAGAAGGAACTACCACAGTCAAATTTAAAGAAAAAAGGTAATGTTATGAACCCGATTGATTTGGGATGGTGATTATTTATGAGATGTAATGTTAAAAAAATAATGAATACAAGATTTAGAGTGTTAAAGGTGGAAGGGGGCAATACGTATACCATAGATATGAGTCAATCAGTATGGAAAATAATGTTCCCCTTTTTAACTTGGATACTGCCAAATACCGTTTATCAAGTAGACGAAGAAGTGTTAGATGAAAAAATAGGATCGGTGCAAAACGATACAAAAAACAACAAGGTAAGCATACTTCTGACTGGTGGTATTGGCATAACTATAGCTAACTTACTTCGCCCACTGACAGAATTTTTTTACTTTGAAAGCACCATTGTAATTAACAGCATTATTGCAATAACCATGTTAATTCTAGTCGCTACCATGCGTTTTTATTTAAGCCATCGAAATAAAAAAGATTTTTATAAAAAAATCGGACCATATTTAGTATCAAGAAAAAGTATTTGGATTAGACCACAATCGTTTAAACACTTTATGAAAAGTTTATTAATATATTTTCTCTTATTAATATCTTTCCTAATTATGTTTGTTTTATTTATTACAGACAGTAATATGATGTTGCTAATAAGTGCTACAGTTTTTTTGTTAGGTTTATCAATTGTAAATGGATTAACTGTTAATGACGGAAGTACTACAGTAAAATTCAAAGAAAAAAATAAATGATATGACCCCAATTGATTTGGGAGGGTATATTTGTGGAATGTGAAGTACACTACGTAATAAAAAACGTAAGATACAGATTATTAAAAGTTGAAGGGAAGACTTATCTATTAGACATGGATCGTTCGATATGGATAACTTTATTCCCATTTCTAATATGGAGCTTACCCAATCCCCTTTATCAAATAGATCAAGAAGAACTCAATGAAAAACTGCAAATTTCAAATAATAAGAAAAAAATCAACAAAGGTAATACTCTACTATTGAGTGGGGTTGGAATATTTATAGCAAATTTATTAAGACCTTTGGGTGATTATTTTAATGTTTCAAGCACACCAGTAATAAATGTTTTTTTTACTTTCACTTTTTATTTTAATAATTATTGTATTACGTCTTTATATAAGTAATAAAAATAAGAAAGCTATTTGTGAATTAGTCAACCTGAATTCTTCAAAAAAAGAACGTATTTGGCTTAAGCCAGAATCGTTTAAGCATTGTATTACCATTATTGTTTTTTATAGCAGTTTAGTATTTTTTTCCTTGTATCTATTGTCGGATTTATTGAAAATGGTAACATATTAGCACTAATATTCGGCCTGTTTCTTTTCATATGTTTATCATTCTTTAATATAGTGACGGTCAGCAATGGTATTACTAAAATAGAATTCAAAAAAGTAAAGAACAAGGCGTAGACTATTTGTCTCTTCTAAGTATTTTTGTGGTGGTCTATCTCTAACGTATTTGAAATGGATTGGGTGTAGTTAACTCGATGAATTGGGAATGGTGATTTTTATGAGATGTAATGTTAAAAAAATAATGAATACAAGATTTAGAGTGTTAAAGGTGGAAGGGGGCAATACGTATACCATAGATATGAGTCAATCAGTATGGAAAATAATGTTCCCCTTTTTAACTTGGATACTGACAAATACCGTTTATCAAGTGGACGAAGAAGTGTTAGATGAAAAAATAGGATCTGTGAAAAACAACACAAAAACAAACAAGGTAAGCATACTTCTGACTACAGGTATTAGTATAACTATAGCAAACTTGCTTGAACCGCTGACAGATTATTTTTACTTTGAAAGCACCATTGTAATTAACAGCATTATTGCAATAACCATGTTAATTCTAGTCGCTACCATGCGTTTTTATTTAAGCCATCGAAATAAAAAAGATTTTTATAAAAAAATCGGACCATATTTAGTATCAAGAAAAAGTATTTGGATTAGACCACAATCGTTTAAACATGTTATTAAATGTTTGTCAGCGTATTTTTTTACTCTAATTTTTTCCCTGTTTATGTTTATCTTTTTTATTACCTACAGTAATGTGGTTGGGTTAATAATTACAATGATTTTTTGGTTAATTTTATCAATTTTAAATGGAACTACAGTAATAGAAGGAACTACTACAATTAAGTTTAAAGAAAAAAAGGTAATGTTATGAACCTAATGAATTGGGAATGGTGATTTTTATGAGATGTAATGTTAAAAAAATAATGAATACAAGATTTAGAGTGTTAAAGGTGGAAGGGGGCAATACGTATACCATGGATATGAGTCAGTCAGTATGGAAAATAATGTTCCCCTTTTTAACTTGGATACTGCCAAATACCGTTTATCAAGTGGACGAAGAAGTGTTAGATGAAAAAATAGGATCGGTGCAAAACGATACAAAAAACAACAAGGTAAGCATACTTCTGACTGGTGGTATTGGCATAACTATAGCCAACTTACTTCGCCCACTGACAGAATTTTTTTATTTTGAAAGTACCATTGTAATTAACAGCATTATTGCAATAACCATGTTAATTCTAGTTGCTACCATGCGTTTTTATTTAAGCCATCGAAATAAAAAAGATTTTTATAAAAAAATTGGACCACATTTAGGATTTAAAAAAAGTATTTGGATTAGACCACAATCGTTTAAACACGTTATTAAATGTTTGTCAGCGTATTTATTTTTTCTGATTTTTTTCCTTATTACGTTTATTTTATTTATTACTGATAGTAATATGATGTTGCTAATAAGTGCAACAGTTTTTCTATTATTCTTATTAATTTTAAATGGAACTACAGTAATAGAAGGAACTACTACGGTCAAATTTAGAAAGGGAAATTATACTTAATTTAAGTGGACAGAGAAAACTGCATTCATTTATTATTTGGTAGTTTTAAAGAAAGTAAATATGAAAAATGATTTGAAGTATTAAATAATTTAAAACTTTACATTAATAAAAATCACATGGAAGGGAAGGAAAAGTGTATGTTACCAATTGGCTCAATCGTTTATTTAAAAGAAGGAACGAGTAAGCTTATGATTTTAAATAGAGGTCCGCTCCTTGATCAGGAAGGCGAAAATATAATGTTTGATTACTCTGCTTGTTTTTATCCTCAAGGCTTAGTACCTGAACATATCTTTTATTTTAATAATGAAAATATCGATGAAGTTGTATTTGAAGGTTTTAAAGACGATGAGGAAGAACGTTTTCAAAAGGTATTCCATGAATGGAAGGAAGAAAATGAAGAAAAATTCATTGAAGGAAAAGTAACAGAACCACTTAAATAGATTTTAATTTACATGCTAGTTATAAATCATATTTAAATACATTAATTTTATTTTAAAGGAGTAAAACGATGAAATTCTAAGAATATATTAATTTATTGAGGGAGGGAGTATTTTGGGACAACGAGTAGATTTAGCTGAGGTGAGAAATTTTGCTGATGATTATTATTCTTATGTAAATAATCTAATAGATCAATTTTTAGATGTTAAATCAGCTATTAAGCAAATAAATAGGATGGATTCTTTTAAAGGAAGTGCAGCCAATCGTGCAAAAGGAAGCCTACATAATTTTCACATGCAACTATTACAACACTTTGAAAATTTGATGATTGACTTGCTTGACAACATAGATAATCATATAGGTACCTTTTTATCACAAATAGATAGTAGTGATCAAGCAATTATTCAGGGAAATTACCTCTAGGATAAGGAAAAGGATATACAGGGAAAATATATGGATATGGCAGATTTCTCTTATGATGTTAATGATATTGTTAAAAGTGTCGATGATATAAGCAGTGCATCCGTGCCTAATTTTTCTTTCTGTATTAGAGGACAAGCATGCTGCATCAAAAGCGATAGGCAATTTAAAAAATGATTTATCGCGTTTCTCTTCTACTGGAAAAGGACGAATTAATCAGATTGAGAATGTTTTATCTGAGATAGAATAGTTGCTTTCGAAAACAACTAAACAATCTAGCAACGGGAAATTAGCGTCGTCCAATTTATTTTTAAATCATTCAGATGCTACATCAAATGTTTTATATGGTTTATCACAGAGTAGATCGTTCTACACAGGTTCAAAAATGATAAGTGCAACTCAAAACGGAAATATAATTAGAACGGTGGAACACAAAGATTATCGAACGGGAAAATACTCGTATCGTCTGACAACAAATCAAGGAGGTTTAGAAGCTTTAGGAGTTAAGCCGGATTTCAGAGCACAAAGTGATTTTAATTATCTATTACCTAAAAACAGAGCAAGATTGAATGAAACTGATCTTGTTCGAGCAAGAAATAATCAAACAATATTAAAAGCTGCTAACGGTGATAAATGGACAAATAATGGAAGTGAGGTGAAAGAGTTACACCCAGAAATACAATATTTTCGAGATGAAATCAATGTTAAACATGTTAGTAAATCCATCATGAAAGGTGCTTACGATGGAGTAAAAGATGGATTTAAAGATGCAATAACTTTATTTAAGAAAAGTCAAACTATACTTAAAAGTTCATCAAAAGCATTGGGGGCAGCAGGTTTTGGCTTAACTGCATACACTAACTATGATGAAGCCCTAAAAGATGGATTAAGAGGAAAGGACGCCTATGTTAGAACTGGGGTAGATACAACTGTTGATACGGTTGTATCTGGAGCTGTGCAAGGAGCATCTACTGCATTTTTTACAGTAGCAATTCCTATACCAGGAGTAGGAACAATAATTGGAGCATTAGTGGGTGTTGGAGCAAATTATGTATTAAATCATAAAGGAAATAACAAAAAATCCATATTGGATCGTATTAAAGGCTGGTTTCATTAATGAAGGGGGAAAATGTATGCTGCAACAATTAACAGAAAAAGATTTTTTAGTTTTAAGAGGTCCTTTTGAATCAAAAAGGCAAAGTCCAAAGTCATTAGGAGGTATATTAATGCTAGGCATGTTACTTCAAGTACTGCTTTTGTCGGCTGAGTATTATGGTAGTCAATATTCAACTTTTCCTTTTAAAATTGAAATTTTTAAAATTCATTTAATTATATCAATCATATTGGCTGTAGGCTCCATCATTTTTGCTATCCCCTCTGTTTATATGCGATATCAAAAAATGCAGTATTTTATAAATACGTTAGTTTCACAAAATTTAGGAGGGCTTTCTTTTTATATTTTAGCATTACTAGTATTAGGAAATGATTTATCTGATAAGTCAGAAGAGTTACTAACTTTCACCTATATAACATTAATCATTGGATTAGTCATTTTTATTGCTACATCTATTCGTTTTTATATGTTATTAAAAAAAGGGAAATATAGAAAAGGGACAAATAAAGATCAACAACGGAGATATTTTGAAACTAATTCATTACTTCCCATTGTCATTCCAGCAGGTATTGGTATCGTGTTTATGATCCAATACTTAATAAGAACTTTTAATTTTGGTGGAGTAGACACTATAGTAATGTCTACATTAATGGTTGTACTTTTTTATGCGATGCTATTTGTACTTCCGGAGCAATTAGTTTTACAGTACTGTAAAACCCGCTTTGATAGCTTTAACTACGAACAAAATGGCCTACTAAAACCAGTGCGTGATGAAGAGGGTAATATTATAATGGAGTAATTATCAGGAGAATGCAAACAAATAGAATCTCTTGAAAGTAAATCTAGTAATGATGTGCACACATCTATTATCTGATAGATTAAATAATAAATTTGATGCGGAGAGAAATGCGAATGTTACAAAAATTAACGGAACAAGATTTTTTAGTATTAAGAGGACCTTTTGAATCAAAAAGGCAGAGTCCAAAATCAATGGCAGTTGCTTTGATTTTTACATTGCCTTTTCAAACGCTATTTTTATTTTTGGAAGACTTCGTTGCGGAATACTCAATGTATCCATTAAAAGAAGAGGTTTTCAGCATTCATTTAACCTTATCAATTACATTGATGATATTTCCTATTATTTTTGTCATACCACCTATTTATAAGCGATATCAAAAATTACAGTATCTAATAGTTACGTTGATATCACAAAATTTATTTGGTGTATCAGCTTATATATTGGCTCTACTAGTTTTAGGAACGGTGATAACGAACAATATAAATGCTTTACTAACTTTCACCTATATAACATTAATCATTGGAGTAGTTGTTTTTATTACTACGTCTATCCGTTTTTATGTGTTATTAAGGAAAGGAAAATATAGAAAGGGAACAAGTAAAGATTACCAACGGAGAACTTTGGAGAGTAAGTCTCTATTACCTGTGTTAATCCCCTCAAGTATAGGGGTTGTGTATATTATACAGTTTCTAATAAGAAATTTTGATTTATATCAATTTGATAAGCTGCTTATGTGCGTACTTGGTATAGTGTTATTTTATGCAATGCTATTTGTACTTCCAGAGCAATTAGTTTTACAGTACTGTAAAATCCGCTTTGATAGTTTTAACTATGAACAAAATGGACGACTAAAGCCAGTGCGTGATGAAGAGGGTAATATCATAATGGAATGATTATCAGGAAAATGCAAACAAATAGAATCTCTTGAAAGTAAATCTAGTAATGATGTGCACACATCTATTATCCGATAGATTAAATAATAAATTTGATGCGGAGAGCAAAGCGAATGTTGCAAAAATTAACGGAACAAGATTTTTTAGTATTAAGAGGTCCTTTTGAATCAAAAAGGCAGAGTCCTAAATCAATGGCAACTGTTTTGATCTTTACAATACCTTTTCAAACGCTATTTTTATTTTTGGAAAACTTCATTGGGAAATACTCAATATATCCATTAAAAGAAGATGTTTTCAGCATTCATTTAACCTTATCAATTATATTGATGATATTTTCTGTTATTTTTGCGATACCACCTATTTATAAGCGATATCAAAAATTACAGTATCTAATAAATACGTTAATATCACAAAATTTATTTGGTGTATCAGTTTATATATTGGCTCTACTAGTTTTAGGAACGGTGATAACGAACGATATAAATACTTTATTAACTTTCACCTATATAACACTGATATTTGGAATAGTTGTTTTTATTACTACGTCTATCCGTTTCTATGTGTTATTAAGGAAAGGGAAATATAGAAAGGGAACAAGTAAAGATCACCAGCGGAGAACTTTGGAAAGTAAGTCTCTATTACCTGTGTTAATTCCCTTAAGTATAGGAATTGTGTATATTATACAATTTCTAATAAGAAATTTTAATTTGTTTCAATTTGATAAATTGTTCATATGCATACTTAGTATAGTTATATTTTATACGATGCTATTTGTACTTCCAGAGCAATTAGTTTTACAGTATTGTAAAATCCGCTTTGATAGTTTTAACTATGAACAAAATGGCCGACTAAAACCAGTGCGTGATGAAGAGGGTAATATAATAATGGAGTAAAGTTGTGTTTAAAATTTATACTAGTTCAAAAGAGATGTTGGGGGGTGAAAGTGAAATAGTGTAAAGATAGAAAATCAAAATCTACTATAGATGTCATTAAAAAGGAGAGATTTATATGCTGAATAAAATTCCTGAAGAAAATTTTTTAGTCTTGAGGAGAAATTTTGAATCTGAGCTACAGAAACCTTCTCAACTGGGAAGAATATTCTTTGTAATCATTTTTTCACAGGCTATTTTAATGGCTTTAGAATTTTTTATTAAAAGTTACTCTATTTATCCCAATATAGACAGTTTAGTCACTGGGCATTTAATTGTTTCAATTATATTAGGTCTTTTTTGTATTATATATGCTATTCCTGCTATGTATATGAAATCACAAAGAATGCAATATTTTATATTTATACTTGCAGGTCAAAATTTGTTTACAGTATCTATGTATTTATTAACATTAATTATTATTAGTGCAGAATTTGAAACAGACAGTGAAACATTATTAAATTTTACGAGTATTATGCTAACAATAAGCATTATATTAGTGATATTAAAGGTGATTATAGTACTATTTCAATTGAGAAAAGGGTCGTATAAAAAAGGGTCCAAAAAAGATAGATTAAGAGGCAGATTGGAATCAAACAGTCTATTTTCGATTATATTTTCGTTAGGAATTGGTGCAACCTTTATTGTACAATATTTTATTAGAAATTTTGAATTTAATGGGATTGATATTCTAATTATCGCGACAATATTTACTTTGTCTAGTTTGTTTGTATTATCATTGTTACCTGAACAAGCTATCACATTATACTGTAAAATCCGCTTTGATAGTTTTAACTATGAACAAAATGGCCGACTAAAACCAGTGCGTGATGAAGAGGGTAATATAATAATGGAGTAAAGTTGTGTTTAAAATTTATACTAGTTCAAAAGAGATGTTGGGAAATGAAAATGAAAATAAAAATAGAAACAAGAGGCATGCAATTTGATCGTTTGCTAGTTTATCAAACAGTACAATTGCGAGGGAACTGGCAAGAAGGTATATTCCTAATGGAAGGCTAAACATTTATAGAAGAGGAGAAGAGTTTTGGACAATTTCAATACAATATGCCAACAAATGAAGAAGAAATGGTAGTCGAGATTTTCTTACCTATTGAAGAGCAAGAATTTCAATCAGTGGCTGATGAGCAAATTTTTTTCCAAAGTTATTTTTCCATTTATCCAATGGTAATGACGAGAGTGACAGGAAATTTTACTGAACAGTCCCAAATAAAATATTGGGAGTTGTTTGAGTATCTAAATCGTAATAGTTTAGAGCAAAGAACGCCTGTATTTGTGGAATACAAAAGAACACCTGCTAATAATACATATGTAGAAATGAGTGTCGGAATCTAAATAAATGGTACACTAATGTGAAACAATGTAGGTGAAGTAAAGCTAGAGGAATTTTAAAAATATAATATAGTGAGGAGAAAGAATATGAAAAAAGGCATGTTAGCATTATTATTAGTATTATTAGTTATTTTATCAGGATGTAACTTCATAAAAGATGCCGCTTCAGAGATTTCTAAAAGGGGTAAAGAGGAAACGGAAGAAACAAATAATCAGGAACTTGAAGCAGAAAAAAATAGTGGAGGTATTGGTGAAGCGGATGTAACTTCTTCTGATGATGTTCAAGATCTTAAATTACAAATACAGAAAGCAGATAAAGAGGCTGGCATAACCGTTGAGAATAGTGAGCTATATAGTTATTTAGACGAAGTAGTGAAAGCTGATCCAAAAGGAGGCATACCTAATGACTTCAGTTTATTTCCTAATGACATTGTAGCTAATGAAGACGGGAGCTCTTCTATTTTGTTTATTGCAGTGAATCGATTACGTGCACCAATAAAAAGTATATATTTTGATTTGACATTAGGAATTAAAGATGGTGGCTATATATTTGAAAATGAGCCAGTACTTCTAGATGAAGAATATATAGGAGTTATTGAAAAAGATAGTGCTATTCCGTTTTTAATAGAAATAAATCAAGCAGACGAGGCTTTATTTACAGAATTAACTGAAGAAAATATTAATATGCAGATAGACAATCCTGATATAGAATTTGAAAAATAAATGATCAGAGCAATTGGCTTTAGAAAAGTAAATGAAAACTGAGTTATTTACATTTTATAGCGTCTAGGTAGGGGAAATCACCTTTCTTATATGGTGCTTGTGCTTATATACAATAGATTAGTTCTTCCCTTATTCAAGTATTTTTTGAATAAGGGAGATATGTTTCGTATAAATGCTATTGCAACTATATTAAAGTGAACTTGCACCTTCATATAGAGCTATGTTCTTAAAATCACAACGTTTTGTGTGATTAATATGTTGTTAAATGAAGTGAAAACATTCACATTTGATTATTTAATTTCTCCACAAATGAATCACAGACTTGAATTTACAATTGTAATTCCTACCTTCCTATTTCGACTTTTCATCATATTGAATATTACTATATATGTAATAACATCGCATTCCCTAAATAGAAAAAAAGGAACACCGCATCCATTTATTAACTTTAGATACAAAATAACAAACAGATGATTTTAAAAAGATAAAAGCAACTACTACAATAGAACATGTACATTTCCAAATATCTTAAGGAGGATAGCAAAGCCCAATTGGATAAACGGTGCTGTTTTGCTATCCTTCAATTTGTGCTTTTAATTATCTATTCTGCCCTTGCCTTATGTATATATAATAGTAACAACTAGCCTTTTGATTTGTTTTTTTTCTAGCATATAGTAAGATAGAAAAAAATCATATTATTTTATACAATAAAGAGGGTTAACTATGGAATTTATTGAAATAGCTAGGCAATCGCAAATAGATCGATCAACACTTACACTAGTAATTGGTTGTTTTGATGTTTTTCATAAAGGAAAGAAACATGTATTGGAAACAGCGAATCAATTAATGAAAGATGGACAGGAAAAATTAGTTGTCATCGATCCAAGTCTTTTTTTAAAATTAAAGAAAGTAACATCAGAGAAAACAAAACGTCAATTATTGAAGCAATATGATGTAGGTGCATACAGACAACTATATCCTGAAGAAGGAAAAACAATGGAAGATGCTATCATGGATGCACTATCTGAGTTAACGATTCGATGTATTGTAGTTGATCAAGAATTATTAGACAACAGCCTCATTTCAAGTGATTTACTTCAGAAGCTCAAACAGATTAATACGCAAGTAAAGATCGCCTCTAGTGTGAAGATAAATGAAGATACGATCACTGATAAGATGATATATAATTTAATAACGAATGGTCATGTAGAACAAGTACAAGGGTTATTGGATCGTCCTTATACCATTATCGGTAAAGTAGCTCACGGTGAAAAACTAGGCAGGAAATTAGGCTTTCCTACGCTTAATTTGGCAGAGGTAGGTAGATATGTAATGCCAAAGCCTGGAGTATATTTTGGTATTGTTGGAATACATAATGGAGATGTTATTACAGATTATTATAATGTATTAATTAGTGCTGGATATCGTCCGACAGTAAATGGAAAAGGGTTTTTAATTGAAGCACATATTTTAAATTACGCTGGGGATCTTTATGATCACAAGGTGTCCGTTTCATTTCTACATTTTATGCGTGAAGAAAAGGATTTTTCAGATTTAGATGCATTAATTAAACAAATGAACCAAGATAAAAAAGATGCGGAGCGCTTCATTTCTATTTAGCGAAAATCAATAATATAAAAAGTAGGTGTAATATATATGAAAATAGTAGGAGTTTCAGGAGCATTAGCTGGATGGAAAACGAATGTAATGGTGCACCATGTATTAGAAGCAACGAAACAAATCGATTCTAATACAGTAACGGAATTAATTGACTTGCGTGATGTAGATATAGAATTTGTCAGGGGAGAGCCATTGGCATTTTATAATGATGATACATTTCAAGTCGTCAATAAAATAATAGAAGCAGATATTGTTATTTTCGGCACACCGATTTATCAAGCTTCCATTACCGGTGCTTTGAAAAATTTGCTTGACCATTTACCAGTTAATTCTCTAAAACAAAAAGTAACTGGAATAGTTACAACAGGATCAATCGACAAGCATTTTCTCGTATCTGAATATCATTTAAAGCCTATCCTATCTTATTTAAAAGGTTTAGTCCCAACGATATCAATATTTGCACATAATGACTCATTTAATGATATAAATGAAATTATTGATGCGTCACTAATGGATCGTATCGATGCACTTGCTACAGAAGTCATTCAACTTCAAGCAAGTTTAAAGAAATAAGTAGTTATAGTAAATAAAAGGATAGGACAAATTACTTGCTTAAGCCTTTTACTTTCTACATAATAGTCCATAGTGTAAACATACTTACTGATTCATATAGTAGAAAAAGTAAAAAATGGGGGAAAAGAAAAATGAATATATTAGTAGTAAAAGCAAACAATCGACCTGCTTCAGAAGCAATATCAAGTAAGATGTATGAGGCATTTATGGAGTCTACATCCGATTTAAATGTAACAACATTTGATATTTTTGCAGAAGATATGCCTTACCTTGGACAAGATTTATTTGATGCATTTGGCAACCTGCAAAGCGGTCAAGAACTGACAGAAGTGCAGCAACGTTTATTAACTGCCAAGCAAAAGGCAAAAGATGCTGTTGTTGCAGCAGATTTAATTGTGTTTGCTTTTCCATTGTGGAATCAAACAATTCCAGCGAAAATGCAAACATTTATTGATTATATTTATGAAGCAGGATTTGCGTTTAAATACGATCAATCAGGAAACTTACATCCGTTATTGACAGATAAAAAAGCGATACTTCTAAATGCACGTGGTGGAATGTACAATTCTCCAGAGACAGATCGTTTAGATATGGCTGTAAATTATATGCGTAATGTATTAGATGGCGTTTTTGGTATGGAAATAATCGATGAAGTGATTATTGAAGGACACAATGCAATGCCAGACAAAGCGGAAGCAATTATTGTAGAAGGATTAGAAAAAGTGAAAGCGGTAGCTAGTAAATTAGCAATGAATAAAGTGGCACAATAGTTAGTGATGAAGTCCTCGATCAAGCTCGAGGGCTTTTTTCATCATAATGGCTGACTCACCACTAGATATTTTTGTCATCATTCATCTAGAGAATCGTGCTTTTGTCATTCATAAAAAAATAGGTATATGAAAATGATGAGAAATCTTGACCAAATAAAGCAAGGAAATAGTTCATTATATGTTAAAATAAACTGTTCACACAATCCAAGAAAATTCAAATTATTTAGGAGTTGTTTTATAAATTGAATAAAAAAGACCTTGCTGCTTTTCGCAGACAATTTAAAGTAGATAATGATACATTAAAAATTTCTGATATTTTTAATGTATATGTCATGAAGGAATCAGATGAAATTTACCACCACCAAAGTCAACCTTTTGAAATGCTTGAAAGAGAACAACAAGAGCTGTTTATGACTAATTTCAAAAAAGTATTAACCGGTCAATTAGATGAGAAATTATTTGAATTGCGATTTGATTCGAAGGCTGAAAATAGTAGTCAGTTGATTCTACATAAAGCGTTACTTAGTGAACGTGCAGAGGATTGGAAAGAACAAATGCTAGCGCTCGTTGAAAAAATGCTGAAAGATAAAACATATGATATGGATATCGTGATTACATTTATCCGTGGAGAATATTTGAAGTCTACCAAACGAAAAAATGAAGAAGCAGAGGATAATGGATTTGAACCTGTTTATTCCCATCCTTTCATTTTATCCAGTGTAAATAAAACACAAGATCCAAGAAAAGAACTGCTGTTTGATTATGTTGAAAAAACGTTCAAATATAATATTGTAGTAGATCCTGTCATTAATTTGAATGCGCCTTTGAAAGGATTTTTGTTCCCGTGCTTTACCAACTATACTGCAGATGTGAATCATGTCCTTTATTCAACGGGGAAATCAAATGAGTTGGATATGGATTTTATTGAAAATGTGCTAAATGCAGAAGATTTTATGACTGCCGAAGAAGATAAAGCGGTTTTTGAAGAAATCGTAAAGCATGTAACAGACAATAAAATAAATACGACTACGCTTTCTAATGTGTACGAGGAAATCAATCGTACCATTGAAGAGCATGAAGAAGACGAAGCGGCTAAATTAGATTATAAGGATGTCGAGCAAGTACTGAAAATGAGTGGTGTGGAGGATGTGAATACAGAGAAGGTAGAAGCTGCTTTTCACAACGTCATAGATGATAAAGCATATGAGCTAAAGGCAAGTAGTATTTTACCAAAATACCAATCGAAATCGATAAAAATCAAA
This sequence comes from Paraliobacillus sp. JSM ZJ581, assembly GCF_044383835.1. Classification (NCBI taxonomy): domain Bacteria; kingdom Bacillati; phylum Bacillota; class Bacilli; order Caryophanales; family Bacillaceae; genus Paraliobacillus; species Paraliobacillus sp. JSM ZJ581. The sequence continues at coordinate 16,318 of NZ_JBISEP010000030.1, forward strand.
ACGAAAGTTGCAAATATAGCGATTAGTCCTCAAGATTTAAAATATGTAAGGCAAGTAGATTTTTTCGGGAAACGTTGTTTATTAATCGAAGTCGAAGAGGACACAGTAATTGAAGGATTTACGATGATACCAGAAGCGCTCACTACCAAAGGTGATTCGAAAGCTGATCAAGATTAACTTGATGCTGTTTGGCACGTCTTGTTACTAAAGCCCATACGATATATAGAAGGATGTATGTCGAACAGGAAAAGAGGGGCTATATGTATCAATCAAGTTTGAATCAAGTACCTAGTTTAGTTACTTATGCTGTAGGAGATGTAACGGGTGATGGTGTATTAGATTATGTTTACTTAACGGCATTTAAAACAGCAGATAGTCCATACTTGCATCGGATTACTTTATTTGTTCAGGATGGTCGAACGGGAGCTGTTTGTAGTGTTGTTTTACCTGAAGGTAGTGGATATGAACCTACCTTGTTTTTAGGAGATTTTACAGGTGATCGAGTGGAAAATATTTTTATTAGTGTTGCTACAGGAGGCAGTGGAGGAATTTATAACCACTATATTTACGCTTTTTCAAATGATGCACCACAATTGCTATTTAATTCCGCGTTATATAATCAGCAGTATCAATATGAAGTTACGTATCAGGATCGATATAAAGTTTCTGTTTTAAGTGAAGAAAATGGATTGTTATATATTATTGATATTTCAACAAGAGATCAAAGCTATTTAGATGAAATATACGATGGTGAAGGGAATCTCAAGGAACCGATAACCGGTTTTGTTAATCCATTAAGCGGTATGTATGCTGTTGATTTCAATTATAATGGTGTATATGAGTTGCTTTGTTATCAAAAAGTTGCTGGTAGATATAATGCAGATGCATTAGGTTATGTGATGAACACACTAGGATGGCAAACGAATCGGTTTGTTTTAGGTAACCAAAACGTAGCTATCTACGGAACAGGGGATTGTCATTAAATTATTAATGATAAACATTACGATTTTATAGAGAAGAGGCTTGGACATAAGTAAAAGGTGATTATCAAAAGACGAATTTTAATTCTAAAAAGAAGAATTAAGGTTCGTCTATTTGTTTGAAGCAACCATTAAGCTTGAAAAATACACGACACTCCTCGAAAATGAAGTGCAATTTTCTTCGTGCGATGTATTCCTTGTCCTGCAGGAACAGCACGAGCTGAAGCCGTGCCTGCGGAAAGGGAGTTCATTTCCACAGCGTTGTTTGTTCTGCTATATTAAAATAAATGTTCGGCTTTTCTCTTAAAAAATGTTGTTTTGTCCCAGCAACTTTTATCGCTATTTTCGTATAGATTATTACTATTTTCCCCGCGGTTGCAACATGAAAAAGTTAATATGCGAAAAGAAATTTATATGAAATAAACTACTTTGCATATTAAACATATTAATACCTATCGTAAGCATTTAAAGCAGTTTATGTAGGGGTTTCAAAATATTTTCATCAAGTATTTCTACAACTATTTATACATCTAATAAAGTAAAAGATTTTCTTACAAAGAACAAGTGAAACAATTATTATTTTTCACTTGTCATAAGTCCAATTATAATGTCTTAGATGCGTTAAGAAATGTATAAATAGCACTTAATTACTGTGTATTTTAATTTTGTTCTTCTAATTGTCCTAATTTTGCTACATAGTCGATTAAGAAATGAAAGAAAATAAGTGGAAAGATTGAACCTATTCCAATATAAAGGGCAGAAAAGATTAATCCAAAAACAGTTGTGCTTAAAAATCCAGTTGTGAAGCCTTGATATGTGTGAGCTAATCCGAACAATAGTGAAGAAAAAATTATAATCAACCAAATAGAGAAATTAGGGAACAAATAAGCTATAGCAAAAATCAAAAAACCTCTATATATGATCTCTTCAGTAATGCCTGCTGTTAACGAAACATAGTTCCATATTTTTTTTTCCTTATTAGTAACGGGTAATATTTCTGAAAAGCTAACATTATCCCATTCTTTCTGTTTTGCTCGTGACAGGTTGATCCTAATCTTATCGCTAAAATGATAGCCAATGGAATAATATAAAATATTAAATAAATAGAGAAAGGCAGTAAAGAATAAAGAATAAGTAACGAATGGTCCTAAAGTATCAGTGTTAATGTTAGGGACAGATAAACCAATGTCTTTTAATGTTAGTTCTGTAAAGAAAGTCAACAGCAATATAAAGACTGTAGGAATCCAAAGACCGAGTATCGAACTTCTATAAAACTGCAATCTCGCATTTTGATTTTCTTTTACATCATCTTTGAATTTTTTGAAATCGAAATATCCGATAATTGGTTCGTATAATAATGTAAAGATAATTACTAGCCAGAAACCATACTCCATAAAATTCACGCTCCCTCTTTGTTTATTTTACCATTATATTGAACAATATGGTAGTAAAAGAAAAATATATGAAAACGTCCTTTTTTATATAAATTGAGAAACCTTCTTGTAATAAGATAAATGAATCATTGAAAAAGCTAAATCAGATCCAATCGATGCAATGATAAAAAATATTGTCCATTTTGTCAGGTGACAATTTGTTCACAAGCAATTAAATGTCCAAATGGTTCTTCAAGTCTGGATATAGAGCCTAACAAGAATGAAGCTAACAAACCTTGGTTACGGTTAAACATAAAGAAAAACAAAGAGCGTGTCCGTTAAACCTATTCAAGTGATGTTTATAAAAAATCCTCATGTTTTCTGTCCCTATACATATAATGATTTGTAATAAAAAAAGAAAGGGTGAGTGAGTGGGAATTGATTTAGCAATGGAACAAGAAATTGATCTCTTTCATCAAGGTGATTCCAAGTATAGCTATCGCCTATTAGGTGCGCACGAAGCTAGCCAAGATGGTGATGATGGCATACGTTTTATCGTATGGGCGCCACATGCAGCCCAAGTCAATATCGTTGGAGCATTTAATCAATGGAATAGTAAACATCATAAAATGAAAAAAATCAATGATCGTGGCCTTTGGCATCTGTTCATACCGAACCTCAAAAAAGGGATGATGTATAAATATGAAATAATTACTAATCAAAATAAGGTCCAATTGAAAGCAGACCCATATGCCTTTTTTAATGAACTGCGTCCGAATACTGCTTCTATTATTTATCCAACACAGCATTATAAATGGAACGATGAGGAATGGATGAAGCAAAGAAGAGAAGCGAACGTATATGAATCTCCGTTGTCTATTTATGAGATTCACTTAGGTTCTTGGGAACATATTGAACGCGAAAAATACTTTACATATGCGGAGTATGCCGAAAAGGTCATTCCTTATGTAAAAGAACTAGGGTATACCCACATTGAATTATTACCAATCAACGAACATCCATATGACCGCTCTTGGGGTTACCAACTAACCGGTTATTATGCAGTAACCTCTCGTTATGGTACACCAGAAGACTTTCGGTATTTTGTTGATTGTTGTCATCAACATGACCTCGGTGTGTTATTAGATTGGGTACCTGGACATTTTTGCAAAGATGACCATGGGTTACGACAATTTGATGGAGAGGCTTTATATGAATATAAAGATTCGAGAAAAGCAGAGAACCATACTTGGGGAACGTTAAGTTTTGATATTGGTTGTCCAGAGGTACAAAGCTTTTTGATTTCAAATGCTATCTACTGGTTAAAAGAATTCCATGTGGATGGACTACGTGTAGACGCAGTCGCTAACATGCTTTATTTGGATTATGACAAAGAACATGGACAATGGGAACCAAACAAATATGGCGGAAGAGAGAATATAGAGGCGATTGATTTTTTAAGGAAAATGAATGAAGCAATATTTGAAGAGGTTCCAGATGTGTTAATGATGGCTGAGGAATCTACGACTTGGCCGCTAGTAAGTCATCCGACTTATGTCGGTGGATTGGGTTTTAATTACAAGTGGAACATGGGGTGGATGAACGACATTTTAAGGTATATGGAAATGGACCCAATTTATAGACGATATCATCATCATTTAATTACGTTTTCTATGATGTATGCTTTTTCCGAAAATTTTGTTTTGCCAATTTCACACGATGAACTTGTTCATGGGAAGAAGTCATTACTAAATAAGATGCCAGGTGATTATTGGAAAAAGTTCGCTAATCTAAGGTTGTTTCTAGGCTATATGTTTACCCACCCTGGAAAAAAATTATTATTTATGGGATCGGAATTTGGTCAATTTGATGAATGGAAAGACATGGATCAATTGGATTGGAATCTTTTTTCTTTTGATTCTCATCAGCAGATAAGCAACTACGTCAAAGAACTACATCAATTATATAAACAATATCCTGCATTGTGGATATTAGATCATAAACAGGCAGGATTTACATGGATTGATGCAAATAATTATGAACAAAGTATTATTTCTTTTATTCGCAATGATAAAGATAACTCTGAACAATTAGTCATTATATGTAACTTCACACCGGTAGTTTACCATAACTATAAAGTTGGTGTACCTAAAACAGGTTTTTATCAAGAGATATTTTCTAGTGATTCTACCGGTTTTGGAGGTTCAGGACAAGTGAATGGTCTCAATATAGAATCGAATCATACACCTTGGCATAACCAAAATCAACATATAGAAATGACGATTCCACCATTGGGAATCAGTATATTAAAAAGAAACAGTGTATCGTCATAACTGATTAAAGGGGAGAGGCAGCATGAAGAAGAAAGAATGTGTAGCAATGATATTGGCTGGCGGACAGGGTACAAGATTGCAATCGTTAACGTATGACATTGCAAAGCCAGCTGTCTATTATGGCGGAAAGTACCGAATCATTGACTTCACCCTAAGTAATTGTACTAATTCTGGTATGGATACAGTTGGTGTGCTTACGCAATATGAACCACATGTATTAAATGATTATATTGGAATTGGTTCAGCTTGGGATTTAGATAGAAACTATGGTGGTGTTTCTTTACTGCCTCCTTACATGCAATCTAAAGGTGGTGATTGGTACAAAGGAACGGCAGATGCCATCTATCAAAATATGAAATACTTAGATTATTACCAACCGGAGCATGTATTGATTTTATCAGGGGATCATATTTATAAAATGGATTATGCAAGAATGTTGGAATTTCATCAGTCAAGCCAAGCAGATGTAACTATTTCTGTCATACAAGTACCAATGGAGGAAGCCAATCGATTTGGGATTATGGATACAGATGAGGTTGGTAGAATTGTTGATTTTGAAGAAAAACCAACTAATCCTAAAAATAATCTTGCTTCCATGGGGGTTTATATATTTCGGTATGATGTGTTAAAAAAATACCTGATTTCAGATGCAAATGAGATTGACTCTTCACATGACTTTGGCAAGGATATTATTCCAACCATGCTTGCAGATGGTAAACAATTGATGTCTTATACATTTGATGGCTATTGGAAAGATGTTGGAACGATTCAAAGCTTATGGAAAGCAAATATGGATTTATTAGAAGATGTCTCACATTTGAATTTGCATGATCACAAATGGCGTATATATTCAAATAATCCAAGTTTACCTGCTCAATTGATAGGTTCATCTGCAAAAGTTAAAAATGCAATAATTGGGGAGAACTGTCACATACATGGGGAGGTAGATCATTCTGTTTTATTTTATGGCGTCGATGTGGCCAAAGATGCTGTGGTTACGGATTCTATTATTATGCCAAATGTTAGTATCGGACAGGGAGCAAGAATTCACCGGTCAATTGTCATGGAGGGAAATGCAATTAAAGAGAATAGTATGATTGGAAATGGATTAAACGAAGGAGATATTACGGTCTATGTCGGTAGTAATAATAATAAAGATCAAAACTATGTAACTATGATGAAATAGGAGAGATTGGATGAATCGTATTGCAGGAATAATTAACTTAGATCCAGAGATTGATAGCATGAATGAATTAACATATTCCAGGTGTATGGCGGCTGTTCCTTTTGGAGCAAGATATCGCATGGTCGACTTTACTATATCAAATATGATCAACGCAAATATCGATTCGATAGCTATTTTCACTAGAAAAAAATATCGCTCGTTGCTAGATCATTTAGAGCAAGGGAAAGCTTGGGATCTCGATCGACAACACGGTGGACTGTTTATTTTACCGCCTGATTGGAATGATCCAACAGATATATCTAAGGGAGAATTACAACACTTTCATAATAATATTGATTTTATCCACCGAGTGCAAGCGGAATATATTGTTGTATCCGGTTCACAACATATTTGTAATATAGATCTGCAAGCTGTTTTAGAGGAGCATATTACGACAAAAGCCGACGTAACAGTTATTTATAAACATGTGGAACAGTTGCATCATGAACATCGATTTACAAATAAATTAACTGTAGACGATAATAGTCGAGTAATTGAAATAGATTATGAGAAAGAGAATCCGCATGTATATATGAATATGTATATCATGAAGAAAACAACATTATTAAATTGGATTGAATTGTGTATCGAAAAAGGTTATACAAACTTATTTCACGCAGCAATTAAACCGAATCTGTCTTCCCTGCATGTGCATGCGTATCAATACAGAGGTGCTCATGCCTTTATACATTCTGTGGAAAGTTATTACCGAAATAGTATGCGATTATTAAATGATTACTTTTATGATAGTTTATTCCAAACCGAAGCACCGATTCTTACGAAATTAAAAAATGAGACACCTGCTACTTATTCCGATAACTCCCATGTCGAACGTTCAATGGTTGCTAATGGTTGTCATATTTCAGGTAATGTGAAAAACAGCATATTATTTCGTAGTGTAAAAGTAGGAGAAGGAGCAACAATAGAAGATTCAATTATTATGCAACGGTGTGAGATTGCTTCTGATGCTGTATTAAAACATGTCATTTTAGATAAAGAATGTACTATTTCTAGTGGGCAAGTATTAATTGGCACAAAAGAAAATCCATTTGTTATAGAAAAAAGGCAAAGGCTTTAATGGGAAAAAGGAGTAATTTACTTTGAAAATCTTAATGGTAGGCTCAGAATGTAGTCCTTTTGTCAAATCAGGTGGTCTAGCGGATGTATTAGGTTCGCTTCCACGAGCATTAAAAAAACAAGGTGTAGCAGTGAAGATCGTATTACCAAAGTATCAGGAGATGTCTGAGGAATGGAAAGAGCAGCTTACTTTATTGGGTACATACCGTGTTCAGCTTGGCTGGCGAAATCAATACGCAGGCATTGAGTCACTAAGCTATGATGGTATTACTTTTTATTTTATCGATAATGAGTATTATTTTAAACGATCAAATTTGTATGGTTTTGGTGATGAAGCAGAACGATTTGTGTTTTTTAACCGATCTATTTTTGAAATGCTACGAATTATTGATTGGATTCCCGATGTTATTCATTGTCATGATTGGCAGACAGGGTTAATTCCGTTATATTTGCATACACATTATCAAAATGATCCATTATTTCATAAGATAAAAACTGTCTTTACTATTCATAATTTAAAATACCAAGGGATTTTCCCAACTTCTATTTTACATGAGCTAATGGATTTAGATTATCAAGTAATGCATGAAGACGGGGTTGAGTTTTATGGAAATATAAATTTCATGAAAGCAGCGTTAAATTATGCAGACAAAATTACGACAGTGAGTAAAACATACGCTGAAGAAATTAAAACGGATTATTATGGAGAAAATTTAGATGGTGTTTTAAGAAAAAAATCTGATCAACTCACTGGCGTAATTAACGGTATTGATACTGGTTTATATAATCCTGCAACAGATAAAGTAATTTCAGTTAACTACCAACAGTCTTTTGAGGAAAAACTGAAAAATAAAGCGATATTGCAAAAACAACTCGGACTTCCTGTTAATGAGTCTATCCCATTGGTTGGAATTGTTTCAAGACTTGTAGAGCAAAAAGGGTTTGATCTCATTGCAAAAGTAGTCGATGAGTGGCTTGATCATGATGATGTTCAATTAGTTGTATTAGGAACTGGTGATGATGCCTATGAGTCACTATTTCGTAATTTACAGTATCGCTATCCGAGAAAAGTAGTCGTGGTAATTGATTTTAAAGAGACTCTTGCAAGACAAATCTATGCAGCTAGTGATCTATTTTTGATGCCATCTCGTTTTGAACCATGTGGTATTGGACAATTATTAGCACTTCGTTACTTATCTGCACCAATTGTTCGTGAAACAGGTGGTTTAGCTGATACAGTAACGTCATTTAACGAGGAAACAAAGAAGGGAAATGGCTTTACTTTTAAAAATTATAACGCCCACGATATGTTATACACGATTCGTCGTGCACTTTCTATTTATCAGAATAAGCAAACATGGCAAAAGCTCATAGTAAACATGGCTGATAGTCATGTGTCATGGGATGATGCTGCTAAAACGTATCTAGAAATATATCAATCTACTGTTAGCTAAGCGAATGTTGCATGTCGCATAAGGGTTATTGGGGGATAATGGTATGATCCAAGAAAAAGAAAGATTCAAACAATTATTTTTAACAGCATTAAATCATACTACAGGCAAACAAGTAGAACAAGCTACAGATCAAGAGGCATATGTTGCTTTAAGCACTGTGATAGCCAAATACATTCAAGAAAAACACCAAAATTCTGAGAAACAAGTATCATCAAAGCAAGTGTATTATTTTTCAATGGAGTTTTTAATTGGAGGTTTGTTGCAAACACATTTAAGTTATTTAGCATTAGAGGAAACAGCAGAAAATGTTTTAGAGGAATTAGGCTTCTCCTTAGATAATATTAAAGTTTGTGAGAATGATCCAGGTCTTGGTAATGGAGGTTTAGGAAGATTAGCTGCATGTTTTTTAGATTCTTTTGCTTCACTAAATTTATCAGGGCATGGAGTAGGTCTTAGATATCGATATGGTTTATTTAATCAATGGATTGAAGATGGAAGACAATTTGAATTACCTGATCAATGGTTAAGCGAAGGATATATGTGGGAGTATAGAAAACCTTCAGAAGCCCTTGATGTTTTGTTTGGTGGTCAAGTGCAATCATTTGTTCAAAATGGGAAGCTGCATTTTCAACAAGTTAATGCCGAAATCGTGCGAGCAGTTCCATACGATATACCGATCATAGGCTATCAAACCAATACAGTGAATACATTACGATTATGGGCTGCTGAGCCAACGTCAGATCAAGTTTTAATAAAAGCAAAAAATGAGAGTGATGGATCGGATATGTTAACTTACCAACGAAAATTAGAAGAGTTATCCGATTTTCTTTATCCAGATGATTCAACTGATGATGGGAAAATTGTTCGCTTAAAACAAGAATATTTTCTAGTTTCTGCTGGGATACAATCGATTTTGAGCAACTTTGAGGAAAAGCAGTTGGCATGGTCAGACTTACCTAGCTTGCTTTGTTTTCATATTAATGATACTCACCCTGCATTTCTAATTCCAGAATTGATGCGTATCTTAATCGATGAAAAAGGCTTGAGTTGGGAAGAAGCTTGGGAAATTACAACACAATCTGTCTCTTATACTAATCATACAACACTTCACGAGGCTTTAGAAACATGGCCGGAAAATTGGGTGAAAGTATTTCTTCCTCGTATTTATATGATTTTAGTTGAGATCAATGAGCGATTTTGTCAACAAATGTGGCAGAAGTATCCGGGTGATTTTGATCGAATTGCACAACTAGCTTTAATTGCGGATGGAAAGATTAAGATGGCACATGTAGCTATTGTTGGTAGTCATGCGGTCAATGGTGTAGCAAAATTGCATACCGAAATATTGAAAAAGAAAGAAATGCGCTTATTTTATCAAGCTTATCCAGATCGATTTATGAATAAAACCAATGGTATCTCTCATCGAAGGTGGTTAATGCTAGCAAATCCATCCCTTACAAAATTAATTAAAGCAGCTATTGGTGACGAGTGGTTGCAATCTCCTAAACAATTAATCAAGCTATTGCCTTTACAAACAGACCCTATTTTCCTTGAAAAATTACAACAAGTAAAACACGATAACAAACAACTGCTAGCCAATCATGTGCAAAAAGAGCTAGGAATGATACTTAATACTGATGCTATTTTTGATGTGCAAGTGAAGCGAATCCACGGATATAAAAGACAATTGCTCAACATCCTGCATATTATCTATTTGTATCGTGAAATAAAAAATAACCGAATGAAGTCCTTTTCGCCAAGGGTATTTATCTTTGCTGGAAAAGCGGCTCCAGGCTATTATTTTGCCAAGCAAATCATTCATTTGATTGACACGGTTGCTAACGTTGTGAACCAAGACTATGATGTGAAAGATAAATTACAAATCGTATTTCTTGAAAATTTTTCTAATCAATTAGCAGAAAAAATTATTCCTGCTGTAGATGTAAGCGAACAGCTATCCACGGCAACGAAAGAAGCATCGGGTACGGGAAATATGAAGATGATGATGAATGGAGCACTTACACTTGGAACAATGGATGGGGCAAACATTGAGATATTCGATAAGGTAGGAGCGGAGAATATCTATCCCTTTGGTTTATCTGCGAAACAGGTACTGCATTATCAGCAATCGAACGAGTATGTCGCTAGAGATATCTATCATACAGATGATCGAATTCGCTATGCAGTGGATCAACTAGTTACGGTTGAAGATTTTGTGAAAGATGAGCAAACGTTTCAAGACATTTATCATGCACTATTGACTTATAATGATGAATATTTTGTATTAAAAGACTTTGATGATTACGTAAAGCAACAAGAAAAGATTAGTAGTGACTATCAAGAAAGAAATGTATGGAATCAAAAGAGCTTAATGAACATTGCGTATTCTGGGCAATTTTCAAGTGATGACACGATAGCTTCTTACGCATCTGATATTTGGGAATTAAGGTAGAGATGCATTGGAAATGATTCGTTTTAAGTGAGGGGGAGAGCATATGTCAAATTGGACAATAAAGCATAATAGTTTTCAATCGATTTATCGCCATCCATTTGGAGCACTTCCTGTTACTTCATCATTAACATTACAATTAGCAGTTGATACGACAGAAAGTAATTATCAGGTGTATCTGCATCTCATATTGGAAAAAGAGGATAAGGAAGAAATACTTCTTATGCATAGAAATGTAGTCAATAACTCAAATCATTTATTTACCGTGCATGCTACTATGCCAGACCAATCGCAGTTGGTATGGTATTATTTCGAAGTCAAATATCGAGATGTTAGTTTTTTTTACGGAAGAAAAAATAAGATCGAAAGTGGAGAAGGAGCAATATATCAAAGTCTTCCTCCTGCATGGCAAATTACGGTATATAAAAAAGATGCACAAGTCCCAAAGTGGTGGAAACATGCTATTATTTATCAGATTTTTCCCGATCGATTTTATCGACATGGACGTATAGACATGAAGAAAGCTTCCAAGCATGCATTGATTCATGCCCATTGGGATGATGAGCCAATATATATCCGTGATCATGATGGGAATGTGATTAGATGGGATTTTTTCGGAGGTAATCTAAAAGGGATTATCGAGAAACTGGATTATATTCGATCATTAGGTGTTTCGGTTATCTATTTAAATCCGATATTCGAAGCGGAAAGCAATCATCGGTATGATACCGGTAATTATCATAAAATAGATCCGTTACTTGGTACAATGGAAGATATGGAGCAATTAATTAAAGCTGCAAAAGAACGCAATATCGAGATAATGCTTGATGGTGTATTTAACCATACTGGTAACAATAGCCTGTACTTTAATCAAAAAGGTGAATATAGTTCTGTTGGCGCTTATCAATCAAGTGATTCGCCCTATATTAATTGGTATGCATTTTATGACTATCCTAATCATTATAAAAGTTGGTGGGGTATTGATACACTTCCCACACTTCAAATAAGAAATGATGCCGTACAGCAATTTTTAGTTGATGCTCCAGACAGTGTGATTCAATTTTGGCAGTCGAACGGTATCCATCATTGGCGATTAGATGTGGTAGATGAATTGACAGATAATTTTGTTCGGAAAATTAAGAAGCAATTAAAGTCGATAAATCCGAATGCTGTTTTACTAGGTGAAGTATGGGAAGATGCGTCGAACAAAATTGCTTATGGAAAACGCAGAGACTATTTGTTAGGGGATACATTGGATTCGGTAATGCATTATCCCCTACGCACCATGCTGTTTGATTTTTTCACTGGAAAAAGTGATGCCTATCGATTCGTTAATCAATATATGACCATTGCAGAACATTATCCAAAGCAACATTTTTATGCAACAATGAATTTGCTATCCAGCCATGATGTAGAACGAATGGCTACACTGTTAGATGACAGTCTACCTACTGTGTTTAAAAGTCAAGAGCGGGAGGATATCGTTAATAAACAAATTCAAGCATTAAGTTTATTTCTCTTTGTCTTGCCTGGTGTCCCATCGATTTATTATGGAGATGAGGTAGGTATTACAGGTGGAAAAGACCCTGCGAATCGACATCCGTATCCTTGGGGCAAAGAAGATAACGATCGTTTAGAGTGGTTCCGAAAAATAGCTAAAATTAGAAACAATCATCATGCACTTCGGACGGGGAATTGGCAGATTACATCAATAGATGCGGAGATCATCATATTTGAAAGATATATACAATCAAATGCAGATGTCTTTGGGGCTGTTGCAAAAAATGATCATTTTATTTTGATTGTGAACACCCACTTTACCGATGAAAAAGAAGTGACGTTACCGTACGTGGATAGGACAGATTGGTATAATGTATTAGAAGAAAAAGCATCGGATAAACGAATTCAGTTAGCTCCGATGTCATGTCACTTATTCGTTCAACAAGATTAATATGATTCCTATAAGCAATAGCATCTTTCAGCGATAGTTGATCGATGCTTTTTTATTTTTGACTATTACAATTAACTTTCACTATGTAATTTTTACGGAGTGGTTTTTTGAAAAAATGAGTAATTCAATTAGAAACGGAAAATGAAAAAGCATGAGGAATAAAACTGAATCACTCAAAAATGACTGAGTAAAAAGAAAACCTGGTAGAAATGCAAAAATATAAGATTAAAAATAGAAGTAGATGCTATTTGAATCAAAAAATGTAATGAAATGAATCGAGCATGTTACAATGGAACGTAACGAACGAGAGGAGTATAGCATATGTCACAAGATAAATTACTTTTGATTGACGGATTTAACTTATTGAGTCGTGGTTATTTTGCAACGGCGTATAATAAAACGGAGGATCAATTACCAAAGAATGGCAAAGGGTTATATATCAATGGGTTACGGGTTTTTTTACAGAAGATCATACATTTAATAAAGGAACATAGCATTAGTCATGTTGCTGTTGCTTGGGACGTGAAACGTGAAGAAACAGATAGACGTATTAAATATGATTTTTATAAGGAAACTCGCAATGAATTACCTTCCCCACTTATCGAACAATATGAGACACTCACAAAAATACTTGATAAGATTGGTGTAGCGCAACTTGCTATTTCTCCGCATGAAGCAGATGATGTTATTGGCTCTTTATCAGACAAATGGTCAAGAGAACAAGCATCTCCTTGTTTGATTTATAGCAATGATAGGGATTTGTTGCAATTACTAAATGAACATACATCACAAATTATTGCACAAAAAAGACAGGAAACCATCTATACAATCGAGCATTTTAGAGCTGAATATGAGATTGAATCAAGTCAATGGATTGATGTAAAAGCATTACTAGGTGATTCAAGTGATAACATTCCTGGGTGTCCAGGCGTAGGGGCGAAATCAGCTTTACCATTGATTCAGCAGTACAAAACAGTAGAACAGCTATTAGAGCAAATAGATGATTTAGATCCCAAGTTTAATCGATACAAAAAAAAGCTACATGAAGGCAGAGAATCTATTTTTACAAGTAAAGAATTAGTAACGATAAATTGCACGATTCCTTCTATCTTAGCTATGAAGTTTGAAGATTTAGCATTTCGTTTAGATCGAAATATTATTTTACAGGCGTTTAATGAATTTGATATAAACATTAGAGTAAGTATATAAAGAGAAGCAAATGTAGCTGCTTCTCTTTGATTTTTTTATTCAACATGTTTTAACAAGTTTTCAATTACCCATAAAGTAAATGAATAATTTTCAATCGATACGGGTTTGATAAAGCCTTCAACTGGGCTAATAATTGATCACCATTTAATATATCTTTCATATGTAATAACTTTATTACGGGTGTGATTTTTTATTCAATAACTTTTACAAAACTTTACTTGACAATAATAAGGCTTATTTTTATAATTAAAATTAACTAAAAGGGGAGTAGCTGCAACAATTATGTCGTCATTACGAGAGTTATCTCCGGCATAATTGGCAACTAACGTTGTTAGCAAGACCTTTATCGCTTGTAGATTACAAGCGATAAAGGTCTTTTTTACGTTTTTTCTAGCTACTTTGGTTTAAACTATGGAAAAGTAGGTAATGAAAAAGTAATTATGTTCTTTTTGGTTAAATTGCAAAAATTGTTCTATTTTATCAAATGAAGATCAAAATATTTTCTCTTTTGAAAAAGAGTGTCTTGTGAGGAGATGGTGAGACGTATGGAATTGTATCAATCGAACAAAGAGGAAGTACTTAAACAGGTGAATGCAACAGAACAGGGGCTTTCAACTGATGAAGTAAAAACAAGGTTAGATCATGATGGTTACAATGAAATTGAAGATAAAGAAAAAGTGCCAACATGGAAGTTATTTTTAGAAACGTTTAAAGATGCAATGGTTATTGTGCTGTTAGTTGCTGCTGGAGTACAGTTAATACTGGGCGAATATGTCGAAACAATTGTAATCGTCATTGTTTTAATTATGAACGCTATTATCAGTGTCGTGCAAACCAAAAAAGCAGAAAGTTCTTTAGATGCCCTGAAAGATATGTCAGCGCCAGAGGCAAAGGTTATGAGAAATGGAACAAAGCAAACCATTCCAGCACGTGAGCTTGTTCAAGGTGATATCGTTTATTTAGAGGCTGGTGACTATATCCCAGCAGATGGAAGAATGTTGGAAAGTGGTTCGTTGAAGGTTAATGAAGGCCAACTTACAGGTGAGTCTGAAGCTGTCGAAAAACAAGTAGACGCTATCGAGGAAGAAGTAGGATTGGGCGACCGGACGAACATGGTTTTTAGTAGTTCATTAGTTGTTTATGGACGAGCTACCTTTGTTGTCACTGGAACTGGAGAAAAAACCGAAATTGGTAAAATAGCTAATATGCTTTCTACTGCAGAGCAAAAACAAACACCATTACAACGAAAATTAGACGCATTTAGTAAAAAGTTAGGTATTGGTATTTTAATTTTATCTGTTGTTATTTTCGTCGTACAGGCTGCAAGAATCTGGCTAGGAGACGGAACAGTGGATGTGGCAACAGAGCTTTTGAACGCTTTAATGTTTGCTGTTGCAGTAGCCGTTGCTGCTATTCCTGAAGCACTGCAATCAATTGTAACGATTGTCTTATCTGTCGGTACGAATAAAATGGCGAAGCAGCATGCGATTATTCGTAAGCTTCCTGCCGTAGAAACTTTAGGGTCGACAAGTGTTATTTGCACTGATAAAACAGGCACATTGACACAAAATAAAATGACTGTAACGGATTATTTTATTCCAGAGGGTAAAAAAGAACATTTACCAGAAAGTCCAGACAATTGGGATCAATCAGAACGATTGCTTGTTGATATCGCAGTGTTATGTAACGATTCTTACATTAACAATGATGGAAATGAAGTTGGAGATCCAACAGAAGTTGCTTTAATTAACTTTTCCAATGATAATAATCAAGATTATCAAACATTACGTGAGGAGCACCAGCGTGAGGCTGAACTACCATTCGATTCTGATCGTAAGTTAATGTCAACACTACATACGATCGGTGGCGAAAAGATGATGTTAACAAAAGGTGGTCCTGATGTAATGTTTAATCGGGCCAGTTATATTCTGGTACAAGGTGAGGAAATAGCTTTAACACAAGACTGGATCGATAGACTGAATCGTGCAAACGAAGATTATTCTAACCAAGCATTACGAGTATTAGCTTATGGCTATAAGAAATTTCCAAATGACAAAGATGTGTTAGAGTATGAGGATGAAAATGAGCTTGTGTTAGTTGGTTTAACAGCTATGATGGATCCACCTCGTGATGCGGTGTATGGATCGATCGAACAGACAAAAGCAGCAGGGATAAAAACAGTAATGATTACTGGTGACCATAAAACGACAGCTCAGGCTATTGGCCGTCAAATTGGGTTGATGGATGAAGACGATATTGCATTAACAGGCAAAGAATTAGATGCAATGTCTGATCAAGAACTAGATGATAAACTAGAAAGAATCTCTGTTTATGCTCGTGTATCACCAGAAAATAAAATACGAATTGTTCGTGCATGGCAACGTAAAGATCAAATCTCAGCTATGACTGGTGATGGCGTCAATGATGCACCAGCACTAAAACAAGCTGATATTGGTATTTCTATGGGAAGTGGAACAGATGTAGCAAAAGATTCCTCCGCCATGATACTAACAGATGATAATTTCGTTTCAATAGTTAATGCTGTAGGTGTTGGGAGAACGGTTTTCGATAATATTAAAAAAGCAATTGGATATTTATTTGCCGGTAACTTAGGTGCAATCATTGCTATTCTGTTTGCTGTTATATTTGGTTTTTCCAATCCATTTACTGCGTTACAATTATTATTTATTAATTTAGTAAATGATTCATTACCAGCCATTGCTTTAGGGATGGAAAAAGCAGAGCCAGGTGTTATGAAGCGAAAACCACGTAATGTGGATGAAGGTATTTTCTCAGGTGGCATAATGCGTGCGGTAATTACGCGTGGTGGTCTAATTGGGATAGCGGTAATCTTTTCACACTTTATTGGATTACAACATTCGGCTGAAATGGGAGTAGCCATGGCGTTTACAACATTAATTTTATCTCGAACATTGCAAACTTTTGCTGCTCGCTCAAATACGCAGACAATCTTTGGTGTTGGGTTATTTACGAATAAATATGTACTTGGTGCTGTAGCTGTATGTTTCGCACTTTACAGTATCACCATTTTACCTTTCACACGTGACATTTTTGCAATTCCAGCTTCATTTGGTTGGAACAATTGGTTGGTTGCTACTGGATTAGCTGTAGCAGCTGTGATCATGATGGAAATAGTGAAAGTCGTTTATAATAAATTAATTAAGAAATAGAATACCTAAACTTAAATTCAGCAAAAACCCCCTAAGATAGCTTAAATCTAACTTTAGGGGGTTTTTGATAAGTATTTGTATATCGATAACTGGTATAAGACTAATACCTATTTTTGTTCTGGTTTAAAATAGAGAAATGTTAACGTAATGTTTTCTAATAGATTTATTTCCTTAACATTTTTGCAATAAATACAACTAAAGCAATGATTAGTAAAATGTGGACAAGTCCACCAGCAATTTCAAATATAAATCCGATTAACCAAGCAAGTAATAAGATACCAATAATTGTCCAAATCATATAGAACACCTACCTTTTTTATTTAATGTACCCATATGTTTAACTGGTAAACTTGTTTTACAATATTATTTAAAGAAAAAGAATATTTTTTTGGCGAATGCTGTTGCGATATGTATCTAGAATTGTTATACTATTAAACATCGATTCAAGTTTTGACCTGTTTTGCGGGTGTAGTTTAGTGGTAAAACCTCAGCCACGAGCGTTACATCGTCGAATATGCATCGAGTTGTCCCGAAACATGAACATCTCGAATAAGCTAGCAGATGCAGGGACATGACATGTGTAAATAAAATAACGGAGTACTTATAATCAAATGCGGGTGTAGTTTAGTGGTAAAACCTCAGCCTTCCAAGCTGATGTCGAGGGTTCGATTCCCTTCACCCGCTCCATACATATGTGACCAACGCAGTATTTTGTTGATAACAACGAAGTATTGCGTTTTTTTATATACCACTTTTACATTAGGATATTAACATTACGATAAATGGTTTTTATTAAACATTTTTTTAAAAGTAATGTCGATGTGTACTTTAAACTGAATTTAACGAACACTTGCATTGAAAAAAAGTACATGAGTGATCAAAAAACTGAATTTAACGAACACTTGCATTGAAAAAAAGTACATGAGTGATCAAAAAACTGAATTTAACGAACACTTGCATCGGAAAAAAGTGCATGAGTGATCAAAAAACAGGATTTAATGAACACTTGGATTGAAAAAAAGTACATGAGTGATCAAAAAACAGGATTTATCGAACACTCGCATCGGAAAAAAGTACATGAGTGATCAAAAAACAGGATTTAATGAACACTCGCATCGGAAAAAAGTGCATGAGTGATCAAAAAACAGGATTTATCGAACACTTGCATCGGAAAAAAGTGCATGAGTGATCAAAAAACAGGATTTATCGAACACTCGCATCGGAAAAAAGTACATGAGTGATCAAAAAACAGGATTT
>NZ_JBISEP010000031.1:0-33303 GCF_044383835.1 Paraliobacillus sp. JSM ZJ581
AAACAGTAGAAAAGTGTTACATTAAAATTAGCGATAATGGTGTTTTATATGTGTCTCATATGGCTAGGTCAGTTCATAGTTTCTCCGCTTTTTTATTCGGTTTAGTTGAGCAATTCCTTGTACGCTTCCACATCATTAAATTCCGTTGAAAAATATGAAGGTATGGCACTTATATTGATTACTTGGATTGGCTTCCCATTATTAAGTTTCTCGATAACTACGTCAAAAGCATTTTCATTACTAAGTGTCAGTTCAATATTTTGTACATCACCATTTAACTGATATACATTATCTTTTTTTAATTGATAGGTCCCTTTATTAACTTGTCTATTATCAATAAACTCAATAAAACTTTTTTCCTCTGGATGAAAACTTAATTGGACGATATATCCTTCTACCCTCTCACTTTCATAAAATCCTCTTAAACTAGGTTGAGGGTCATGTTTGAACATTACCAAAATGAAAATTAATACGAAAAAAAGTAAAATAAAAACCTTTTTCACTCATCTCCTCCTCGCATACGACATGATCACTTATCATAGCTTACTTTTTTGCTCATGGGTAAATGTTAAATTTTGAGTTGGGTAGTTATTGTATGGGCCTCTTGAAATTTTATTAAACTAATTATAGCATGTATTTTAGATTTTGTGGAAAAAAATGTTTTAAAGTGTTGGTATCGTGTATTTTATAATATATAAGGTTACACATAAAAAAAGGTGCCCTAAAGACACCTTCACAAAATAATTTTATCATTATGTTGTTGAAAAATAAGGATGGCGAGTATTAACTTCTAATAATCTAATTGACGCAAATAAAGCAAGAGCTCATTGTCTTTCCAGTTTTTTAATACATAGTTGCGAATTCTACTATCAATTTTCTTTTGCTTTTTACTTCCTTTACTAAAGAAATTGAGAATAGCAAAAATAATTGATCCGCCAATTGTTGCACCACCACCTGATCCCAATTGTAATCCCATAAGTTCATTTTCAGTAAATGGTAGCTCTGTATTATTCAAAAATTCTTCTTTATAGCCCTTTTTAATAACGATATGAGATTCCTTATTATTAAAGGCAGAAAGCAGTTCTTCGGCATTATTAACTTCAATATATTCCTTACTATCTTTCCATTCCATCCAATATCATCTCCTTTAATTAGATAAAACAATAGCTTTTATTTAAAACCTCTAATTTATTATGTATTACGAATGACAAAGAAATAAGTTTCATTTTTTGCATATTTGTTGTGACTTGACCTATTTGCTTATGCCTAACGCAACGAGAGGGGAATTGTTGCTGTTTTGAATGAACTACAACAGTATGTGATGGACATGTTAAACAAATGAGGTTTGATGCTCGTTTTAAAAAATGCGACAGTTATTACTAGGTCGATATTCTATTATAAAGTACTCATTTACATATCATTTGGATAGAAATGTACTACGCATTTTTCTTACGCTACGCTTAATCTTAGATCACATGAGAATAAAACTATTGACTTCTTTCTTATCGATGGATACTATTATATTAACAACTTCATATTCCTAAAGGGGAGTAGCTTTAACAGTAAAGTCGTCATTTCGGAGTTCTCATGCTCTCGGCTTTTCTGGCGATACTAGATTGTTAGCAAGACCTTTATCGTACACCTGGTAAAGGGATATTCTCATTTAAATATTCAAAACCTTTGCCAAAACGGTAAAGGTTTTTTATGTTTTACAAAAAAAACACGTTTAACTGCTACCGATCATTTTTTTAAAGCAACAACGATTGGAGGAATTTTAATGACATATATTTTATTAATTGTTGGATTTATATTACTAATTAAGGGGGCAGACTTTTTTGTTGACGGTGCTTCTAAGATTGCTACTGCTTTACGAGTATCACCGCTTATCATTGGGCTAACGATTGTCGCTTTTGGAACAAGTGCGCCAGAAGCAACAGTAAGTATTGTCGCAGCATTAGAAGGCAGTGCTGGAGTTACGATTGGAAATGTCGTTGGTAGTAATATATTTAACATCACCTTAGTGGTTGGGATAGGTGCGCTTATTTTACCAATGACAGTTGAAAGTGAGACAATTAGAAAGGAAATTCCCTTTACACTCTTAGCTGGTGTCGTCGTTCTTATTATGGTAAGTGACATTAGTCTACAACAATCAACAAGTGCTTTCATTAGTAGAGGCGATGGATTTATTCTGTTATTATTCTTTGCGATCTTCTTATATTACATTTTTGAAGTTGCTAGAAGTAGTAATACTAAATTAGAAACAGTAGCACAAGAAAAGCCTCCATTAGGAAAAAATATAATTCTTGCAGTTATCGGGCTAGCAGCTATTGTGCTCGGTGGTGAATTAGTGGTAAGCAATGCTTCCAAAATTGCTCTTTCTTTTGGTATGAGTGAAACACTTGTTGGACTGACGATTGTTGCGGTAGGTACATCACTACCTGAATTAATTACTACTATTACAGCTGCCCTTAAGAAAGAAACCGATATTGCCCTAGGGAATATCGTTGGAAGTAATATTTTCAATTTATTTCTCGTGTTAGGATTAACATCAATCATCTCTCCACTCACTGTTGATAATACGATATTCTTTGACATCATGTTTATGAATATTCTAACTTTAATTTTACTTATTTTTTCAAGAACGAGTTATAAAATTGGTAGATTAGAAGGAGGCTGGCTAACTTCTTTATACGTGCTTTACATGGTTTTTATTCTATTAAGAAGCTAACCTCTCTGGCAAATGTGGTGGAGTGATTTTTACTCCATCATCTCTTATATTAATTGTTATTATAAATATTTATGGCCGAAAACTAAATTGTAATGAACACTCGAGTTTCCTTCTGGGGTACGAGTGTACGATAAGTAAGTTTTATTAAACACCCTTGCCTTATTCTGCGCTGTGAGTGTTTGTTATATCCATTTTTTCGAACACTATCGGACTAATCCCTGCTCTGAGTGTTCGATATATACCTTTTTTCGAACACTCTCGGACTAATCCCTGCTCTGAGTGTTCGATATATACCTTTTTTCGAACACTCTCGGACTAACCCCTGCTCTGAGTGTTCGATATATACCTTTTTTCGAACACTATCGGACTAATCCCTGCTCTGAGTGTTCGATATATCTGTTTATTTGAACACTTTGACCCTACTCTGTGCCGTGAGTGTTCGATATATCCCGTTTACGAACAGCTTAGCCTTATCATTCGATTCGAACATCAATTAAATCCAATTTAACAAACACTTCAACATCATTTTTTATCAAATACAAAAAACGTTAAACAGTTTATTTAGCTGTCTAACGCTTTTTCTATATGAAACGATATTTAATTATTTTTATAGCTTTTCCTTCATATCTCCCGCTTCTGTTAATTGCTTCGCCGTCTGGTATAAAATTTCTACTGCATTTGCAATATCAGCTGCATCTGACCACTCTTCCGGACAATGACTCAAACCAGCTTTACTTGGGATAAATAGCATCCCGACCTCAGTAACATCAGTAAAGACCATCGCATCATGACCTGCCCCACTGTCTATCGAGCAGTATGGAATATCGCATTTACTACTGTGTTCTTTCAGCAATTGTTGAATCTTTTCACTAAGTGCTTTTGGTTTTACATATAATGTTTCTTCGACTTCAATTTCTATTCCATTCCCTTGATATAACGCAACGCATTGTTTCATCAGTTGAATCACATGCTGCACATTTTTTTCTTTACCTGAACGGATATCTACTGTAAAGACTACCTTATCAGGAATAACATTCGATCCGTTTGGAAAAACATTTAACTGTCCCGTTGTTACAACCGTTCCATTTCCTTCTGCAATCGCAAATTCAGGTAGCTCACTAATAATCTTAGCTGCAGTAATCAATGCATCGGATCGCTTATCCATCGGTGTTGTTCCTGCATGACCAGCTTGACCTTTTATGGTAATATAATACTCCGCTTGCCCAACAATAGATGCTACCACACCAATTGGTATATTCTTTTCTTCCAAGATCGGACCTTGCTCAATATGCATTTCGAGAAAAGCTTTCATCGTTTTAGAATCTCGTGCTTTAGGCAGTGAAGGATCTAACCCAATGTCTTGCATTGCTTCTTTTGTTGATACGCCATTTTTATCTTTTAACTGACTGAATTCAGCCTCACTTAATTCTCCTGTGATGCCTCGTGATCCCATTAATCCACCACCAAAACGAGCACCTTCTTCTTCAACTAATGCAATGATTTCCAATGGGTAAGTTGGTTTTATATTGGCCAGGTAAAATAAATTGGCCACCTCAAGCGCAGCGACCACTCCTGCCGTTCCGTCATATGCACCACCATTCGGTACGGAATCAAAGTGTGAACCAACCATCACACTCGGAGCATCTGCAAGAGCCCCGTCTAATTTTCCAAAGATATTACCTAATCCATCCTCTTTAACAGTCAGACCTGATGCCTTCATTTGTTCTTTAATATAATGTCTAGCTTGTAAATCTTCCTTACTGTAGGTAAGACGTGTCGTCCCATTTCCAGGTGTTGCAGTGAACGTTGCTATCGTTTCAATATGCTTTTCAATTCTCTGTTTCAGTTGTTCCATGATGACATCTCCTTCTCTACAAGAACGTTACAAACCATTTTACTAGAATAATTATCAAAATGGTAATTGCAATAAACAGTTTGTCAATAATCCCCAATCCCATATAACTAAAAAAGATATAATTCCCATCTTGAAATGGAAATCATATCTTTTTTAACGTTTTATAGTGACCTCACTGAGGTACACCCTTTTTTAAACATGTCTTCTATTATTAGCTGTCTTATGTTTTCTTTTAATCTACTATCTGGACATAGAAATCATGATCGTGACAATTGAAAGACTAATGAACACTCCACCTACAATAGCATTTTGTTCGACCTGTGCTTGCTCAATGACAATGCTACCGATGAAAGAACCGAACGCAATTCCAAAATGCAAAGAAGAGTTATTTAAGCTTTGCTGAACATCAGCTGTCTCAGGAGCAGATTCAATTAAATAGCTTTGTAAAGCTGGCGTAATTGCCCAACTCATCATGCCCCAAATGATCATTATAACAATGAAAACCGGCCATACAGAAGTTGTTAATGGAAGAATAAAAATAGATAGAGAAAAAATAATTAATGTTATGGGCATAGTGCGTTTCGTTCCAAAACGATCAGATATGATCCCACCAACTCCTCCACCACTAACAGCTGCAATCCCAAATAGAAAATAAATCAGACTTAGCCAGCTACCACTAACCCCCATCGTTTCTTTTACAAATGGTGTGAAATACGCATAAAGGATTGTGTGACCAGTCATAAAAAGGAATGTGGTCGAATGTGCTAAAAGAACCTTACTTTCTTTCAATGAATTGATTTGTTCTTTAAGTGCTACTTGCGGCTTAGGTGGTATCTTATCCATGAAGAAGTAAACACCAACCATTGATAATAAAGTTAAAAAAACAATAAGCAAAAACGGTGCTCTCCAGTCAAATGTATTACCAAGTACTAAACCAATTGGAACACCCAACACAATCGATCCACTAATTCCCATTGATACAAAACCGATAGCACGTCCTCGATTTTTTTCACTTCCAATATTGGCAGCCATCGTTAAACATAGCATAATTAGTAACGATCCACTTGCCGCAGATAGCATACGTCCAATAAATAATATACTATAAACAGGGCTAAGTGCCACAATGAAGTTACTTAAAGAAAACAAAAATAAGAAAATGAGCATGAGAAGTTTACGTTCAAATTTTGCTGTAGCAATCATAAGTAGTGGAGCAGTAATTGCAAAAAAAAGTGAAAAAACAGAAATTAATAACCCAGCCTTACCAAGAGTGACATTCAAATCAGCTGCCACTAAATCTAGTATTCCTCCAATGATCAGCTCTACCATTCCAACTACAAAAGATACAATAGTTAGTAAATATACACGTTTGTCCATAAGATGACGCCTTTCTAATAAGTTTACAAAAAAATTTGAGCTTTCAATTGAAATGAAAAAGGCTCAAATATACCAACTACATTATCATTCAAAACATACAATAAATAGTTTTTACAAGTATAAACGCGCTGTCATCCCTTTATTTCAAAGAAATCAGAAGGGAATCAAGCGCGACTTATAACTAACAAAAATATTTTTTTACTAAAGGAGCTCACCAAACCTTATACTTATAATGAAAGAATTCCTCCCTCTTCCCTATCTTATTATAACAAATAGCTGGTTAGATTCTGTCATTATAGCATAAGCTACTATTCTTATTAATGAAGTTCTGGCCAGTAATCCTTATTCGCTTTTATTAAGTCATCAAGCAAGTCTTTTGCTACCGTTGCACTTGGTACCGTTTGTGACAATGTCAAAGCTTGCCATAACTTTTGGTAGGAATGCTCAATCCATGCTTCTACTACTAATTTTTCAACAGCTACCTGCTGCTCCATAAGCCCTTTTTGGAAGGTAGGAATTTCTCCAATTGCCAACGGCTCATAACCATCTTTACCGACAATACAAGGTATTTCAACCATAGCATCATCAGGGAAATTCTTAATAGCGCCTTTGTTTTCTACAATAATTAGCATGCGTTCTTGTGTATTAAACGCTAATGCCGTTGCTAAATCAACAATAAACTCTGCATGTATCCCAATTTCAAGACTAGTACCTTTAGAATGACCATTTTTTTCAATTTCAGAACAAGCTGAGAACACTTCTGTCTCTCTGCCATCAATAACTTCATTTGCTCGTGTATAGTTTGGATCTGTATGCTCTACCACATAATCCGGGTAGAGATAATATTTTAAATACGTGTTTGGAATAGTCGTAGGTTCGACAGCAACTAAATGCTTAGCAAATAAATTCGTCTCAAACCAACTATCTTTATTTGCCGTTGCCATTCCTTCTTCACCGTTAATGAAGCCATACTGCTTCATATGTTCAATTAACTCCGGAAGTAACTCTTTTCCAGATTTGTCTTTTATCGATGTATACCATCCGAAATGATTTAGACCGTAATAGCGAATATCTAAATCCTTACGAGAAGGAACACCAGCAATATCAGCAATGCCATGCTCCATTCCTATTGGCATATCACAAATATTAATAACCCGTGAATTTGGTCGTAATCTTCGAGTCGCTTCTGCCACAATAGAAGCTGGGTTAGAATAGTTTAGCATCCAACAATGTGGCGAATATTTTTCCATATAATCAATGTTTTCAATTACTCCACCAATAGAACGCATTCCATAAGCAATCCCACCTGGACCACATGTTTCCTGTCCTACACAACCGTATTTGATTGGGATTTTTTCATCCAATTCACGCATTGGTAATTGACCTACTCGTATGTGTGCTAAACAAAAATCCACATCCGTATATGCTTCTTCTGGATCTGTTGTCGCCACATATTCAATCGTAGGATCTTTCTCCTTAATCAAGATCTCACATGCTTTAGCAACCTTATTTTGCCTTGCTTCATCATTATCATAAAGCTTGATTTTTCGTAAAGGAAGGCGATCTAAGTTGTCCAATAGCATTAAAATAATTTCCGGAGTATACGTACTCCCCCCACCTGCAATAACGACCGATAATTTGTTCTTCATGCAACGTCCCCACTTTCATAAAATAATATCGCATAAGCTTATGTACTTTAGATGAAAAGGAAGTTCCGCTCACTTATATGTTGTCCTAGACTTAAAGTACCGGTGCTTGATTGCATCTTTAGCATATCAATAATCCTTCTCGCACTCAACTAAACTTTTTCCGCCTCCTTAGGAAATATACTAGCAATATAATACATTCTATTCCGCTATTGATATGGTTTCAATCCGAAACTGGATTAACCGGTGCATTTCAGTAGCTGGTATTGTAGAAGCTCCTTGTGTAAAAAGAAATGCCAATATCTACGTTGATATAGCTTTGGCTAATTTAAGAAGTAAAATCTCTTAGGATGAAGTCATTAGTATCATGTATTGAATCGGAAAACAATGACTTCAGCTTTACAAGAAACAGAAGCAAGCATGTTTGTAGATCTCCGACAGAACTCTTATTAAAAGAGGGTGCATTTGATTCATAGCTCGTTTCCTAAAATGTAAAATAGGCTGAACCTCTACTTAGAGATCCAGCCTACTTATTATTAAAACTGATCCGGACTATATACAAATGCGTTTGGTACAGCATTTTTAGGATCATAGGTTTCTAAAATTTTACCATAACGCTCACGGTAATTATTATCCACTTCCAATTCCGGGATGACTTTTGTCCCCTCTTCAAAGAAATGCTTCGACCCACGTCCCATTTCTTTTCCACGTCTCGTATGCTTATCCAGTGCTACGTCCATAATTTCTGGCTTTTGCCCCATTGCAAAGCCTTTAATAATAATATTTTTTAAGAAATCACTCGATCTGTCCTTCTTGCTTTCGCATAAAATACGGATCGCATGAATAAAGTACATCGGCTGATCGCCATCATTATAAGGGAAGTTTTTTCGCATTTCATTTAAGTTTTGCACATGAATAGCAGCATCCAAGTTACCAAAACCGATATCTTCTACAGAAATAGTTAACAATCTTCTCCACATTCTATCCAGTAATTGTGGGGAGCTAATATATAATTCATAAGCAAATGCACAAGCTTCCTCTACCATCGCTCTGCGGATAGATTTTTGCAATGATGAAATCACTTCATCTACTTGTAGATTATTTCTTGTTTTTGTTTCTGCCCATACGTTATAAGTTGAACTCATGTCTATTTATCTCCTTCATTATATAATATATTTCTCTCATAGCTTAGTCGTATTTTAACTTATTTTTGTTTGATGAATCTCCATTAATTCTTGCACTAATATTTTTATTGTTTCTGCATTCATCAGCTGATCTTCCGCATGAACGAGTAATAATGTTACTTGCGGCTCCAACTCAGTCATTTCATCAGTTAATACAGAGGCATGTACATGATGCGCCTCAGCAAATACATCGGATCCTTCTTGTATTTTTTTGTGTGCTTCTTCCACATTACCTTTTTTCGCATCTTCTAAAGCCATTAAATAATTCGATTTAGCAAGCCCTGCACAGGTAATAATTTTCATTGCTATTTCTGATAATCGTTCTACTTTGGACATATATTATGCTTTCCCTTTCTCATGAATTTCGAAAGCCTGTTTCAATGCCTCTTCACCATTCGCCATAGCATATGTCCGGGTTTCTACCACAGCAACTGGAATGCCTAATGTTGCTTTAATAGAATCAACAGCATACATAATTTGTGGGCCAACTAAACAAATATCCCATTTCCCTTTTTCTTCATTAATGGCATTATTTGATCTTGCTTCTACGACTACATCCAAATTTTGTGCAGCTGCAGACTTGTTCATTTTATCCACTAAAATCGAGCTGGACATCCCAGCATTACAAACTAATAATATCTTCATTTCGTTCACTCCTTCAAAATACTTGCATTTCTCACTCTATATAATGCTGTTAAAAAACGATGTCGATAAATCAAAAATTTTTCCTAAAAATACATCTTTTCCATTTGCATCAAGTAAACTTGTAATGGAATCTTGATCTAAAGCCAACTGCTGAATAAATTGAAATAGAGTACTCACATCATCATCCATTTTGTTTTCAATTGCTAGCAAAAATACCATTTTTATTTTTTCACCTTTATGGATGAGAGGATTCTTAAGTACCGTTACATAAACAGTTGTTTTATTCGCAAAAGAAGATAGCGGATGAGGAATCATAAAATGCTTCCCAATGGTAGTCGGATAATTTTCCTCTCGCTGAATAACATCCTTTACATAGCCTTCCAGATCATGAATCCGATCATGTTGTTTTAATTTCTGTGCCATGTTCATAATTAACTCTTCAAACGTCATTTGTTCTCCCTCATAAATGTCAACAAACTCTTTGCTGAACATTCGAGATATTAGCTTTTCATACCGATTACTATTTTTGATTTTGTGTATCTTATTGGTCAGTGAATAATAATCACTTCGCTCAGGGATTCGCTCAATAACATGACAAGGGATAGTCTGTTCGATATTTATAATATAAGTTGAGATAACGAAGTCTACTTGATGTTTTTCTAAGTATTTATCCAATGCAATCAATGGTAGACATGCAACTACCTCAATATGATTTCTGAAATTACTAGAGAGCCAATTTTGGATAATATCGTTAATTCCCATACTCGTATCACTAATAACGACTGTCTTCAAACGATTATTATTTTCTCTTAAAAAGATTTCAATATAAATCGCGACATAAGATATTTCATCGTCTACTAAATACTTCCCTTGGTAGCGATACACAATATGAACAATCAACATTGCAACCTCATACGCAAATGGATAACGCTTTTTTATATCATTAATAATTGGATTGGATAGTTCATAGTCCGTTTCTAAACGACGGAGCATATATTCAATATGCACTTTCAATTTTTCCATCGTTTCTACGCTTTCTTTTAAATCAATACTATATTTACTCAACACATCTCTACGAAACTCATTTAAAATTGTTAATGTTGTTATACTAATGTTCTCTTCTAACGAATCCGAACTTGTTGGGACTTTTAGTGACCAGAAAAACCGATTTAAACTCGTTTTATCTTTTTCTTTAATATCCACACCTGATTTGATTAGCTCCTCTAATAAAGAACTTACATTTCTATTAATAAAGGATTGTACATCAGATTGTACGATAAAGCCACATCTATTCCTTAAAGCAGTGAGATAGGTAGCTCCAACCATCATTTCAAACGACTTATCATCAACAACGAGTTTCTGGGAGGCTAAATAGTTTTTCATCTTAATTTTGAGCAAGTCAAGCTCTTTTTGATCAAAGTAACCATTTACCAACAAACTAACATCTGTTAAGTAATCGGCTTTATCAGATAAAATGAGTTCCTTTAATATTTTGAATAGCAAATATCTGATTTCTTCCTCCGATGCATCAAAATAGATTTGATTATGCTGTATATCAATCGGATGGATTTTATACTTTGTTTCCAAGAGCTGTTTTATTTTACTTATATCTTTAAATATCGTTTGTTCGGATACATAAAGTTCATCTGCTAAATCAAAGCAATCTTGTTCAGTTTGGAACAGCACCTTTCCTAAAATGACGTACAAGCGCTGTTCCTGATTTTGAAAACCTTGATACTGTGCGTTGTTAATAGGATTCATAAAAGCGATAAACGACGGTACGTATTCAGATAAAAGATAATAACCTTTTGTATTCGAAGATAGAATTCGAAACGATTCATTGCTTAACATCTTATTAATGGAGGCAATATCGTTCCTTACGGTTCTTGTAGACACATTTGTTTTATCAGCTAATTTAGCACCGAAAATCCCATTCGGATTTTTGATGATTTGCTCAATTATCTCTTTTTGTCGTTCCGTAAACATCGATATCACCTACCTCTAAGCTTTGTTATTTTCATCTATGCTGTTCTGTATAATTATTTTTATTTACCATAGAGCTCTCTACCAATGTATTAAATCAAAACTTAAGCTGTTTTTTCATTTTCTTTTTTAATTTCATTGGCTTCCATTGCTTTAAAGAATGGGAAGTAAATGAGTGTCATCAGAATTAAACTAATGAATACAAATACAACTGCTCGCCAATCCAATGTCATAAGAAACGCCCCTACGCCAGGTGGTAAGAATCCTGGTGGGTTCGCAATTGGCATCCCCATTAAACCTGATGTCATTCCAAAATAAGTTAATGCTGTAACAATTAACGGACCGAAAACAAATGGAATAAACATAAATGGATTTAATAAAATTGGTGCACCGAAGATAAGTGGCTCATTAATTCCAAATAACGAAGGAATAATTGACACTTTTCCAATCGCATTTAAGTTTTTTGCTCTTGATCGCATCATAAGTAAAACAAGTCCAAGTGTTAACCCTGATCCGGATACCTGTAATATGTTATAGTATAACCCAAATGTAAAGATATGCGATACTTCAGCTCCAGCTGCATAGTTAGCAATATTTTCCGCTTGGTATGTGATTGCAAACGGTGCCCAAACAGCAGAAGTAATCGCTGGTCCGTGTAAACCAAAAAACCATAGAAATTGCGTTAAGAAAATAACAATTAATAAAGACGGTAAACTATCCATCGAACTAATCGCTGGTGCTAACACATTCATAATAACTTGTGGAAATGCAATACCACCTAAACTCATTGATAGAACAGCAATCGTCGTTCCAATCAGAATATTAACGATCATTGGGAATAAGTTACTAAAACTGTCCCCTACCATTTGCGGTACGCTATCTGGTAGTCTGACAACCATCTTTTTCTTGAACATAAATCGAGTAACTTCAACCGTTAATATGGCAGATATAATACTAACAAAGAGTCCTTGCGCTCCTAGAAACGTCATATCCAATCCATTCTCTGTGATCACACCGCTCAGAATTACATGCGTTATTACAGCGGTAATTCCATACTGTGGAGAATTCATCTCATATTTCTTAGCCAAGGAATCAGCAATAAAGTATGCTGCATAAATCGATAACAATCCATTGGTGAATTTATCTGGATACGTTAGTTTTTCAATATGATTGGCTAGAAACTCATGAATAGGTCCGCTGTGGAAAACGTTCATAAATGCAATAGGTAAAATAAAAAACGAACCTATAATGATAATTGGAACAATGGCAATCATTCCGTCTTTTATTGCTTGTAAATGCTTTTGTTGTTCCACTTTATTCGCAATTGGCATCAAAAATTTCATTAAAGTGGACTGAAGTTTTGAGTTGTTCATAGTGCCCTCCTGTTTGTAAAGTATTTTTGTTCCTTATTACAGCTTAACTATAATTGAAAACGCTTTTAATCAGCAAATAAACATTTTCCGTCACGTTAGGAAACAGTTTGACAAGTTACCTAAAAAAAGCAGCAAAAAGAAGAACTATTTTCTAATTTATCGCCTTATAACTTAATTATACATTTTCATGGTAAATGACGGATTACTTAACGTAAGGCTTAATACTTTCATATAGTGAATCAAGTAAAGTAGAAAAAGGGGATAAAATAGATAACTTATAAGTAGAGCAGATTCATTAAAATGGTAATCTTCACGATTTTTCAAGAGGAAAAATGCGTTTGAATATAAGCGTTAAATAGCTTACAACTATTATTTAATTATGAGGTAATTTGATGGTGACATTCTTACTATTTATCCGACATAAAAAGCCTCCTTCAAGAATAATCTATAAAGATTACCCTATCCAGAGGCTGAGTTGCATACGTGTGTAGTATTTGATGCTTAGTTTTATTTATTTTTAAACTCAATGGCGGTAACATTATACTCTTTTGACTAACTTGAAACCGTTAGCCCCTACTTATTGATTAAAATCTAAACTACGATACCATCTACTAGCCGAGGCAACCTCTGTCGATGTTAGTTGATGCCCACTATCTTCCCAATGCATTTCAACATTTACATTTGCATTTTCCAATAGAGATTGCAATTCGATAGATTCATCCGATGAACAAATAGGATCATTCTTTCCAGCTGCAATAAATACAGCTTTTCCTGTTAATTCTGGTAGTTTTATACCTCTTCTCGGAACCATTGGGTGATGAAGAATAGCTCCCTTTAATGCGTGCTGATAATGAAATAACAAGCTTGCTGCAATATTTGCTCCATTCGAGTAGCCAATTGCAATGATATTATCTCTATCAAAACCATACTCTTGAGCAGCGTTATCAAGAAATTGATTCAACTCTTTGGTGCGGTATATTAAATCTTCTTCATCAAATACGCCTTCTGCTAACCGTTTAAAGAAACGAGGCATACCATTTTCAGAAATGTTTCCACGAACACTTAAAACAGATGCTTGATCATCTACTGTTTCAGCAAGTGGTAACAAATCTAATTCATTCCCACCAGTTCCGTGTAATAGTAGTAACGTTGGTTTCTTTGGATCTTTCCCTTTGTTAAAGACATGCTTCATTTTTTTTCCTCCTCTAGATGTAATAAGTATAGGTGTTTTAAAATTTGACTTTTCCTTTTGACCTTCTATAAAAAACTAATCAAGTTCTTTTATTTTTATCGGTATCAATCTTTCCTCTAATTGTTCTCTGTATTGTTCATAGCGAATAGGT
This sequence comes from Paraliobacillus sp. JSM ZJ581, assembly GCF_044383835.1. Classification (NCBI taxonomy): domain Bacteria; kingdom Bacillati; phylum Bacillota; class Bacilli; order Caryophanales; family Bacillaceae; genus Paraliobacillus; species Paraliobacillus sp. JSM ZJ581. The sequence continues at coordinate 14,132 of NZ_JBISEP010000031.1, forward strand.
AACTTCAACTGTTCTCCCAATGTTTCACGCGATTCATCAATCGTAAATCCAGGAGGGTCTGTTGCAATTTCAAATAAGATTTCCCCGTGTTCTCTAAAATAAACAGAATTAAAATAGTTTCTATCTTGCACAGGTGTCACACCATAGCCATGTTCTGTAACATACTTTTGCCAATCTAACTGATCCTTGTCATCAATCGCTCTCCACGCAATATGGTGAACCGTACCTGCGCCCATCATTCCATTGCCTGAAGAAGTTAGTTTTAAATCAACTACATTCCCAATGTCGCTAGAAGATTGATAACGTACTAGATCTCCTTCTTCTGCTACTTTTTCAAATCCCAAAACATTTTTGAGTAAGTCCGCCGTTTTTTCTGGTTGTTTGGATAAAAGTGTCGCTCCACCAAATCCTTTAATTGCATAATCAGGGGTTACTTCACCAAACGTCCAGTTATTTTTTTCTCCTTCTTCGCGTTCAACTATTTCTAAATGAAGGCCATGAGGATCATCAAACGCCAAGTAATCCTCACCGAAGCGGTTCATTTTGGTATAAGCTACATTAAATTTCGTTAATCGATTTTCCCAAAATGTTAATGCCCCTTTTGGAATGACGTAAGAGGTAACGCCAACCTGACCATCTCCAACTACACCTTGACGAGCACCTTCCCAAGGAAAAAAAGTAATAATTGTTCCTGGTTTACCACCTTCATCACCAAAATAGAGATGATATGTACCTGGGTCATCAAAATTAACCGTCTTTTTCACTAAACGTAATCCTAGAACGCCAGCATAAAAATCTACATTCTCTTGTGGATGTCCTACAATTGCAGTAATGTGGTGTATCCCACTTGTTTTTTTCATCATTTCGCTTCACTCCTAGTACATATAATAAAAATTAGTGTTAATCATTCTTTTGTTACCAATTCATATATTTCAGATTCGAGATATTAGATTAAAAAAATTTACATGTTTTGTGCATGAAAGCCTAGCTTCTTTACTGTACAATTAGCTCTTCTTTTCCTTTCATGTCTAATCCTCCAAAAATATCTTTCAACGCACCCGATGTTTTGGAAAAACTTCATCCATTAGTTTCGTACCTACTTCCATTATGACCGCATATGTGATTCGGCGATCTTTGGGACAAGTGTGTCTCTCTAGTAAGTTTTTCTTTTCTAGTTTATCTACAACATAGGTAATACTACTACTTGCAATCAAGACCTTTTCACCGATTTTTTGTATCGGCTGATCACCTTTGCTATAAATTAACTCTAAAATAGCAAAATCAGTGGAATTTAGCCTCAAACATTTTATATCGTTTTTTAATTGATTGTAATGTACGAGATAGAACAACAAATGCCTTTAATCACAAGTCCTCTTCATATTTTTCATTCTCTTACTTGTTCAGCATAGCTATTCCTTTTAATTATCTTGAATTCAAGATAATTATATAATATTAAATTGCTACTGTCAATTTATAATGATAAGGGAAGTTATTCTGGGCAGTGGTTTTGATTAAAGCAATTTGATCAATCAAGATTATGTCGAATACTTTACCATGCATTTAAACTGTTAGACTTTCTGCTGGTAGAATATAATGGTGTAAAATTAATATAAAATCTATCGTTTTCAATCGTAAACTTAAATTTAAAAACGCTAGAATGTCTATTTATCAACATTCTAGCGCTATAAAGTCATTTTTGAATTCACTCAAAAATATCGATGAGCTGATCGGTTACATATTTTTTAAGCTAGTTTTTAATTACTTTTTCAATTCTATCACGCTTGCAATATTCCGTGCTGTCGCCTCTAGATATTCTGATCCGTTTTGGATCGCTTGTTCTACATGGCATGGACCTTGAGCAATACTAAACGCTGCATCTATGCCGTGGTCAAATACAGCTTCATACCCATTACTTAGCGTTCCACATATAGCAATAACGGTTGCACCACTATTTTTCTTTGCTACCTTTGCAACGCCAATCGGGGTTTTTCCGTAAATTGTTTGACTATCCATTTTTCCTTCTCCGGTAATCACAATGTCTGCATCAGCTACACGTTTAGCAAAGTTCGTTTGTTCTAACACGATGTCAATCCCCGGCTCAAGCTTTGCATCTAAACACGCTAATAATCCTGCACCGATTCCACCAGCAGCACCAGCACCTGGGATGTCCTTTACATTCTTTCCAGTCGCTACTTGCATCACATCATGAAAGTTCGCCAAGGCTTGATCAAGCTGCCTAACCATGTCAGGTGTTGCTCCTTTTTGCGGGCCATATACAGCACTCGCTCCTTTTGACCCCAGTAATGGATTGTCAACATCACAAGCAACAATAACATTTACCTGCTCTAAACGAGAATCCAAGTTTGATAGATCCATTTGCCAAAGGTCCTGAAGTGCTGCACCACCAAGAGCCAACCTTTCACCTTGCTTGTCATATAATAAACCACCAAGCGCCTCAATCATTCCTGCACCACCATCATTTGTAGCGCTTCCACCGATGCCTAAGATAATTTTTGATACATCGTGTTCAAGAGCAGCTTTAATCAATTCACCGGTGCCATAGGTGGTAGTTTTTAACGGATCACGCTTCTCAGCAGGAACTAAGGCAAGCCCCGAGGCCTCGGCCATCTCAATAATTGCTGTAGATTCGTCCCCAGATACAGCATACGTAGCCGTTACTGGTTGTCCTAGTGGTCCAGTTACCACTTTTTCGTAAAATGTTCCTTTTAGTCCGTCAGCTAAAGATTGGGTCGTCCCTTCTCCCCCATCTGCCATTGGAACTAAATCATAGGTGATAGTTCCTTTATAGACTGATTCAAATCCTCTTTTAACTGCCTCTGCCGCTTGTTTTGCGGTCATACTTTCCTTAAAAGAATCAGGTGCAATCACAATTTTTTTAATGCCCATTGCTCTCTCTTCCTCCTTTTACAAGAACCACTGGAACACACCATAGATTAATGTCGACACAATCGCCATCGTGATCCCTACTAAAGATTCATATGGTATTAGCTTTAAACGTTCCTCTATTTTCATTCCTACACTACCTGCTGTTGCATGGAAGAAGCTCCCATGTGGCATATGGTCAAGTACAGTTGCACCAGCGTGAACCATAGCCGCACCAGCTAAACCAGCCACACCTGATTCTAAAATTGTGCTACCAAATACGCTACTTGCTACCGCGGAACCAGCAGTAGTAGATGCCGTCGCTGCTGACATAAAGACTCCAGATACAGGTGCTAAAGCAAATGCTGGTAAACCTAAACCTTCTAAAATACCAATTAAAGCAACATCAAGATTCGAGTTTGTAATAATTCCCGCGACTGCCCCAGTACCAATTAATAATATAGCAACCGGCGCCATCTTTCCTAGACCACTTTTAATGTAGTCGTTGGTATTACGCCATTTCCCCATAGCAAGAACTCCAACTAAACCTCCAGCAGGCAATGCTAGCATTGGATCAATATTAATATCAAATAATGGGCGTAACACAAGTAACAGAATTGCTACGATCGGTGCCAGTGCAGCTGTCCATACTGATGGTAATGCATCTGTATCCGATTTTTCAATTTCAGCAATTTGAATTACTGTACCTTTTGTTGCGATACGCTTTGAAATGAAATAAGTTACCGCAAGTCCAAAAATAGCAGGAATGATACCTGCCGCCATTACTGATGTTAACGATACATCAAATGCTTCCGAAACCGCTATCGTATTCGGGTTTGGTGACATAATATTACCCGCTTTGCCTCCACCAATCATCGCAATCAAAATTGCCATTCTAGATAGTTTTGCTTCTGATGCGATTACTAAGGCAATGGGGGCAACTGTTATAACGGCAACATCGACAAATACACCAACTGCAGTAAGTAGCATCGTTGCAATCGCTAATGCTAACAACGCTTTCGTTTGACCAAATTTATATACGATTGTTTGCGCGAGCTTCGATGCTGCTCCAGATTCTATTAACACACCTGCTAAAACACCTGCTGCTAAAATGCGTAACACAGCAGGCATGATGCCTTGTGAGCCACTAACCATTAGCTCAACTGTTTCTACTATACTGGCACCACCTACAAGGCCACCGATTAATCCACCAGCAATCAAACTATAAACGGGAGGTATCTTTTTTAAAATCATAAAAATTGCAACTACAAGTCCAACAATTGCACCTAAAGCACTTACTTCTACCATTATTTTTCCCTCCAATAAATGAAGTGTATTTATATACTATAACTATATTATAAGCGCTTACAGCAATCTTTCCATTGTTCACTCGAACGAAAAGAAAGCGGTTTCTTTTCGTGTTTTTTATGCATCTGAACATTTTTTCGATAACTCATAAATCACTTGACCAATTGTTAATTCTACTAAGTCCTGCAAATTTTTTGGATTTCTCCCTGTAACCGTATGAATTTTTTCCAAACGATACGCTAATGTATTTCGATGGATAAATAGCTTGTCAGCTGTCTTTGTCATTTCACCATTCTCTTTGACAAAAGTTAAAAACGTCTCGTGTAATACTTCACCGTCACTTTGAAAAAATAATTTACGATAATTTTCACTAATTTTATTTGATTCTTCTTTAGCTTCTCGTAAAAACTGATAACAAAGAAGCGAGAGGCCTAATGCATGTTGATTCCAAACACCACCTTGAGGATACAGCATTGTTGCAGTCTCAACAATCCTTTGAGCTATCTCGTAAGATTTCCTCCATCCTTCTACCCCATCTTGATATGGGCCCACAGCAATAGTGACTTCATTCGAATCGATCTTGTCCAGCTTTTGTTCTACAAAGCTTTTTAGCTTTTCATCCGTATCTAATTTGGAAGCTCTTTTCATTTTTAACACAATATACTGATTATTATAAAGTTTCACCAGCTCATCATCTTTCACTAACCATGAATTTATCCAACTTTTAATTGTTTTATTAGAAAGATTATCCTTATACGGAATAGAAATTAAAATCACAGCGTATGTTTCATTTGTATTTATTTTAAAAGATTGAGCTCTTTCCTTAACATATGTTTTATCTTTATCAGATCCTAATATTAAATGCGAAATAACATCTTCACGTAAACGCTCATTGCGTTCAATCTCTTTTGTTAAAGCAGCTTGTTCTAATGTTAGCTCTGCTCCCATTTGAACAAGTTGTGAATAACTTCTTATCTGCTCCGGTTCACCTGTAATACCGATAACGCCAACAATTTTGCCACGGAAACAGATAGGTAGGTTAATACCAGGTAAAGAGCCTATCCATTGCTCAACGTCATTTGAACTAATTTCGACTGTCTCATTTTGCTCCATTACCTTACGAGCACCATCGTGTAACTGCCCAATTCTGTGCGTATCTCCTGAAGCAATGATTGTTCCTGACCAGTCCATTACATTCACATTAGTATCTATAATTGACATTGTGCGTTTTACAATTGCTGAGGCTAGCTGTTCTGTTAACATGATTTCTCCTCCAAATACTGACGAATTAATTCGCTCGTTTCTATTGATAAAATTTTACCATAAAATTAAATGAAGGGCTTGTTAAGGTATTACTTTGTTAATGAGAATCTAATTTTTGGTTGATGGGGTATACTTTTTATTGAGCGTTCTCAATCCATGTGAGTAGTTTATGATAATCACATTATTTTTAAGATCTTCTTATTTTAAGCAAACTAGGTTTTTAAATTTTTAGCAATTTTATCTTGTAATTAACTGTCATACGATTCACAAATAATTAAAGGTTATGCTATAATGAAATTAGACAATACGTATAATAAATAACCCGTAGCAGCTACTACGGGTTATAGATAAGTGGTTAATCGGCTATCTTTTTTTGATAGACCTCTCCTAGTTACTTGTTGGGCAAATAGGGGGGGCTATTTTCGTTTGATCAATGACACAATTAAAGCGAGCCATGCAATCAAGAAAGTACCAAAACTGAACAGTACCATAAAACTCTCATACATACCCATAGGCATCACCCCCTTCCACAGGGGACTTAGCCGACCCTACCCTAAAAGAGCATTATCCATTAAAAGTATAGCACAAACGATGCGAACATATATTCTTTTTTCGTCCGTATATGAATGCTATAACCAAACGGAGCACTCTACTAGAAACTCTGTAGGGTGCTCCGTTTACTAAAAGATTTCCTTTGCATCTGCTGGTAATCTTCTAACATGATTTAAATATTTCATCATATTCTTATCTTCATCAGATAGATAGGTGTATGAAAGAGATTGTGCTACATCTTTTGCTAATTCGCGAAACAAGTCACAAGCAATAAAAATCGAGTCCCAGAAATTTTCATAGTTTCCGTCAGAATACGTATCCTTGTACATCTCCCAGTATTGCTCAGGGAGATAGTCTTTGAAGTGCTTACCCATTTTCCCGGTTGACACTTTAAAATTATTGTTTGTTCCAATCCACCATGAAACCATCTCATCCAGCGCATCTCTTACCGGGCGTTCAAACATTTGCTTTGCATACGGCAATTCGTCACGCCAAATCCCTTTTGCAACATTTTGTAAACACCACCAAAATTCATTACAGCAACCGATAAAGTGCAATTCAGTAGGCCTTTTAACACGATAATCTATATCCGTAGGTCCATGAATTTCTGGCAGGCAGTTGTCTTTATCTAATAATTGTAAGGTGAGTTTATCATCAACATACGTATCTAACATTTTTTCTTTTATCTCGATATGAAGATCGATACGATTGCCATCTGAAAATAGCATTAAATATCCGTAAGACCGGTCAAAATCAATATCGATATTATTAAATTGATCGATTTTATCTGGCTCTTGCATAATAAGTAGATCACCAAACTGATTTATCCATTTCTCATTTTTTATAAAAGAGGCAGTTTCTTTCACAACATAGACGATATCGTAGTCTTGAAAAATATCTTTAGGTGCGTTGGGGTTCGTTCTTGAACCATTCATATAAACAGCACGAATTCGCTCATCATTTTTGGCAACCTTTAAAATTAAATCCATCATTTCTTGTTCATTTCTCATGATATATCCCTCCGAACATTAAATTTTTCAAATAAAAGAGGTTAATTTTACATTAGAGGGGCTCATCGCTGATGTTGTGCTAATCTGTTTTGCATCGTTTATCATTTATTTAATCTTTTTTTACAAATTGCTCCAATTATAGTACCTATCCATATTCCCAGGAAAACAGTAATTGTAACAAATCCCATTCCCATGCCATTCCAGCCTCCAACGCCGATAATACTATAAATAACGACGCCGAAACAGATTAAAGATAAAATGATCGCAATAAAAAAGAGAACTATCCTTGAAACGTTACGGGATATAAAAAAGATAATGACAGCAGCAATAATTCCCATAAGTAATATCGGTGTCCATCCTTCAAGCATTAATGCATTAATTTTATTCGCCCCCTTTTCTTATCACACATATTGACACGCTAAACGTTTGTGACATTTCTAACCTTAAAAATGCTTTTTCATAATATGTAATCGAATCGCGAACGTTAACTAAAGAAGATGGTATATATGATAAAAACTAATAGTAAAACAACAATAAGTATTCCAGTACCCTTCCAACCCAAACCACCAACTAAATCAGAGAGATTGCTTCAATTAATACTACTAGAAGCGTTCTTTAATTCCTTTTATCGTATTCTTTCTCTTCTTTGTTCTGGTGATTCATTATTTTCAGTCATATTAATCACTCCTTGAAAGTAATTTTCCCCCAACAAAATAGCCTATTAAAGCTGCTAATGCACTTATAAGTATTGAAAGAAAAGCATTAGTATCTGGAAAAAAGAATTCTTTAATAAATATGATTATTCCTACAAACAAACCGATAAATAACGCTCTATCTAATTTTTTTATTTTCAAAATTCTCACCCTTATATGTAATTAGTATTATAGATTTCTGTAAATAATTATTACATCATTTAAAGGAGTTAGATACTCTTTTTCCCCTATTGTAAAATCAGCGCCATGACGTTCTACTTCAACATATTGAACAACTTTATTATCATTTATAAAAACTAATAGATAGATGTCGTCTCTATAATCAATATCACTTGGATCATTAAACTTAACACCTAATTGTTCCTCTATTCCTTCTTGCGTACTGTAAGGTGTAAATAAAAATGCCTTTTCCCAATCAAAAGACGTCATTGTTGTAAGACTTATTTCACTATTATTCTTGTCTTCCGTAATGGAAGAAATGGACTTTTCCAACTCCACATTGCGTTCTAGAATAGCACATCCTGTTAGAAGGAATAGAATGAAAAACAAAAAAACATAACGGGTGAATTGCATCATGATTATTTCCTCTCTTGAATTATAATCGCACCTTAGAATAACTTACTATGATTCACTAATTCCTACTGCAAGTAAAAGAAAATAAACAAACACCAATACTATACCATTCAGTAGAATTCCTGTTATGATAAACCACATTTTTTTAGATAGTATAGCAAAAATAATCCCAAGTACAGAAAGCACCGAAAATAAGATTATAGCCATGTTCAGATTTACATTGGGGCCTCTCGTGACAAAGAAATAAATGACATTTATTAGAACGGTTACTATTGATAATGCTCCGAGAATATTCTTCTTGCTCAAAATTGTAACCTCCTTTCTAAATCATGTTTCACAAATTAACCCCGCACCTATTTGGTTATTTGACGCTTGCCAAACAATTTGTACTGTAACGAATATTATTCAATTATAGTTTGTAAATTCTCTAATTGTGTTTTAGATAACTTACCTATAGTAGCCGTGTTACTTTCCATATCATATGATTGCAAAACTATAGCCTCGTCTCCATTAATCCAAACTCTAAGCAAATGTGTAGATATTCCTTCTTTATGCTTAATCATAAAAACTATATCATCCTTGGTTTCCCAATCCATTCTTCAGTTGAAAAAACCACTTCTTCAAATAACTGTTCAAATTCCGATATCTTCTTTTTATCTTTTATTTCTTTAGTAAACTCAAATTCATATTTACTAACTGAATGACCAACATGTAAAACCTTATCTGGTTCCATTACTTTATTAAATATAATAATTATAATTGGGATTAATAATATTAAAACTATAATAAAAAATATTGTACTTTTCTTTTTCATAAAATCATCTCCTTAAAATTTGGACACCTAACTTTTCTTAAGAAATAAATTATACCTTCGCACATTTTAATTAAATCGAAACAATCTTGCAGACATGATAGTACAGTGAGTAAAGAAACACCCGTTGCTTTAGCTTCTGTTTTACAAAATGAAGCAGGCACACTTGAACATTATGAGCTTTTTATTTATAACGAGAATTTCACGCTTGAATTTCTTTTTCTTCTTGAGCGAAGTCAGAAAAATTAATTTCGCCATTATATTGTGTTGTTTCTTGTTCGAGAGTTTGATAACGGTCATCGAATTTATCCATTAGAAGCAACGTACCAAATATAATAGTAAAACCTATTATGGCAAGTGAAATTATAATAATAACAAAATAAATCAATAGTTTTTTCCAACCTAAATCTAGTATCCTTTGTATCAAAATGAAGCCCCTCCACATTACAATTTCCATATATATCTAAAGTACTATTTTGTTATATAATAACGTAGAAATGAAAAAAAATCCATAATTAATAAGGAAACAATTTCCTTGTCTGTTTCATTGCGAAGTTCTAGTGTATCCCAAACCGGGCCTCTTTGCTATCCACACAAAAGAAGGATTACTGACAGAAGAAAAGATACTCTACTTAAAATACATAAAGGAGTAACTAGTTAGTACAAAAAAATCTATGTTTTTCTCAGGAATTGGCTTACTGGTGGTTAGCGGGGTTTTGTTTACATTTGAAAGATTTTTATCGATTTTAACATTTGCAGTTTATAGTTTTGATGAAGGAAAAAGTTCAGTTCCAGCAGAACCTTCTATGCCAGGTATCTTTGATAACTTTTTTGTTTTTTCTTTCTTAATAATCGGTATTATTTTCGTCTTGGTTTCGTTCTCTGATAAAGTTCATCAATAATAATGAACAATGATGGAGGAAGGACAAATTAAGCTTTGTTCCCTCCTCCACTTTTCTGTGTTATATACCTCTTAACTATGCCTCTTGTTAAACATAATCTAACTCTATTCAAAGTAAGCATGCATCCGTAAAAAGCTAACTTTTTATTTTTTATAAACCATTTGAAACCTTTCACAAACCACCAGGATGTTGTAATTAAAATCTTGGTTTATTGCTTCAAGCTCTTTTTTGAAAAAGGCTTCGTGAACCTCACGCCAATAACTTAATGTGCGATCACCTTCACCCTCTAAATAGGCCTGTTCTGCTGTAACTTCATCAAAGGGAACGATTTCTACTGAGGTAGTCTCTACTATGGCAACAGCATTCCCTTCCCCATCGAGAATGACATTCATAAGACCCACATACGGTAACTCCTCATTCTCCAATTCATATAAAATATAGTTTGAAGCTGTCGCTGTTTTCGTTCCTTCCAACACTAATGCTGCAAGGTCATCAGCCATTTCTTTTGAATCACCAAATGCCCATGCATCATAATTTGTTGGAGCTTCTGGATTTATTTTTTTGTAGTCCTTCCACATTTGAATAATAGAATCATTTTTCATCTTATATCAACCTGCTTTCCATTTAATTTTCTAGCTGATCACAGAGCTCTTCCCATTTCTGTTCTAAATCTTCTTTTTCCTTATATAACTGTTGGATTAACTCCAAGTCATCCGCTTCCAATAAATTTTTGTCTAACGCTGTTATTTCTTCCTCTAATGAGACTAAATCCTTTTCCAAGTTTTCCGTGACCGTACGTTTATTCTTTACCGTCTGCTTTAATCGTGAGATTGGTTCTTTCTTTTTCTCGGTTCTTACCTGTTCTGTCTTTTCTTGTAACTCAACCATTTTTTCCTTTGCCCATGTGTAGTCACCTTCAAAGCAATGGATCTTTTTTGCTTCTATCCAGTAAATCTTGCTAAATAGCTTGTTAAGAAAATAACGATCATGGGAGACAGACAATAAGCTACCTTGGAAATCTTCGAGTGCTTCTTCCAACACTTCTCTTGATTCAATATCTAAATGGTTTGTTGGTTCATCTAAGACGAGCAAATTAATATCTTGATACATTAATTGGGCTAATCTTAACCGCATTCTTTCGCCACCGCTAAGCTTAGAGACTTTTTGAAAAACCGCATATCCATAAAACATAAACCTGGCCAAAATACCCCTCGCTTCTCCTTCCGTCACTTTAACCTCATCTCTAAATGTTTCAATAACCGTTTCATCCTTCAAAGTGGAGAAAATATTTTGAGATAGGTACCCTATTTTGACATTGCTGCCTATCTGAACTACACCTTTATCAGGATCAAGCTGTTGAAGAATTAATTTGAGTAATGTTGATTTCCCTGTTCCGTTTTCACCTATTATTGCAGCTCGATCTTGGTAGGTAAAATGCATATTTACATCCTCGAACAACAACTTATCATCAAAACTTTTTGAAACATCTTCAAGCAATATAACGTCATTTCCACTTCGGTCAGAGGCATCCATCTCTAGATTCATTTTCTTCCGATTTAAGATCGGTCTATTTAACTTTTCCATTCTCTCTAGCGCTCTTTCCATATTCCTTGCGCGTCTATGAAGATCCGCATTAGGTGGGTTCGCTCTGTTTGCCCATTCTCTGAGCCTTTTAATTGCTTCCTTCATCTTTTTTATTTTCTTTTGCTGTTCCTCATAGGCTTGAAATTCCCTTAGTAGCTTTTCTTCTTTTTCTTTTACAAACCCTGTAAAATTTGTATGGTAAGTCGTTACTTCTCCGTCCTCCAAATCGATTACCTTGTTGACGACTTCATCGAGAAAATAACGATCATGTGAAATAACAAGCACTGTACCGCTGTATTCTCTTAAAAAGTTCCCAAGCCATTCGACTGCCATCAAATCTAAATGGTTCGTCGGTTCATCCAATAATAGTAGGTCCGGTTGCTTCAACAGCATTAGGCCTAGACCAACTTTTGTTTTTTCTCCACCACTTAACCTAGAGAATGGCTGATCAAGTAAACGCTGAATATTTAAACCGTGAACGATTTTTTCAATATTAGACTCTATCTCATAACCACCATTGATTGCATATTTGTCTTGTACATTTCCATATTCACCGATCAGTTTTTGGAGTTTATCTGCATTCGACTCCATCCCCATCTCAGCCTCTAGCTTCTTCATCTTTTCTTCCATCTGCAACAAAGATGAGAAGGCTACTTTTAATACATCCTTCGTAGTTGTTGCATCATGGTAATCTGGGATTTGTGTCAGATAACCAATAGCAGCATCTTTCTTCCAATGGATTTGTCCTGCATCTGGAGTTTTCTCACCAGCTAACAAACGAATTAAAGTCGTTTTTCCACTACCGTTTCTGCCAACTAATCCAACCCGTTCTTTTTCTTTTATTTCAAATGATATATCTTCAAAAATGGCATTTCCACCATACATCTTAGCTATTTTATTAACACTACATGCGATCATTGTTATTCCTCCTTATAAAAAAATATACAAAAAAAGCCATGAGAAGACATACCTTCCCATGGCTACAGTTTTTAATAGAACGTCCATTTCACTTAATCAGCGTTCTATTCCATTTTAAAAAAGGAGAGCATGAAAATGCTCTCCTTTACACTGTCTTTATATCATGTGGGTTAAGAGATGTTTTTCACCGTTTTAGTTTACTATTGAGTTACTAAAAAAAGACACACGTGTCCCGTTATCAACTACAACAGCAAATTTTGCACGGTTCAAATAAAGGAATTCAACCCAAAATCCGCACACTAAAACAGCTTGATTCAACATCTTACCCCACCTCCGATTCATTAAAGTTAGTTATATATTATCACTTTGAGGAAATATATTCAATCTTTTTATAGTTAAATTATTTAAATCTCTATGTTTATAAATCTGAAATAACCTATTAACTTAGAAAATAATTATTCATTCAACAAAAATAAAAAATGTCCTAAAAAATATAAGCATAAAATCAAAGCTACATTTAGAAACAAATAAAAATAATACACCATTTTCTATTTATATCTTCCACAATCGTACCTGTTTCCGGAAATCTTAATATAAAGAATCACTAGTCATTACTACTTCTCACTATACTTACGGACTATTTAGTACAAAATCAAAAAAGTTTTAATTCGTTTTCTTAACAAACAATACTCTATCTTGATTTATCCCATCATAATCAGAAAATACTGAAACTCCATCAATTTCTATGTCACCTTTTTCAATATTAAATCCCATTTTGGTGTGATAGACAATAGAGGCCTTATTAACAGGTGAAGTTACAGCACGAACAACATTTCTATTATTCTTTTTTATGCTATTGAAAAAAGCATTATAAAGTCGCCTTCCAATTTGCTTTTTACGGAATTCAGGGTTCACACTGACAAAATGTATGTATGCAACATTTGTATCAGATTGAGACAAAAATCCAATTAAAAACCCAACTATTTCACCGTCTTTTTCAGCAATAAAACTTGTATTATTAAAATAATCAAAGAATAACTTGGGCAACTTATTTGACATTTCTCTACCATCCCACCATTCGTTAATCAACGGTGAAATAATGTAATAATCAGAACTTTTCACATTGCGTATTTCCACTAATAAACATCCTTTTTTTATTATGCTTTAGACAATTTTATGACAAGAAAAAATTGTTCTACCTTATCTCGTCGCATACGGCGATAGAAATTTCTATAACTACAAGCATCGAATTTTCTTACATTTTAAGTTCAAATATATCAAGCAAAAGTCAGAGAAAAAGAGGCAAACAGCGATTTTGCTATAGTATCCACGATCGAAATCAGAAAAAAGCAAGTTATTCGATGATACAATTGTCAGTCGTCATCACAAGCGTGTTGTTATGAAGCTTGCTAAGCATTTATCAAAATGCATTATCGCAATTAAGCTATATGGAAGGCGAGCTCACCAACATTGAAACATCGTTCCGTCAATGGCTAAATCAACTATTACAGAAATTATTTAAGGCGATTGTTTTCGATTACGGTAAAGAGTTTTCAAACGGAAAAAACAGCAACAATAAAGAGGGTTCATACATTTATCCCCAGATCTTCGAGCACACCATTTCAAAGAAAATTAAAAGAGCACTTTAACCGGCTCCTTAGGAAGAACGAACTATCAAATTCCATTCTAGCATCATAAAAGTATATTTTTAACGTTACAATGAAAAGAAACATTATTCCTAGAAAATCACTGAATCACCAGATTTCTAAGCTACTTTTATTTTATACATACGGATGGATTGTAAATCGCCTTCATACACCAAATGACCTGAATGAATAAGTGAGCGAATTCGATATTCAATCCAAGCATCAGACAACGGTTGTTCGGAATGTCCCATTACTTCCCCAATCAACCTAACTGCATGTATAAACTCAGAATCACCTATTCCACTAATTTTTTTGGCACAGTTTATAATAAAAGCATCCCAACTTGACTCTTGCTGATGAAATATTCTTCCCTTTTTCCATGAACGAAAAAAACTTTCACTTTGAATTAGTCTTTCTCCCTCTTGTTCTAAACTCCCTCTCATTCTCGCTGAAATTGGATAAAGTGAATGTTCATAAAAATGAGCTAGCTGTTTAGGATTACATTCACCAGTATGTCTAATCTCTATGTACACATCACCATGTTTTGTATAGTCTTTCATAGCTTTAAACGTATTCACAGTATTTATAGTAACTTCACTATTCTTTAACAAATAGTAACAAATCCGAAGACCTATTTGTTCTGCCGAATTGTCACAAGTCCAAATCGTTAGTCGATCACCGTTTTTTATTTCCGCTAATTGTTGCAATGCCTGCTCACATGTTATTTTGTCCTCTTCGATACAACTCCACATTGTTTCACAGCTAGATTTCAACCAAGTAAAATAATGTTTCATACCACTTTTTTTATGAATATTTTTAATCGGCCCAATAGAAAAATCAATTGGGAATCCAATAATTTTATGATTCTTTCCAGGTAAAGCAAATTTCAAGCTAGCTTCTGCAGATTTTCCAAAAACAACATGAATCATATTACCACTCCACTCTATTATAATTTCTAGGTGATATTTTTTCGTTAGCTAATATTATAACAATTTTCGACATACGATAAATGGTCATAATCCAAGTATTAATATAATTATATCAATTTTTCACAAATTATCTAACTCTATTTTAAAGTCGTTGATTGTAAAATTAAGCGAGTCATCAGACAACTAAAAGAAGGAAAAACAGCGATTTACATTCATCTGGAATATAAGAAAAACAAGCAAAAATGTGGTCGTAAATCGATTAAATGAAGTGGATTAGATCAAAGAAAAAGTAAAGAATGGTTGGACTCCAGACGTCATCGTTGGTAGAAAAGAAAGACCCATCTCTTGTAGTATGCGTACCCTTTATCGGCAGTTTGAAAAGGGTGTTTTCAGACAAGAGAAATTACCGATGAAAGAGAAAAGAAAACCAAACGGTCACCAAGAAAATAGAGGAAAACAAGCATTTAGACGTAGTATAGATGAGCGCAATCAGGAACATCTATACTACAACAATGAATTTGGCAATCTAGAAGGTGATACTATTGTTGGTAACAAACACAAGAGTGCCGTGATCACTTTGGTTGAACGACTAAGCAAATGTATCATTGCGATCAAACCTAAAGGCAGGAAGGCACAGGATATTGAAGAAGCACTAAACGGTTGGCTGCAAGGCGTTCCTAGACACCTATTCAAATCCATTATCTTTGACTGTGGCAAAGAATTTTTGAATTGTAAAAACGTCAGTAATAATCATGATATTGACATCTATTTTGCCGATCCAGGAACGCCATCACAAAGAGGATTGAATGAAACTTCGAATGGTCTACTACGTAAAAACGGTCTACCAAAAGAGATGGGTTTCAATTCCGTTACACAAGAATATATATCAACTGTTGCTTCTAGAAGAAACAACATTCCAAGAAAATCATTAAATTATCAAACACTAAGGGGTGACAAGGCAATTAAAAGTTTCCTTCACTTGATTTGGTGAAAACCTTATATTCATTTTCATCTTTTCCTTTTGTAAGAATGATGTTCTTGTTTTCTTTTGAAAAATAGATAGATGTTCCTACCTCTAAATAATTTGACGATAGATTATCTTCTGGTAAGGTATCTTCTGTCAATTTTGTTTTCACTTCACCGATTTTATCACCTGGAGTGTAATTTGATGAATTTAAGTTACTGTCCAAAACATAATCTGTATTGTCAATTCGTAGTATTGCAATGAATGAACCTATTCCTTCTTCGGCTATATCCCCGTCGTGAATCATGTTAGTTGAATTTGAAAATAGTAATAAAAGTAATGTTAACGCTGCAACTATGGTTGGAATTGCAATCAATTCCCATCTTCGTTTTGGCTTACCCATTTCAGATTTTGCCTTTAGAACCCCAGACTGACTTTTTTGATGAATATTTTTGGGTAATTTAATCTTATTGACCTCTTGTTTTAATTTCATTTATAAGTTACCTCCTTCCAGTAATTCTTTTTTTATTTTTTTTAAAGACCTGTAAAGTATGGACTTAGCGGTCCCTAAGGGAATTTCTAAGTGTTCTGAAATCTCCTTAAATGTATAATCTAGATAAAATTTTAAAAGCACTATGCTTTTTTCTTCCTCATTCACATCATCAATTAAGTTTTTTAACGTCAAATTTAAACAAATATCATCGGTCACAGCACCAATATTTTCTATATAATCCGGATTTAATGTTGGTAGCACTTTGACTATCTCTTATAATATTGGCTATGCGGGTTTGTCAAATTAAATGATTATCACTCTTAAAAAACATTCACAGGTCGTAAATATACTTTAAAAGGATATCTCCTCATAATCAATATCGTAAATCAGGCTTCCTACTGACTTGATACGCTCATCAGTTAACTGCTGCACGTACTCAATATATCTTTCTTCCCACTCTTCTTCTGCTTCAGTACCTTCAGCAACTATTTCTGAAAAATCTCTTACATCTCCTCGCAACTCCTCATAAAAAACAATTTTAGCACTAATAGCCAATTCTACATCTCCAAATGTAGCAAATAATGCATCATATTCATTACCAAATAAGCATTCTGAATTTAGTAGATCCAAATAATCGTGCAATGACACAAAATTCTCACGGATTATTCGTACTTTTTCCTTTTTATTATCACTTTCCATGATTCGGTCTACCAGTTCTCGCATTTTAATATCATTCATACGGTCATTTTCATTTAGCATTAATACGATTGGTTTTTCGCGTTCTTCCTCTTCTTTGATAATTAGCTTTTCGTAGTTACCTATTTCAGCTGAAGTGTTTACTCTTTGAACCAATTCCTTCCGGTACAAATCGATATAAGAAGTAAGCTCTTCATCCGTTTCTAGTTCCTCCTGTAGACGATTGAATGCTTCTTGAATCAATTTGGTTCTTTCATCGTCATTACAAGAAATTAGCATTTGATTCAGTTGGTCATATTGAACACTTGAAATTCTGACCTGATCAGCTCTTCCACCAGACAGAAGTGAAAAGATAGCATTATTGACCATTAACTCAAATATATTAAATAACTCAATGGTATAATTAAAACGCGATTTTTTCCCGAAATTTTTTAGAATATACATTAAATCTTGGTGACTAAATAAACGACAAAATTTTGTTTCCATTAATAGACGCTTTAAATACTGTTTAATGTAAAAAACCCCTTGGAGTCGCATATTATCAATGGCTAACGGGTAGTCAATACTCGCCATGGTATTTTGTGCTTCAAAAATAATATTATAATTGTTCATAAACACAGGTAATGATTCATCAATGCTCAAATTATAAGCATCAACAGGAACATCTAATTTCTTCTTTTTAATCTCTTGATACAGTTGTTTAGCTTCTTCAAAATATTGCCAAAGCAATTTAATTCCTTCTGAATGTATTTCTTTCACACTGTCCCTACTAAATTGAGCAATAGCATCTTCCGGTTCTTTAAAGTGAAGTGCATAAGCATCCAAGGCATACTTCAGAGATACCATAATCCCTTGTGCTGTATCAGAAGACACTGAAGTACTTTCTCCTTGGGTATATTCTTGTATTAATTGCTGAAGAACTTGCATCATCTCTACTTGTATTTGATAAACTTTCTGACTGGAGATAAGCCCAACACGTTGACCTTCATTTAAAAGTGACAACATATACTGACTTTGTTTTAACTTTGAGCGGTCAATAGTAATATTAGATAAAGACCTACTATAATCATGTGAGTTATCTAATCCCATGTTTTATCATCCCCTTGTAGCGGCGATTTGCCACTTATCAAATCACTTCTAAAGTTTTCTGCAAGTTGTTCCATTTTACTTCTCAATAGTTCTACAGAACCAGCACATGAACCGTTAAAATAATCCATCATCTGATTAATTAGTTTTACATCGTTAATTTTATCTTCTGTTTCATTCCTCAGATAATAAAATATCTCTTGAAGATCATTTAATGTCTCAACATAATGATTCTGATCCATATAGGGGGATGCAGCATACAATTCAATTAATTCCTTTAATACCTCTGTGCTCAACTCAACTCGTGCATAATCATGAAGAACTTTATTTCTAGAAGTAATCATTGTTTTCACATCATTTGGGGTAAGAACCAAACCGTACTCTTTAGTTTTATCATTTAGAGCAACTATGTCCCTCACCGTTTTCGATTCAGGAGAAAGTTGAACAGAATTAAAAAAATGGGATAAATTCAAAGCTTCTCATCCTTTCTATATTTTTAAACTTTTTTCGATAAAATCATTGACTTTCGATTCGGTTTATGTTATGATTTATTATAATGGTATTTTTGTGTAAATATAATTTATCCCATTTGTTTACATATGTCAATAGGTTTGCTAATCTTATAATAAATAATAGACCTATTAAGATGTATTTGTTTCGCCTGTATAATAAACATACTAAGATTAGTAGTGTAATATCGGTTGTACAATAAATGACGTTGGTGAGTAAAAAAACTCACAAACGTCATTTTTAAATTCATGTTCTAATTGATGGCCTCATTTTTATTTGAACATCTATAAAAGGCGAGGAATAATGTTTATTCCGCTGCGGAAATCCGCTT
>NZ_JBISEP010000032.1:0-26960 GCF_044383835.1 Paraliobacillus sp. JSM ZJ581
GACTTTTTCAATGGAACAAGAAAATATTTGATTTTGATTTCAAACATGACTTAATTAGGAAGTATGAATAATTCAGGCTAATATATATATTTCTATAGAATCTCTTGAAAATTACAGTAACAATTTTCCCACCCATCTGAAAAGTTATGTTACGCACATGTTTATACACCACTCTCCTTGTCACACTTTTTTATGAAACTGTGTATCGAATGCTTTTTACCATACTTTTCAATAGCATCAATTTCTACACACACTTCTATTTTTCCTGCAACACGCTCCTTTTCAACTACAACTACATCCCCTGCCGGTTCTATCATTTCTCACTGTAACTCATTTCCCGATCCTTAGTATCTAATGTATTTACACAAAGATCGGTTGATTTATCGTAAAAAATCATTATAATTAGCACCAGGTAATAATACTAACTAATAATAATGTGAGGTGGATAAAATGTTACATGCAAGAATGACTGCTATCGGGACTTATGTACCCAAGCAGAAGTTAAGTAACTTTGACCTTGAGCAGATGGTTGATACAAGCAATGAATGGATTATCAAGCGAACTGGCATAAAGGAGCGTCGAATCGCTCGGTCTGACGAATACACCAGTGATTTATGTTTTGCAGCAGTAAAGGACTTGATGCATCGGTACGATAAAAAAGTAGATGATGTTGATATGATCATTGTAGCCACAAGCACACCAGATTTTCCATTTCCATCTGTTGCAAGTATTATACAAAACAAATTAGGAATAGCTAATGCAGGTGCTATAGATTTAAGCGCAGCTTGTGCAGGGTTTGTTTACGCATTACACACTGCGCAGGCCTATGTTGCTTCTGGACTTCACCAAAAGGTACTGGTTATAGGTGCCGACACCATTTCAAAAATTACAGATTACACGGATAGAAGCACATGTGTTTTATTCGGAGATGGCGCAGGTGCAGTATTGGTTGAAGCCGACGGAAAATCAAATAGTTTCATCGGATCTCACCTTGGTAGTGACGGAAGCGCAGCACAACATGTATATCGTCTCGGATTATCTGGAAAGGTAAATGACACTAATTTATTAGATACTCCTTATCTTGTTCAAAATGGTAGGGAAGTATTTCGCTGGGTTGTTAGAAATATCCCTGACAACATAAAGGTGCTCTTAGATAAAACACAGCTTACTATAGATCAAGTGGATTGGTTCATTCCTCACAGCGCTAACTTACGGTTAATTGAACCTATCTGCGAAAAATTAGATTATCCTATAGAAAAAACACTTTATAGTCTAGTGAACTTTGGAAACACTTCCGCAGCTACTATTCCTTTAGCACTTGATCTTGGTATTAGAGAAAACAAAGTTAAAAACGGAGACAAAGTGCTTTTATACGGTTTTGGTTCAGGGTTGGTTCACGCTGGACAATTGCTAGAATTAAATTTAGATGAGCAGAGCAATACACCAAAACTATTGTAAATAATTCACTTTCAAAAACGACGAAGTATATTCAAAAAAAAGCTTAATTGCAACGTTATCTAGCACTAAACATGCTAAGCATTATAATCATGAAAGAGCCTACTAGATTCACAAAAATAGAAATTTAAGAGGAGTAAACTTATCTACAAGTATGCTTTTAAATAAAAGGAAAATTAATTCAGTTAAAGGTAATAAAAACGAAATATTATCCGCTCATTGCATTCACTAATATTGAAAGAAGGCAGCCTAAAAAGAGGCTGCCTTTTCTATAGTATCTAAATTATATTGTAATATTCATTCCCAACAGTCTTTATTTTTTATAATAAATTGTTAACCTTATAGAGATTTAATTGGAGAGAATGAGATGATAGGTTATCAAATTAAAAACTTTTAGAATTTCTCACCAAAGGTTGGAGAACTTACATCAATGTTAGAACATACAAGAGAAGAGACGAAGTATAATGTACATCTCCTGTTTTGATGAAAACCATATAACAGAATGAACACAGTCAAAAAACACTTTTAACAAAGAAAAAGCACCTAATCCAAAATGGGAAAATGCTTAAAAATAGATATATATTAACGTTTTGACAAATATACACTTATGCATCGGTGCTCAACCCTTCTCAATCCTGCCACATCAACATTCCAAGTTTAACAAAAATATATCCATTTCGGATATATCCACTTGATGTATATCCGAAATGGATATATAATTAATATAAATAAAGTTAAAGGAGGTATAAAATGAATGCGATACCGTTAAGTTATGCTAATTTTTTAATTTTATGGGTTTTACAAACTCCCTCTCACGGCTATGAGATTATGAAAAACATAGCAAATAAAACGAATAATATCGTCACTATTGGACCGGCAACAATGTACAGGAGTTTATCTTATTATCTAAAAAATGGCTATATAGAATTGATCTCAGAAATCGATAATAAAAAAAAGTATCAGTTAACTTCCAGCGGGAAAGAGCTTCTCAATGAACAGATTGATTTTTTAGCTTTACTTTATGATATGACAAATCAAGGAAGGGTGTAATTTCATGAAAAGATTAAAATTTTCTTTTAAAGGAAATCTATCAGAAAAAGATTTTTTAATAAAGCAGAAAGATAAGGGATTCATCTTAGATAGTGTTGATCGTGGGGTATATTACTTTAGCAAAAATGATCAATTAAAAAATTCTTCCTTACAGATCGAGTTTTTTCAAGCGGATATGGAGACAAAAGATTTAGCGAATAATAATCTAATTAAAAAAGTAGTTGAGAAGGATCTGTTATTTTCCAACTATAAAATAATATATAGTTATATCAATGAGAATAACGATAGTCATTTAAATATTTTGAATGACACGAATGATATTGAAGCTAACTATTTAAAAAAAATCAGAAAAAAAATGATTGCGTTTTATCAAATTTCTACCGTCTTATTCGTTTTGTTGTCGGTCCTTTTAGGTCTCAATGAGCGTACATTTATTTTCTTTGTTATTCCAATTTTATTTATGGCTTTAACATGGATAATCCTTGCTATTGGC
The DNA here is from genome assembly GCF_044383835.1 of Paraliobacillus sp. JSM ZJ581. NCBI lineage: Bacteria > Bacillati > Bacillota > Bacilli > Caryophanales > Bacillaceae > Paraliobacillus > Paraliobacillus sp. JSM ZJ581. The sequence continues at coordinate 2,999 of NZ_JBISEP010000032.1, forward strand.
ATATCAAAATTCACAAAGAGAATTAACTTACTTACAAACAACGAGAAGTCTTTTTCACCTGAAAGAACAGTAATTATAACATATGAAAAAGATAAGCCTGAAGTTGAATCTGTTTTAAGTTACTTAGGTTCATGGCGATATGTATCCAGCAACAAAAATTCCCACTATTATCGTTTATCTTCTAAATTTTCAGAAACTCAGTTAAAAAATGATATTTCAAGCTATCTAGACATTAAAGAAGATGATGTCCAAATTATTTCAATTTTCGGTTTAGCCCCTATTGGATATTTTTAAATCATTAAAACGAACAGTCTATCCCTCATAAAATAAGCTATCCTTAGTGGTGCTTAATTAGCAAAAAATAATTTCAAAACATTAAAAAAGCACCTAATCTAAAATGGAAAAGGTGCTTTAAATATTGGTTTATTAACGTTTTAATGACTAAGGAACTCTATGCTCGTCTTTAAGATCCGGGAAAATACTTCCCTCATTTTTATTTGTTTCCTCAATCATGACTTGACTTAAGTGTGACAGTCCCATGAACAAGACTTAAAATAGAGCGACCAACGTGAATCATTCCTCTGCCCGAAAATTCCAGAGGCGTTAATTGTTTATTGAATTTTTAAAAAACAACATCTAGAAACTTATTATTAAAAAATTCAACCAACTTCCTCTCAAATTTTTTGATTGTATTTCTTGAATATTTTTGTATCCTATTATCTTGAGCATCGTAAGTAAATTTTTCTTTTTAACTATTGGTCGAATGAAGTATAACCAATTCAGGAGGGGGAAATCAGAGAATAAGGTTGGTAGAACATGCACGCGAGATAATCTTAATATAGCTCCGATTGTATTTCCCAAGTCAAAGGTGGCTCTTACGCACTTTTAAGTTACCATATACTATTAATAAATTTGTCTACCTCAATTTTCTCTATAAAGATCTCTTGACCATAGTTCCTTGACATACAAACTGCAGCATAGTGTCTAGAATCTAGATCAATCGTTTTAAAAAAACATGTATCACCATGGTTATTACTAAATACCAAATCCTTCTGCTGATTATATAAAAAACGAAAGGAGTTCAACGGCGTACTCAAGCCAGTACCTTTCCACTTTATATAGCTTTCCTTCAAAGTCCACACTGTAAAAAAACGTCTATTTTGTTCCAAAGTATTAATCCCTTCAAGCTGGGCAACCTCCTGAGGATCAAAAAAATCTCTAGCAACATCCATTACCTCCATAGAACGAACAGTCTCTACATCAATTCCTACTTGTTCCGAATCCACGGCAAATAAAATCCAATCACCCGAATGAGACCAGTTAAACGATAGTGGTTTCTCTAAGTTAACATATGGTTTACCATAAGTATCTGTATGGAATTCAATCGATTTTAATGGAAGTCCTATAACTTCAGAAATGCACTTTCTTGCTATTATTTCACCTAGCATGGAGCGAATCCGGTCTACATCATACCTCAGACGAAATATTCTTTCTTGTCTTTCCTTTGAAACCATGGAAACTAAATGCTCATAGTTATCCCATCTAATCTCAGCATGAATTCGAACAGCTGTTATTGATAACGCACTCAAAGCATTTCAACCTTCTTTCAATACTAGTTTACTAATTCAAATGAACTTATTTTATATTTGAACGAAATTTAAAGCCAAAGAAAGCTACCTGCTTTAAATTGCTCTACTAAACTCTGTCTTATCCAACATGAACATAACATGTCATTTAGGGACATTTTCAAAATGATATAACATATTGAACCCTCAATTTAAGTCCTGTTCAATCTTTTCACTTACTTTTCAAAAAACAATAAATTTATATGTTACCGAGACCTGCTTTTCAAGTTGCTTATTCCCAAAAACTAAACAATATTTTAATGGATGCCAGTAAATAAACACAATAACTAGCAATAGGATTCCAAAAGTAATACCAAATGTGAAGTTTTTGTCCCTAAAATAGATAAATGAACTAGTAAAGGTATAGTACAACCCACAACTTATTAAACCTAGCTTAAGTAATGTGTTTCACAATTTTTAGAAGGTTAGTTTTATAAAGTTCGGTCAGTTCAATCCATTAAATATAATGTGGTGGATATTAATCGATAAATAATGCTGGTTGTTCCCCAATATAAATTAATGTAACTCGAATTAAATATCCTTTAGTTAGATTAAAAGGTATAGATTGATCTTCCCTAATTCTTCTTTTCATTTCATCAAAACTTTTTTTCTATAAATTAATTTTGCTATTACTATTTTGAGAATGAAAGTAAAGTATTAAGAGGTGATCATAAATTTATGATGATGAACCGCTGAGATGAGTTAAAAAGTAAAATTCTTTTAGTATGTACCTACCTAATAGTATATTGCATTTAAAATTTTGTCAATATTACTAATAAATTCCACACAAAACTACATTTATCGACAAAATTAAAAACATGTAATTAAAACAACCATTCATGTCATTTTAGCTACATGTTTCATACTTTCTTACAAACTTTATTTTATTGTAAATTAAGTTAAATCCTCCGTCTCTACCTTCCGTATGGCCATATAGGCTATCATTATACCGATAATAGCTAAAATAACCGGGACAATGATAATCGATGCCAATGAAAAGCTTTCTGTGTTGAATCCCAAAAATGCAACGATCAATATAGAAGATAGAATAGTAGCGGGTACAGATTTTTTTAACATACCGAAATACAAGGGAATTAAGCTTATTCCAGATATCGCTAAAGAATTCGTGATCATCTTAACAACTTGTTGAATGATATTCGACATGCTTAATTGCTCGGGTACAAACTTCAAAAAACTGTCCATTATAAGAAAAGCAAACGATACAAACAAACTTGAGATAATCAACGTAATAAATGTCCAGCTAATCACGACTATTATTTTGGCTGTAAGTATTTTCTTTCTTTTAATCGGATATGAGAATAAAATTAAGATTGTTTTATTTTTATATTCCTCAATGATAAGCTTGGATATTAATACTGAGGCAAAGATAGTAAAAGCTGCGCCCACTAAAATATTCACTGTATTAAACGCTTCAAGGTATGTGGAAAATGCTACTACGCCATTGTCACTTCTCTCAACAAATGGAATTAGAAATACAAAGAAAGTTAGAATAACATTTACAATTATGATCCATTTATAATATACATTGAAATCAAACTTACTCTGCTCCAACTTTATTAAATTAATCACCTTATTTCCTCCCTACTTGTTGTAGTTAAAAAATGATTTTCTAAAGAATTATGTCTTTTATTTATCGCTTCAATCTCTAGATGATGAGAAATAAGTTTTGCTACGATTTCTTTCTGGTGCGAATGAGAATTATAGATTAAAACAGTGAATTGGTCCATTTGTTTTACATTGGAAAGCTGTAGCTCATTCTCTAGTATGTAGGCTGCTTTTTTGGCATCATTCGTAACTAACTCTATATATTCAACGTTTTTATTATGAATAGTATCCATTCCAACCTCTTCTATTAGTATTCCATCTTTTAAAATACCAATGGTATCAGCAATATTTTCAATTTCATTTAATATATGGCTAGAAATCAAAATAGTACATTTATATTCCTTAGTCATTCTTTTTAAAAGGCTTCTCATTTCTTTTATCCCTGACGGATCCAGACCATTAATTGGCTCATCTAAAATAAGAAGCTCTGGCTTCGTAATGATAGCTCGTGCAATTCCAAGGCGTTGTTTCATTCCCATGGAAAAATGCTTCACTGCTTTATCTCCTGTTTTTAGACTAACAAGCTCTAGTGCCTCATCAACTGCATGATTATCTTGTATATCCATATACTTACAATGAAGTTCTAAATTTTCTATTGACGTAAGATCTTCATATAAAATTGGATATTCAATCATGCTACCAATTTTCTTTAAATAAGTATGAGAGGAGCTTGTTATTTTTTCTCCTAAAACTTCAATTTCTCCTCCGGTTGGCTTTAGTAAGTTCATAATCATTTTCATAATTGTTGTTTTCCCAGAACCATTAGGGCCTATCATGCCATATATTTCCTCGCGTTTCACCTTCATGTTTACATTTGAAACAACCTCTATCCCGTTATAGGATTTAGACAAATTACTTATTTGTAACGCATAATCCATATTAATCACCTAATTCTTAGTTTTTTGAAAATTTAGCACTTACCAAGCTTCTAGGTTGAATATCATAGTTGGACTTAGGTAGTAAGGAAAGTTTATATTTTTTGATTTATCTGTTAAAACAAAACCTTTCTAACACATCTATTTATTTTCTACGAGAAATGGACAAGTAACTACATAAAAAACCAACAAGACACCAAGCGGTCAAAACCATCCATGTCCCATCGTTTTTTACAAAGGTTTCCGGTGAAAGTGCGCCCCTTACTGCATTTGCCATATATTCTATTGGAAGAAATGAATGCAACGTTTCTAGCCACTGCGGCAAACGTTCAACCGGAAAATTAATTGGTGAAAATAGCAAAATACCAATGATTAATACTTGTGATAACAACTGAGAAATAGCTGGTGGCAATAATACAGACAGCGCATAACCAATTCCTATCGCAGTCAATCCAACAAACAATAGAATAGTAATAGATAGCCAACTTAATGAAATGGAGAGATCAAAACGAAAAGAAGCAATGAATAAAGCTAACATAATACCAGGAATCGTAATAAGCAACCAAACTATAGCATCCACAAAAAGATACGCTAAACGTGGGAGCGGCCAAGTAAGCATGTACTCAAATGTCCCCTTCGTTTTCAATTCAGCCACACCTTGTGGTAATACTACTAATCCAATAGAAAGAAGAATGACAGTAGGTGCTCCAGTAGTCAAATAAATAGATGTATTCTTATCTAGTTCTGGCATTAAAAACGAAAAGCCGAACACAATACCAATAGATAACAAAGACTGAACGATGACGAATAAAGGGATAAGTAATCTCATACTTAAAAGCTTCCACCGTAACAGCAGAAAAAAGGAATTGCTAAACAGCGTCATGTTTTAATTCCTCCTTTTTCTCTATTACTTGAGGACTTATCCATTTGAAGTAGGCATCTTCAAGCGTCATCGGGCTTAATGTATATTCTTCAATCATTTCTGAATGACGCAGGTATTCTGCCCATTGCACTGCATCTGAAACAAATCTCTCTGGAACAGAAGTAAGTAGTCTAGACCCTCTGCGAGTTGTAACAGTAATATAATCTGGGAAGTCAGGGAGAGGATCAGTAGGTTGTATAACCAACTGTAATCGAAAGTTCCCTGCCAAATCTTTTTTTAATTCTGAACTTTTACCTGATACAACTACCTTACCCTCATGAATAATAGCTAAGCGATCCAAAGATTGTTCGGCTTCTAATACATTATGGGTAACAATAAGGAGAGCAGCACCCTCCTCTGCAAGCTTACGAATTTGATTCCACAATAAACGACGTCGAACAGGATCTACATCATTCGTTGGTTCATCAAAAATAACCAGGCGCCCTGGAACCACAGCAGTCATACAAAAAATAACCAATCGTTTGATTCCTCCCGACAAATCCTTTGCCATCTTATCCGCCCATTTTTCCAAATTTAATTCTCTTAGTAAGTTATTTGTACGTAAGGCAACTTTTTTTCGGTCTCCTTTTCGTATTCTTCCTGCCAACTCAATTGCCTGTCTAGGTGTTAAGCCCTCAATAGATACTTGCGATTGTGGTTGCAAAGAACACAACTCACGAGCCTTTTTAGGCTTATCTATGACATCCACATCTCCAATCGTGATTGTTCCCGAAGTCGGCTTAACAGAACCGATAATTTGGGAAACTAGGGTAGTTTTTCCTGCCCCATTTGGTCCTAATAAACCAACTATCTCACCTGGATTGACTGTTAAATTAACATTATCATTAGCCCTAACACCATTACTAAACTCTTTGATTATATTTTTAACTAATAACACAAAGTCTTCCTCCTTTATTAAGTACTCACTTTAAGATATTAAACCGACATTGGATACCAATTAGAATTTATATGACTTGTTGGTATTTACATTCTATAAGGTATGTTAGTGTAATATGTTAGAATTGTCAAGAGAAGGAAAGAAAAAAATGATAAGAAAACGTTTAACTAATGAGGAACGAAAGCAAGAAACGTGAAAAATTCTTTTAGATTCATCTGTCCAAACTTTTGCCAAGCTAGGCTTTCATGGTACTTCTTTGGACAAAATTGCCGAGTTTTCCGGATTTACTAAGGGAGCTGTCTATAGACATTTTAGATCAAAAGAAGAGTTATTCTTGGCTTTATTGAAACAACAGATCCATTGACACTTCAATACTATTCAGCAAATAATTAATGAAGAGAAGTCAATTGACCATTTTATCAAAAAAATGGGGCATTATTTTGATTAGACAAACAAAATAATTAAGTTTGGAGTATACTAAACATGGAGTTTCTCTTGTACACACTGAGAAATGAATCTGTGAGGAAAAAGTGGGCAGCTATGACCCTAGAATCTGTAGAACATATATCAACAGTAATTGACAATATGAGTGTAGAGGATAGACCACACTCATATTTATCAGCTGAGGAATTAGCTTGGACGATTTTATCATTAGAAAATGGTGTCGCTTTATTCTACTTTATTGCCAAAGTCAATGTTCCGATCAACCTATATGGAAAACATTATAAAACATCATGAAACCAGAAAATGACAAGAACACTTAATATAATAAATATAAAGAAAAAAAGCTATGTCTTAATATAATTGGACAGTTACCCCGTCTGAACAGAAAATTATATCTTAAAATCATTTAAACTGCTAAACTCAAGCTGAGCATAGAGAGATGACAGGTTCGTTTAATTATTTAGTTATTCGATCATAATTGTACAACCAGAATAAAAACAAAATTGACTGGAATGAGTCCTGTGAAATACAGGAAACAAACCAGCCAATTAGCTGCTTAAAACTTAGTCTAACTTTAAGGGTTCAGTACATCCCATACGTTATACTTTAAATTTGCACTACTCTCCTAACCCTACTAGTTTCTTTACAAGTTGTCCGTGATACTCCAGAGTAAGCCAACTATCTCTACTCTTTTAAATGACTAATTCACTCCATAAAGTTAAGCACACCTTTTGGATTTTAGAATTGTTTTGGGAACCTTATCCACCTATAAAGCATTGGTCTCAGATTTCTGTTCGTCGAGCCAAGGTCTTGATACATGCTTCCTTCATTCTCTACCTCACGATAACTACCTTGCTCCTCCTCTAGTGGTTAGTTGATGTATACTCCCCACAGTGGGCTTTTCACCACCGAGATAGTAGCATCCTTCTCTATTCCATTATTTCTCAAACGTAACTTCTACTTCACTCTCCAACCAAACGCTTTCACCAAAATGGCTAATCTCTACTCCATCACCTTCAACTACCAAATAACGCACTGTATTCTTTTCCATATGCACTTGTATTAATCTTCCTTGGAATTGGATCGTAAACTCTAGTGCATTCCATTGTTCAGGCAATGATGGCGCTAATGATAAGCCGCTTTCTTTCACACGTACTCCCGCAAATCCATATACAATTGCAAGCCATGTACCACCCATGTTTGCCATATGAAGTCCATCTTTCGTATTTCCATGTGTGTTATCTAAATCAAGACGTGCAGTTTCAATAAAATAATCATAAGCTTTATCTTTATAGCCAAGCTTAGAAGCCATGATACTATACCCACAGTGAGAAAGTGACGAATCATGTGTTGTGATTTCTTCATAATAATCATAGGAATTTTTCATTGTTGCAACATCCTGTTCATCCTCTAAAAGGAAATGAGCTAGGACTGTGTCTGCCTGTTTCAATACTTGGTAACGATACAAAGTTAATGGATGATAGTTTAATAATAGCGGGAATTTATCTTCCGGCGTATTTTCTAAATCCCAACGTTGTTTGTTCAGGAATGTATCATCTTGAGCGTTTATTTTTAAGTTCTCGTCGTATGGAAGATACATTTTTTCCCCAGCTAGCTGCCACTCAACTACTTCTTCTTCAGTTACATTCAGACGGTTAACTAACTCATTTAAAGCTCCTGCATTCTTTTCTTTCAAGAATTCATACACTTTTACAGCCCAAAGTAAATTATGCTTCGCCATCACATTTGTATAGTAATTATTATTAACAACACAAGTATACTCGTCAGGACCGGTTACATCATCAATGCGGAAACTATCATTCAGCATGTGGCCTGTATCTGCCCAAAGTCTTGCTGTTTCGAATAAAACCTCTGCCATATAATCTTTTAAAAATGCTTCATCCTTCGTTACTAAATAATATTGGATGTAGCTATATGCAATATCTGCACTAATATGATATTGCGCTGTTCCTGCAGGGAAAAATGCTGAACTTTCAGGTCCTGTGATTGTGCGCCATGGGTATAGTGCTCCTTTTTTATGTCCCATCTCACTTGCTCTTTCGCGGGCACTATCTAAAAGTGAATAACGATGTAACAAAAGGTTTTTTGCAATTTCTGGATTTGTCATTAGAAATACGGGAAAAATATAAATTTCCGTGTCCCAAAAATAATGACCTTCATAGCCTTCGCCCGAGAGTCCTTTAGCAGAAATATTACTATGTGGATCTTTACCAACAGATTGCAGCAGCTGATACGTATTAAAACGAAGACCTTTTTGCAAAGCTCTATCACCATTTATTTTTACATCTGATTTTTTCCAGAAGTTTTCCAAATAGATTTCCTGTGATTGTAAAAGATCTAAAAATCTCTTACCTTCAAGCTCCTTCTGAATAGCAATTGCTTCTTCAATTATTGCATTACCATGGCGAAATGTATCAGTGTATACATTAAATTTCGTGAAATGAACAGCACCATTCACACTATACGTTTCTTCAATACAGCTGTCAGATTGGTTCCTTTCATATGAATATGCCGCGGCTTCTATAGTTGAAGTTGAAACACATGCAACCTCAAGCTTTGTATTCATTGTTTTATTTTTAATAATGCTTAAATGATCCTTACACTGAACATCCATTACTTCCAGCCGTTTCGCATGTCCTGAAGCAACACGTGGATCATTCGGATCAACGAAGTTTTCCACATCACCATTGATAATTGAAATTATTTTAATTTCATCAATCGGACTAATTGGCTCTACTTTCAAATCAACCACAAATAATTCCCTTGTAACAAAAGACACCATTCGCTTAAAATGAAGCTTCACTTCTTTACCTTTTGGTGACTTCCAGTGGATGATACGTTCAGCAAAGCCTTTATCAAGATGCAAATTTCGTTCAAAAGCAAGCACTTCACCAGAAAATAAGCTGAATACTTCTTCGTCAATATATATTTTAATTGTTTGTCCATCAATAATATTCACTATCTTCTGCTGCTTCTCAGGAAATGCATATAATTTTTCTCCATAGGTGATCTCAGTTTCATCATGAAAAGCATTAATATATGTACCACGAATTGATTTGAATTCATCGTTATAGCCTTCTTCAAAGTTCCCTCTAACTCCGAGATAACCATTCCCCAAAGAAAAAAGACTTTCATTAACTAGTAAATTTTCATTATCAAGCTCTGATTTCGTTAATTTCCACGACATAGTATAGCCTCCTTATTCCACTTTCCACTGCTTATACCGCTTCACAATTTCTGTAAAATCAAGGTGAGAGGTATTACTTACAATGTAATCTGCTTTCGCTAAGTATGTCTTATCGCCTATGCCAACTGAAAACATGTTAGCCTTATTCAGCGCATCGACACCTGATGTAGCATCTTCAATCCCAACACAGGCTTCGTAAGGTAATTTAAAATAATCAGCTGCCGTTGTAAATGTTTCAGGATCTGGTTTCCCTTTCGACACTTTCGATGCATTCACAATATAATCAAAATACTGTATCAGTCCGAGTTGCTCAAGTACAAAGGTGGCATTTCTGCTAGCAGAACCCAACGCTATTTTTATGTTATTTTCTCTGACTTTTATTAATAAATCTTCAATCCCAGGAAGAATATTAGATCCATTAATTGATTGGATCAATTCCTGATAGTGCGTATTCTTTCTCGTGGCTAATTCTTCGATTTCTTCCGTTGTTCGCTGCTCCTTTGATATATCAAGTGCGAGAATTCGTTTTAATGATTCCATTCTGCCAATACCTTTTAGCTGTTCATTAAAATCACGATCAATTTGAATTCCAATTTCCGCTGCTAGTTTTTTCCATGCTAAATAATGGTATTCAGAAGTATCTGTAATTACACCATCTAAATCAAATATAAATGCTTTTGGATAACTTTCCATCATTGCAACCCATCCTCTAATTCTTTATTTCATGCCTTTTTCTGAAGCAGGATTAAGTTCCCTCACACTATCCCGTTCTATTAGTTTATGTTCTACAAATACATGTCTGTTCTCTACCTTGTTTTCCATTAATTTTTGCAATAAAATTGCAGATTCTCTGCCGATTTCTTCAAAATCCTGATATACAGTTGTGAGCTTCGGAGACGAATAATTACTAAATACTAAATCATCAAAACCTGTAATTGAGATATCACCTGGAATAGTTAAACCGGCTTCGTTTACTGCTTGTATCACACCGAAGGCCATTAAATCACTAAAGCATAAAAAGGCGGTTGGTCGCTTTTGCTGTAATACTTTCTTAGCTTGTTCATATGCTTTCTCTTCAGAGAAATCTGCGTAATGTACTGCTTCATCCTCTAGCTCTAATCCATAGGTAGCGTAAGCCTTCTCTACCCCTTTCATTCTCTCTTCATTAACATAGGTTTCCTTTGTGCCAGCCATCACTACAATGTCACGATGATTTTTCTTTAATAAATAATGAGCTATGCCATTACTCGCTTTCTCATTATCTATTGAAACACTTCCGATAAACTGATTTTCTTTATCAGGTACAATATCAACGTAAACAACCGGAATATTTGTATCCATTAATTCCTTGAAATATGGATCATCTATACGAATCCCCTGTAAAATCGCACCACCAATATTTCTTTCTCGACAAAACTGTGCATAGCTTTTCTGTTTTTGTTTCTGTGAATCAATTAAAAAAATCGATAATTCATATTGATTCTCTTCGGATGCAGTATACACACCCTTGAAAACATCTAAGGAATTCGTATCTTTTTCATTATTATTAAGAACACAGGACGATATTAATCCCATCGTTCGCTGTTTTTTTGAAGATAAGCTTTTTGCTACAATATTCGGCGAATAATTTAATTCCTTAGCAATATCAAATATTCGTAAACGTGTTTTTTCATTTACATCTGTATAATTATTAAATGCCTTTGAAACAACGCTAACCGATACTCCTGCTTTTTTTGCAACATCTTTAATTGTAGCCAATGTCTCTCCTCCTCCCTGAAATCAATTATTCTATTTAACTTTTGTTCTCTGTAGTTTTCCTTTGCACCTTTAACGCAAAACAGTAAAACACATAAAATGATAGAAATGCACTTATAGTTCCAAAGAAGAAAGGAAACAGGAACCAGATTTCTTGTGTAGTCATAATCAACAGAAAATGAATGACTATTATGGAAAAGCTTAAAATTGGACTGCCGATTGTCACAAAGAAGGCATTTTTAAGATACCCCGATAATTTCATATGATAGTGGGTAAATACAGAAAAAAATACTATATTTATCACAAATAACGAGACTCCCACAATTGTGAAAAGCATCATTAGCAATTCGCTCTGTTCATAGAAATACAAAATATTAAACAACCAAATGAACCAAATGATCGCCCAAACGATACCTGATAATAAGCTTAGCTTATAATTATTTTTGAAATAAGTAAAATACGCTTTGATAATAGATGACTGTTCTCTATGCATAATCCAATCACGTACAGTTGCATACATCGCGATTGTACTTGGAAATAATAGTAGTGGGAAAAATAAGAGTGTTGGTAATGAATAAAGGACACTTCCAATAAATCGTTCATGCTGTAATGCACTCATTACAATAATGACGATCGGCAAATTAATCATAAACCACAGTATATTAATTACAGTGATGCGCATAAACCAATTCGCTAATTTGTGTAAACCTTCCATAAAACCAGATGGTAATCCCACTTTTTATCCCCCCACATGCTAATTCCTAATACAAGATAATAATACTATTTTACTGCACCTTCTCCAATTCCTTCAATGATATGTCTCTGGGCTGATGCATAAAAAATTACGATTGGAATAATCGTCAGCATCAAACCAGCCATTGCTAAGTTCCATTGGATTGTAAATTCTCCAAAGAAATAGAATGTTGATAATGGAATCGTTCTGAGTGCCGTGTCTCTTAAGACTAAAGAAGGTAAGAGATAGTCGTTCCAAATGCCAATCACATTAATAATTAATACCGTAACGGTAATTGGCTTTAATATAGGGAAAATAACTCTCCAAAAGATTCCAAACTTTGATGCACCATCAATTGTGGCAGCTTCCTCCAGTGAAATTGGAATAGATTTAACAAAACCATGATATAGAAATACTGAAATTGCTGAGTTAAATCCTACGTGCATAAAGATTAATCCTTCATGACTGTTCAACATTGGGAGTCCGGTTGTACTCATAATATTATTCATTAGTTGAATTAAAGGCATCATAATAGTTTGAAACGGAATAAGCATCGTTGCAATAAATGCCATAAATATAATACGGCTCAATGCATGATCATTTCTGGCCAGCATCCATGCTGTCATCGATGATAAGATTACGATAATGATCGCTGAAATAACTGTAACGTAAAACGAATTGCCAAGTGCGCTCATAAAATTCATTTTTTCCATTGCTTCAGCATAATACGCTATGCTAAATGATTCAGGAAATGAAAGCACATTTTCATACAGACTTTGTCGATCCTTAAATGAATTGACAATAATAATATAAATAGGAGATAAGAAAAGGAGCGCAACGGCGAAGAGTAATACTTCTTGTATAATTTTACCTACTCTTTTCATTACATTTCTACCTCCCGTTTCTTCGTGATGTACACCTGTGTCAACGCAATAACCGCAATAATTAAGAAGAAGATAACTGCTTTTGCCTGACCATATCCATAGTTAGCATAACCAAAGATTTCATTATAAATATTCATCGCAAACAATTCTGTAGCATTTGCTGGCCCACCACCAGTTAAGGATAAGTTTGTGTCATAAATCTTAAATGCCAAGGATAATGTAAGAAATAAGCTTATCGTAAACGATGGCATTAATAATGGAAAAACAATTTTCCGATTACGCTGCCATAAACTTGCTCCATCAATTTTTGAAGCTTCAATTACTTCACCAGGAATACTTTGAATCCCAGCGATATAAATAATCATAATATACCCTGCCATCTGCCACGTGAATACAAAAACAAGTGCGTATAAAGCGTAGTCCGGGTGCATCAGCCAGTTGAAAAAGATTGTATCTAACCCAGTCCACTCACCAATTAATACAAAAACATCAGAGAAGACAAATTTCCATATATAACCTAATAGTAAGCCGCCAATTAAGTATGGCATGAATACAAAAGTACGAGCGATGTTAGCAGTTCGCAATTTTGAAGTTACCAGTAATGCAAATGTAAGTCCAACAACATTTACAGCAATTACTGCTAAGAAAGTAAACTTAATCGTTATCCATGCTGAATCAATAAACCTAGAGTCACTAAATAATTGAGCATAATTCTCCAATCCAACAAACTCCATTGGATTTGCTCTGATTCCATCCCATTCAAAGAAGGAATAAAAAACACCAATGATAAACGGGATTATTACAACGGTAACAAAGATTAGTAGAAGAGGCGCTACAAATAATGCATACCAACCCCAATTCTTTCTTTTAGCCACGTTAAACCCTTCTTTCTGGTAGAGGCTATTCAACAATCCTCTTTATTATATACCTACTGGTAGTTAAAACTGTGAATAATGGACGCGCCACCAGTTATTGATGACGTGTCCATATAAATAAAACGCACTATTTTACTGCATTTTGCCAAGCTTCATCTAGACTTTCAATAAATTCTTGTCCTGTCGCTTCTTCATTTAAGAAAAACTCTTGTGCAGCAGGTGTCATATCATTTGGTATAACGTTTGCTGGGTAGTAGTTTTGTGCCCACGGGATTGTTTCCCCACTGTTTGAAGCTTCAAAAACTACTTCTGATAATGGATCTAAATTATTTGCTTCGATATTTGTCATTGCTGGTACAAAACCAAATTCTTCGACAATATAGCGCTGTCCTACTTCACTTGAGACTAACCAATTAATGAAATCACTTGCTGCTTGGATTTCTGCTTCATCTTTTGTTCCATTAATTGCCCAGTTGTTACCAACACCAACTGCCAATTTATCATTTCCTTTTACCGGTAATGGGAGCATACCTACTTCGAAGTCTAAATCATACTCTGAAAGCATGCCATACGCCCAGTTACCTTGGTGGATCATAGCTGTTTTACCAGTTGCAAAGTCACCGATTTCTTCATCATATGTTACATCTAAAGGATTCGTTGAATTTGCTTTAATTGCATCAAAGAACTTGCCAAACTCTTGGAATTCTGGAGTTTCAGCCAGCGTTACCTCCCCAGCTGATAATTGATCAATAAATGCATAATGATCTTCTAAGACAGCGAATGGGTAGTTACTGATGTGACCAATTAAGAAATATGCATCTTGCGCAAGTCCGAATCCATTAATTCCTTCATCATTAAGCTTCTCTAACGTGCTAACAAATGAATCTAAATCTGCTACATCTTCTGGACTTACTAAATCTTTGTTGTAAACCATGCCAAAACCTTCTACTCCATATGGCACACCAACAACTTTATCATCATGTTTCAATTCCATATTTGGTGCAATGTTTTTAACATATGCTTCATTACTCATATCATAAAGGTAAGATTTTAATTTTTCTGCTTCTTTTACATGTTGAACACTGAATATTGATGGACCTTGATCTGTATTTAATTGAATTTGTAATTGTTGGAAGTAATCATCGCCCGTTGTTCCTACAACTTCGACTTCAACACCTGTTTCTTCCGTGTACTTTTTTGCCAGATCTGTCAGTTGATCAGAAATTTCTACTTTACTTTGGAAAATAGTAATTTTATCTGCTGTTCCTTCTTCTCCAGAACTTTCTGTTTTTCCTTTGTCACTATCGCCTCCACCACACGCAGCTAATATGAGTAACAATCCAATCACGAGAAAACCTGTTAGCATTTTTTTGCTTGTTTTCATTTTAATACCTCCAATTTTTATTTTATAGTAAATAAAATGTATAACCATTTTATAACTATCGAAAGTTAAGATAGTGCTATCTTAAGCGAATCTACACATTGATAGGTTTTACCATACACTTCAAATTCTATTTTCCTGTTATAGTCTGGTGTTACGGTTAGCAAGTTTTTCGTAATCAACAATGTTACAGGCTGGTCTTGCCAATAAATAGTGAATCTCATAGAATCCCAGTGTTTTGGAATACGCGGGTTAATCCGTAACTTACCATTGACAAGACGAACTCCTGCGAACCCAAAAATCGCCGCTTGCCACACACCGCCAATTGCTGCAGCATGGATGCCATCATTCGATGAGTTCATATCTGGTCCAAGATCAATTTCTGCTGCTTTCACAAATAATGAATAGGCTAAGTCTTTATCTCCAAGATCATTTGCTAATACCGCATGTGTTGCTAGACTTAAACTAGAATCATGCAATGTTCTTGGTTCATAGTAATTAAAATTTGCCTGCATGACTTCTTTATTAAATCGTGAATCATTTTGTAAGAATGTCTGTTCAAACAAATAGAACAATATTAAGGTATCCGCTTGTTTTGTCACTTGAATCGCATTAATTTGTTCTGGATTATAATCCCGGTAAATGCTTCGAACCATTTCCTGCTCTTTATATTTCGTTAAATCAATTTCCTTAAGATCTAAATACGTATCATCTTGTGGGATTACAAGATCCTCTTCGCGTGGCTGTGGCAAATAGATTTTTTCTACCCTTTCCTTTATTGTCCCAATGGCTATATCAAGCTTTTCTTCTAGTTTGTCTAGTAATTTCTGATTCTCCTTAGCTAGCTTATCGTAACAGCGTAAAGCCAATTGCATATTAAAATATGCCATATAATTTGTAAAAGCATTATTATTTACATGCTCTTTATATTCATCAGGACCAATAACATCATTAATATGATAGGCTTGTTCGTTATCGCTCCATTCAAGGCGACTGGCCCAAAACATTGCTGTATCAAAAATCATTTCATAACCGCATTCGTCCATAAATGCTTGATCACCTGTGATTTTGAAATATTGATAAACAGCAAAAGCAATATCTGCGGTAATATGTTGCTCAATAAAACCTGACCAAATTTTTGTCTGCTCTCCAGTTACAACATCTACATCTCCATAGAGCGGTGTCACTTCACCATCTGTAGGCCAAGCAACCTCCCAAGGATACATCGCTCCTTTAAATCCGTTGTCTATCGCTTTTTTTCTAGCTCCAGCTAAACCGTGGTAACGGTAAGTTAATAATGATCTAGCAACATTTGGGTTTGAATAAGTGAAAAATGGGAGAATAAATAACTCTGTATCCCAGAATGAATGCCCTTTATAACCTTCTCCACTCAATGCTTTCGCAGCAATCCCCATTCGATCATCATGTGCTGGTGTCATTACTGTTAAGTGGTAAAGTGAGAATTTCAAAGCTAATTCGTCGAATATGTTTTCACTTTTGATGTCTATATTATACTTGCTCCAAACTTGTTGTTGCCATGCGTCCTGATGAAATTGAAACAAAACATCATAGCCTTGCATTGCATTTGCTTTTAAATCCTGTAAGGAATGCTCACGTAACTCTTGTAAGTGATAGTTCGGCTGATCAAAGGCTTTATCTCTGCTTGTATAAACCGTTGAGAGCTTTTCCATCTTAAAGTTTTCCTTTGGCTTCAATGCGAAGTCATAGGTCAGCCAAACTTTGCGGCGTTCCATATTCATAATCGGATCTATATTGGCTTCAACACCATTGATTGTCATTTTATGTGTCGTGTTAATGACCGCATCGATTGATGATTCATTTGTTGTTTGTACAAGCTGAATATATTTTTTATCAAAAATACGTCGTTCACCTTCAAGAAAATGCTGTGAACCTGAATTACTCATTTGTGCATTTATTCCAGAGTCAATTGAGATTTCAACTGGGTGTGTCAAACTTTCAATATCCAGCCTCATACCGATTAAATGTAAATTATCTAATGAAACAAAACGCCTGAATTGAAATCTCAACTCTTTACCTTGTGGAGAAATCCAGTAAATCGTTCGAATAAGCTCTGCAGTTTTCAAATTCAATTGGCGTATGTATTGTTTTGTTTCCCCTAATTCCAAACTGAACCTTTCACCATCGACAAGAATATCTA
The DNA here is from genome assembly GCF_044383835.1 of Paraliobacillus sp. JSM ZJ581. Lineage (NCBI taxonomy): Bacteria > Bacillati > Bacillota > Bacilli > Caryophanales > Bacillaceae > Paraliobacillus > Paraliobacillus sp. JSM ZJ581. The sequence goes on from NZ_JBISEP010000032.1 coordinate 20,404, forward strand.
TTCTTGTTACATCAGCTAAATTCGGTAATTCTGTTACTTCATTTTTTTCCGCTTTATTAAAAGTTCCGCTGACAAACAGATTCCTAGTTTCATTTATATACGGCTCTTCCGTAGCGGACCTGAGTCCCAAATATCCATTACCGAGATACATAATCGCTTCACTTTTCCCAAGCTTATTTGATGAGAATTCAGTTTCAGAAATAATCCAGTTCTCAAACTCTCCAGACCCCGTTGAATAGTTTATCATTGAGTGTCGCCTCCTTCCTTATTTCAAAATCTCCTCAAAAAATACGTTTCGAAAACGTTTTAGAAAACAGTCAAAAATATAAACGTTCACTATATAAACGCTTACAAAAAAAGATATACACCTTCTTAATAACAATGTAAATATTAACATTTACGAAAACGTTTTAGAAACCGTTAAAAATATAAAACGCTTACTATATATAAACGCTTACAATTTGTATTATATAGCTCGATTTTATGAATGTCAAGCGACTAAATCTATCCAATTTTTCTCAACATATTTGTGCCTGCGTATGCAATGACAATTTCAGATTTGTCAACTCTATCGTTTTTCACTGGTGCAACTGCCATCGCTTGCATACCGTTATCGGTGTTGTCTTCAGTTTTGAGAATTATAAATTTATTTTCATTTATTGGTCTAATTGCACCTTGTTTTAAATCCGGATCATAATTATCATGTCCAGTATCCAACAAGTAAGCAGTATAACTTAGCTCCTTAAATATTCGGTCATCCATTTTTTAATACACCTCCTTCTCACCATTGGAATATTTAATTTCTACTTCATTGTTAGTAATACCTTTCGATTGAATTTGTTCGTCCTTTAAAGTATAGCTGCCAATTTCTACGCGTTCCCTCCAAAAACTGTATGAAAAGCTAACAGATTTATCTTTTTTATTAGTTAATTCTACAAACATTGTGTGTGCACCTGTCATAACATCATATCCACTTTTTTTAATTTTCACAGTCTTTATGTCCTCAAAGGTATTTTTTAACGCTTCCACAGACATCCTCTCTACTTCAATCTTTTCTGCTTCCTTTTTCTCTTCTACTTTATCCATATACACCTTCCCTCCCACTCCAATTATTGCAGCTATTACTAAAAAACCAATTATGACATACACCCATTTCTTCTTCATGTCACTAATCCTTTCTCTTTTTTCTTGTGGGATAAGCCGCGTTCAATTTTCTGTTGCTTCCCTATTCTTTTATGTACTAGATATTGATAAAGTTACTACACTTGTATAAATAAGACAATAACACTTCCTTGCAAAATTGTTATACCTCTCGCTTCACATACCTTGTCGAATTAACTCTCTGGTTCTATATGCTGACCGCTCAACACCTTATAACTATATTTCGTTACCCAGATAACATGGTACTTAATATCATAGGCTGCGTGACCATTCTTCTTATATCCGCCCTTTGCAAACTTCTCCGCAGTAGTAATCTGACTCTCAACAGGCACAGTAACAAACGGCGTAGTAAACCCAATTCGCTCTCTTTCAAATAAAAAGTCTTTATTCCCTGAAACAACCGTTTGTATATCTGTCTTTATATCGTCAAAGTCTTTTGGATTTATGCCAGCGTATGCAGTGACAATTTCAGATTTGTCAACTCTATCGTTTTTTACTGGTGCAACTGCCATCGCTTGCATACCGTTATCAGTGTTGTCCTCTACCTTCAGAACCTTATATGCATGTAAAAATCTTCTGTTTTCTAAGATGTCGTCTTTCATCCAAGGTTGTCCAGCTTTTTTAACGTCTACATGATAGGCTTCACCCGCCAATATTTTAAAATCTATTGTCGATATCATTCCACATCCTCCAAATAAATTATTTGCACATCATCTAGATTTTTAGATGGATCTTTATCTTTATCTTTTTTCTTTAAATGAAAGGTTTTAGGGTTATGTCTAATAGTTGCATCCTTTACACTGGATAAATCACTTAATGAAAAACTAATAATGTTATTCACGTTTACCTCTGCAGAAACATTCCAAGAAGTATATCCAACTCCTTTTACTTCATTAAATTTATAAAACTCAATTTTTTTAACATCTTTATAGTTTTGAACTATATACAATGCTATATCCTTTTGGACCGTCCATATTTTTATATTTTCCTCACTTTTCTTTTCATTATGATCCATATACACCTTCCCTCCCACTCCAATTATTGCAGCTATTACTAAAAAACCAATTATGACATACACCCATTTCTTCTTCATGTCACTAATCCTTTCTCTTTTTTCTTGTGGGATAAGTCGCGTTCAATTTTCTGTTGCTTCCCTATTCTTTTATGTACTAGATATTTATGAAATTACTACAATTGTATGAAAACGACTATAACATTTCCAAATATAACTTTCTTTTTAGGACGCTTAAACGACCGTCTGCTAAAGTAGGTGGATTTGGACATGATTGTCAACGACTAAAGTCGTTCTTCAGGCTGAAGTCCTGCTTAAAGCTCTTATGTTTAAGTACACTCTAAATTTGACTGAACTCAACCCTGAATATGTCTTTTTGTCTTCACTAAATTGATTTTCGATATAATTTCTAATCAGTCCTTTGAATGAATTTCATAATTCTCAGCCTTTGTCCTACAACGAGTTCAAGAGACTAAAAAAGAAGTACCTCCCCAAATCTTGTATAATGGTAATAACCATAAAACCATAAAAAGATTGGAAGAGTACTTCTTATGACTATTATACGACAACCAAGCCTATTTGGCATCCAAGAATTATATGACATGGAACCTATCCAGAAATACGAAGCGATTATATCCACAATAAATTTGGATTCTATCTATCATAAAGTAACAAAAAAGTCGCGTCTTGGTGCACCCGAAGAACTAAATTATGCAGCCATGATTATCTCCTTTGTGGTGAGATACGTGGAGAAAATTCCAACGATTAAACAGCTGATTAAACGACTCAAGGATGATATTGCTTTTAAATTAAATTGTGGGTTTCTCGTGTCAGACGCTGTTCCTTCCGAGGCATCATATTCTCGCCTCGCGCCCAAATTAATGGCATGTGATGGATTAGAGAAAATGTTGTGCTTCACGCTGCCTTAGAAGGCTTTATAACAGATGATACAGTTGCCACCGATGCCACCCATTTTGAAGCGCGTGATCAAGCACCACCAAAAGTAGAGAACCCGAAACCCGAGTCTCAAAAACGTGGGCGTAAACCAAAAGAAGAACGTGAACAATGGCTAAAAGAAGAAGCTGAAAAGAACGCTAACTTTCCTTTATATGAAAAGAAAATAGAAGCACAATTAGATGTCCCCTTAGCTGAGTTACGTTCCGAAGTCCCTATTGACCCTAAATGGGGCGTGAAAAAGAATTCGTAAGGGAAAAATGTCTATTGGTTTGGTTATAAGGCGCATTTAATCGTTGGCACATCGAGTCAATACATTTTGGGGTCTCTTTTTTCTTCAGGTAATCTAAATGATGGGAAGGCTGCCATCCCATTACTGAAAACTGTACAAGAACGCTTAGGCTTCTTATCCTTGCGTTATCATACGATGGACGCTGGCTATGATTACGAACCCATTTATGAACAAGTACACCGAATGGGGCACCAATCCGTCATTGGATACAACAAGCGAAATGAAGGAGAACTTCTTGGATATGACAAACACTTTGCGCCAACTTGTTTTCGTGAACATTCGTATCGTTATGACAGCTTCGACCCGAAATATGAAACATTGAAATATACAAGCCCTAAAGAATGTAGTGACTGTCCTTTGGCGAACGAAGGTATTTGTCAAAAGGTTTATAAAGTGAAAATAACGCAAGACCTAAGGAAATATACTGCACCAGTTCGCGGCTCACAAGCATGGAAAAACATTTTCAAACGTCGAACAGCGGTAGAGCGTGTCAACGCCTATCTCAAAGAGTTTTTTCATTCGATATCGCACTGGAAAGCGTGCTAAAATCCATTTTGACATGGTTACACTTCTATATAATGCTTCAAAACTAGCTACAGATCGTATAAACGCACAATTAAATCAGCGACAAGTCGCATAATTTCTGTTTTTTAAAAATCCAATTTTAAAATTCTGTATCTCTCTGGGTTTTTAAAAAGAGCAATTATGAAATTGACTCAGATAATTAAGATTTAAAAAATAGATTTAGATTCTTTGTTTTACTTTTTCTACGGTAACTAATTCTACGAGAATATAATATTTCAGTCATAAATTTATTGAAATACCAGCCGGATACTTGGAAAGAAATTGCGAATAATATAATAGCTAAATAAATATCTGTTGATTGGAGAAAAGCTGTAAAATAAGCTATAGAACCCGTTAGTAAAAAATAAATCAATAAATGACTGGACAATTTACTACTTTGTGTGTATATCATATAAGTAAAGATGGAAATAACCGTTGAAAAGATACTGTGAATATTGCGGAAAACCGCAATTATATACTGAAAATGTTTAGGGATTTTTTAGGGGAAACACTTATCAGAATAATGTTATAATTTCACCAAGGTAATTGCTAGATATTTTCCCATGCTATTTTACTAAAGTCCATGTAAAAAGGAAGGCAAAACTACAAAAAGTACTTGGGAGGAAAAATAAATGAGTAGATTTGTTTAAAGCGATAACTTTAACCCATTTATTTCTTATATGGCTTTGATGATGATTTTATCAACATTATCACCTAGCTGGAATTGCACTGGCAAGTAGTGAATCTTATACAGATGAAGAACTTGATTAAATTCAAAAACAAAAAGCTAGTCAATATGGACTTTATCAGAATCTATTCGTACAAATTACTATTGCTAATTAATCTTATAGGAGGAGTATATGCTTAATATTCAGAATATACTTTATTGTTATAACGAAAAAAATACGGTTCTTAACAACGTAAGTTTTAATTTAAATAAAGGAGAACTATTAACAATTGCTGGTCCTAATGGAAGTGGAAAAACAACGCTTATAAAGTTAATAGTAGATTTACTTAAAATTCAAGAAGGGTCTATTTCCATTAACAAAACTCCCCATAATAATCCATCAGTTAAAAAAGAAATTATATATTTATCTAGTGAGGATTTTTTACCAGATTTTTTAACAGGTAAAGAATATATAGAAATGATATGTGATTTTTATGATACACCATTGGATAAAGAAAAGTTATCTCGCTTAGCAGAGTATTATTCTTTAGATTCTAAATTAAATCAATTGATAGAAAGTTACTCTCATGGAATGAGGAAAAAGATTCAATTAGTTAGTGCATTTATGATTAACAATAAATTTATTATTATAGATGAAACATTGAATGGTATAGATGTGGAAGCAAAAGAAGCAACCAAACTATTATTTGAACAATACAAACGACGTGGTGGTTCTATAATAATATGTACCCATGATTTAGAATTAGTTGAAGAGATAGGCTATAGAGTGTTACTCATAAATAATGGTGTAGTATATATAGATGATCTTATTGATAACATTCTCAAGACAGGTTCTAATTTAACAAATCTTTTTAAAGAGCTTATAGATTATGAGGGCATGAAAAATGAAATTGAAAAATATTTTTAATTTGCAGAAGCTATATTTCTTATTTATTTTAAGAAGAATTCTAAGTGTGGGTATATTAAAAGAGAAAATATTTAAAGTTTTCATCTTTATTGCTATAGTAGTAACTATTACGACAACCACAGTTTTTCTATATAAATTTTTCGATGACACCGATGTTTTCGAACAAATTAATTTTATATATTTTGTTATTAAAATGCAAGGTGTTAATATTATCGTTTGGACGGCGATTATATTCGTTTTTACTAGAATTATTTTCTCGAAAAAAGGGGATTTTTTAAAAATAACAAATCAGTTGCCAGTTACACATAACGAAAGAAATGGTTCATTTATTATTTTTGAATTACTTATGTCTTTAATTATTATTTTTCTTATTAGCATTGCCGTTTTTATTGCAGTAGTATTACGCACTAACTTTCATTATATTCCTTTACTAATTTGCACTGTTTTTTTTACGAGTTTAACAGTGTATTTATTATTACAACTGATTAATTCCATAATCATATATCTATTAAATTTAATTAAATTAGAAAAAGTAAGTGCACTTGTTTCAATTCTAAGTTTTATTGTTATTTTGGCAATATTATATCTAGATATTGTGCAATCTATAAATAATATAAATTATAAAACTGGTAAATTTAATCACTGGTCCCTATTTTACATAGAATTGTACAGTAATTATGGTTTTATTGTTACATCCTTAATTCTTGCAATAATCATTTTTTTACTATTAATTATCATTCTTTATATTCCCAATAATTTTCGATCAGAAGATAATCATTATTTAAAAATTAAAAAGCCTATTAAACTTAGACTAACTATGTTTAATTTGTATATTTTACAAATATCGAGAAGAGTGGAAAACATAACAACTCTTATAATTGCATATTTTTTATCAATTTCTTTGTAAGCGTCAAATAGCCCACACCTATCATTCAGGTCTGGGCTCATGCTATGATTGGGTTACTTCTTACTTGGTACG
>NZ_JBISEP010000033.1:0-25867 GCF_044383835.1 Paraliobacillus sp. JSM ZJ581
GAGTTCGCTCACTCATTACTTGACTAGCATGTTACTTCTTAACATATTGGTTGTTTTGTTCAGTTTTCAAAGATCAATTTTTCAGCCGTCTGTTTTGACGACGAAATATAATATATCATGCTTTTAACAAGGTGTCAATAGCATATTTCAAAAAATAAAAAACATTATTTATTTTAATGCGATTTGTTTTGACAACAAGACATAATATAGCATAGGAAATTGTATTTTGCAATATGTTTTTAAAGAATTTATTTAAAAGATTACTTAATTCATTCGCTTCTTATTTTTAGGTATATACTTCATTATTTCTTCCTCACTTGCTACACGCCGAAAAAGCTTAAATAATACCTTGTATCGATCAAGCATTGCTATTCTAACTAATTTATCTAAACGACTATCTTCCATATCAAGTAACAGTTCTTCCAATTCGCGCTTAATTAAATACTCTATTTCACTTTTTTCCACATCATTTATTAACATACCTAACATATTAACGCCTCGTTTCTTCATTACCTATATTCTTCTGACAACATTAACCTACATTTCATAGTTCTCTTTTTCATCCTACATTAAACCTTTTTTAATCATATTGAATGATTTATGTCATACAATATAGCAAGTCCACAAAAAGGAGATCGTCTAATGACACATTTTTTTGTAGTTAAACTAAAAAAAGCCAAATCTATTGCACTGTTATCATTATTATCACTATGTACTGCTTTATTTATATGGGTAGAAACAGAGAGTAGCTTTTCTGTTTTTTCCACTAAAGAAAATCCAGCTGCATTAAGTCAAGGAAATCCTAGTGATCCTTCCATTGCATTAACATTTAATATTAGTTGGGGATCAGAAATGGTCGAACCTACATTAGAAGTATTAAAAAAACACGATGTTACGACTACTTTCTTTTTAATCGGCGACTGGGCAGAACATCACCCCGACTTAGTTGAAAAGATTGAAGCAAATGGACATGAAATAGGAATGATGGGCTATCGTTATAAAAGTTATGTCACACAAGAAATAGAGCAAGTTAGAAAAGATTTAGCAAAAGCAAGAGATGTATTTTCTTCTTTAGGTTACTCCGATCTAACCTTGTTACGAACACCAAGTGGACACCTTAATAGTGAGGTTATGAAACTTGCCGAAAGCCAAGGATATGACGTTATTCAATGGAATGTTAATCCTAATGACTGGAAAAACCCAGGTACAGATGCAATTATTGATTACGTTCTAAAAAATACAGACAACGGAGATATTATTCTATTAAACGCCTCCGATTCTGTTAAACAAACACCAAAAGCTTTAGAAACCATTTTACCTTCCTTAAAACAAAAAGGGCTGTCATTTGTAACCATTTCAGAATTAATTTCACGAGCACAGACAGAAAATAACGAAGTAACAGAATAATGCTGTCTCAACAATATCCTTTCTCATTTCTTCTTCCTCATACATAAAAAAAAGATTTTTTTATCATATTAAAGAGTAAGATAGAAAGAAGAAAGGAAACAGCAAAATGAAAAAATTATGTATCATTATATGTATTTACTCACTTCTTCTCTCTGGATGCAATGGTGACAGTGGGAAGTCCAGCGGAAATCAAGAAACGTATGATACCACTAAAAAAATGGTAACAGATATTTTAAAAACAGATGATGGAAAACAAGCTATTACAGATGTGCTCGCAGATGAAGAAATGCAAAAAACATACGTCATTGAGTCAAAAACTGTAGAGGAAGCAGTTACAAAAGCTTTGTCCTCTGAAGAAGGAAAAGCTTTTTGGGATAAAATGTTTGCTGATCCTAATTTTGTTAAAGGTTTTTCGCAATCTTTAATGGAACAGCAAAAAGAGGTGCTAAAAGGGTTAATGAGTGATTCAGAGTATCAAAATAAGATGATGGAACTATTAGCGAATCCTGAAATGGAGCAACAAATGGTGACAGCCTTAAAAGGTCAAAAATTTCGTGAGCATTTAGAAAAAACAATTCAAGAAACAATGAACTCTCCACTTTTTAAAGCTGAAATGACCGATATTATCTTAAAAGCAGCGCAAGAAATGAAACCATCACAAGCTGAATCCGGGCAAGGAGAACAAAAAGGTTCCTCCGATTCAGGAGGTGGAGACAGTCAACAATCTGAGCAATCAAATGAGCAGAGTAGTTAATATATTCGTAATCAATAAATAACACTGCCCTCGTTTTATGGAAGTCTGTGTTATTTATTGATTTAAATAAACCATTGCCTTGTGAAATTTCAAAATAACTGATTTTATTATTATCATTTACACGAGCAAGCCCCGAGACTTCTCTTATTCCCCATAAGATAAATGAACAGTGAAACGATATACATCACCCAAATCATTGTTCTTCTCTATAGTTAAATCATTTATATTAAAATCATTATTAGCGTAAAATGCACGTGATTTGCAGGTCAAAAAATATGTTGTTATATAATTACTCATGCATGCCTTTATGTAAAACAAGACTAATATTCTTGCTCAAGATATCACTCTAGTGCTGTATCTGTTTTCGGTTCATCTGGGTCACTACTATCAATAACAGTCACATTTTCTGCTGATTCTAATAAGCTGATTACCTAGCTCGATCTCTGAAAATCAGAGGTGCCATATGCATTCGATAGCTTCTTGTTCGGATTGATCCTTATTTAGTAAAGTAACAGCACGACTGACACAAGGACGAGTATAACGAATTGTAAAGAGTACTTTTTGTATCCACTTCTACCCTTCATACCATTTGCCTATCCTAATTTTTAAAAAAACATTAAAAAAACTGCAACGTAGCATTTTAAAACAGATCTACGTTGCAGGAGTTGTATACAATATACACTATATATTTTTCGATCATCTAAACAACCTATTAAAAATGCTCAGTCACATAAACAGCTATTTCTTGATAAGCATTTGCCAAAGGATGGTTCTCTTGGTAAATCGAAGCATGAAAATTTTCTACTTGATAGGGTTGGGCTAATGGCAACTGCGCAATAAGTGTAGTATCTAATTCTTCTGCTAACTTCTCTCCCCCACCTTGCCCAAACACATACTCACGTTCCCCAGTAACCTTACTTTCAAAATAAGACATATTTTCAATCACACCGATAACGTCATGATTCGTATTAATCGCCATTTGTCCTGCTCTAGCCGCTACAAAAGCAGCAGTAGGATGCGGAGTAGTTACAATTAACTCTTTTGATGACGGAATCAAGTTATGTACCGATAACGCCATATCACCCGTACCTGGTGGTAAATCTAATAGTAAGTAGTCCAAGTCATCCCATTCCACTTCCGTAAAAAAGCTCTTTAGCATCTTGCCAAGACGAGGCCCTCGCCAAACAACAGGTGAATTATCTTCTACAAAAAAACCCATTGAAATCATTTGTACACCATGCCGCTCTACTGGAACAATCCGGTTACCTTTTAATGTCGGGCGATTCGTTACACCCATCATATCGGGAACACTAAATCCATAAATATCTGCGTCAATGATCCCTACTTTCTTTCCTAGCCTTGCCAATGCGACGGCAGTATTTACAGTAACCGTAGATTTCCCTACTCCACCTTTTCCACTTGCTACAGCTAAAAATTTTGTGTCTGTACGTCCACTTAATAAAGTTGCTTTACCGTTGTCACTATTTAATTGGAATTTTTCTAATACTTCCTCAGGTAATTGAGTAAATCGCAAACCAACTGTTGGCACACCCGCTTGCTTTAAAATGTTGACGATTTCTTGTTGTAATTGCATTTGTTCAGCAGTATTTAACTTTGCAATTGCTATTTTAACACTTATATGCTGCTTTTCTTCCTTGACGATTACTTCTACTACTCCACCTGTTTGCGCTAATGTTTTATGTAAAAAAGGATCCTTTACTTCATTTAATCGTTCCACTACCTCTTCTTTTGTAAGCAAAATGACACCTTCCTTCTCTGATCAACAAAATTTATTAGTAGTAGTATAGCATATCTTCACCTAATTCGTTGCGCGTAAAGCAACAATTGCTTATCCTTTTCCCTCCGTCACATATCGTAAAATACCTTCATACAAGCTTGCGGCCATTTTCGTTTGATATTCCTCTGTTTTTAATAAATCTCTCTCATGTGTATTAGATAAGAAGCCGAGTTCTACTAGAGCACCCGGACATGGTGCATACTTTAATAAATACACCCCGTTGATTGCCAGAGATTCTCTATTAGTATTCTCTAAATTACGCTTTATCTCATATTGAATCATTTTTGATAAATGTTCGCTTTCTTCTAGAGATGGATAATAAAACGTTTGTGCACCACTCCAACGCGAAGAAGGAACTGCATTTAAATGTATACTAAGAAAAAAATCAGGATCTTTTTCTTTAATAAAGGCGACACGTTGTTTTAAATCTTGTGTTTTCCGATTAGATAACCCTTTTGTATCTTCAGTCGCTAAGTCTCTATCACTTTCTCTCGTCATATAAACAAGTGCACCAGATTGTTGCAAATAATCTCGTAACTTATTCGTAACTTCCAATGCTATTTCTTTTTCCTTTGTATCGTCACTTCCCTCTGCTCCTCCATCAGCACCGCCGTGTCCTGGATCTAAAACAATGACTTGACCCGCCAAAGGTAAAGACCAAGAATCCCATGAATCGGTAGTTTTCTGAATCGGGTATTGAATGAGGATAACCAATAAAATTGCACCACTCACCCAAAGAGCCACTTTTGTTATTTGATTCATTCCATTCCCCCCCACACCGAATCCTATGCTTCACTATATGGGACAAGATTATGGATTATACCTAATAAAAAAGGGATATTCCTTCCCTACAAGTAAACAGTTGATTATTTAGGTGAAAATATTCTTCAAGTGATGTAAAGTTCGATCTGATGAGCGCAATACGGATGCGCTTGCAAAATTAAACAAAACCTAGCGAGTATTGTTATTTACAAATGACCAATTAATTTGAGCCTTGTTGCTTTCATGAAATTACTTCATACTATATGTAACATTACACCAACAAGGAGCAAATAATGGCTAATAAAAAACTTTCTAAAAAAATGATTTTATTCTTTACTGTAATAGTAATGGCCATACTATCTGCAGCTAGAATCACATGGGTTAATTATCATCAGCTACCTAGTCAGCCAGAAATTGAAAATGGGGTTTTAGACTTAACCAATTGGTCATTTTCAGATCATCCTATCGTTTCTTTGGACGGAGATTGGCAATATTATCCTAACACTTTTTTAGCACCAGAAGATGTAAACGCTAATCCATCAGAATCCATTTATTCTACTGTCCCAAGTGATTGGGAGTATCAATTGAGTACAGATAAAGAACAAATAGCTTATGGCTACGGAACCTATCGATTACAAATCGATTTACCGAATCGGGAACCAAATATTTATGGCATTCGTGTGAATAATGCTATCGCAGCAGCGAACGTGTTTATCAACGGAGAACTCGTTAGTAGTATAAATGAACCGTCTACCTCTCCAGTACCGAACACAACCGATCGCGGTCCTTTTTTAGGGGATTTTTATAACGACACACAAAAGCTTGATCTAATCATTCATGTATCAAATTTTAATATTCCCTTTTTTAAAGGGTTAACCGATCCAGTTAGCTTCGGACTAGCGGAATCTATTTTTCAACATCATCAGAACTCGGAGACATTACAATTAATCGTTAGTATCATCATTTTCTTACACGCTGCTTATGCGTTAATACTTCTCCTTATGGGAACAGGAAAATATCGTACTGCTGTTATATATTATGGCATAATGTTGTTTTTATATGGGTGTAGCAACTTAATCGATGATAACGTGTTGTTACAATTGCCACTACCTGCAGAATGGACTTATAAGCTTCTTTTATTTATTTTTATTAGTACATTAATGGCCTTGCTACTTTTTATTAAAAAAATATATTACATTATACATCGAACTTTTCACTTTTTCACTATTAGTTATGGCCTAATTACGTTGGGTATCCTATTAACTCCATTTTACCTATACACATACTTAGGTTTGTTTATTTTTGCTTTTTATGCAATTTCTGTCGTTTATCTATTTATCCAATCTTTCCGTTATATTATAAGCGGAAAGGAAGGAAGTATTTTCATTCTTTTGTTCGTTTGTAGTTACACTTCTAATACGATCTGGGGATTTTTAATTAATGTAGATTTGATCACAATACCTTACTACCCATTTGATTTTTTACTAGTCATCCTTTTTATCACTTTATGGCTTTTTAAACAACAAATTAATGTAATGAAGACCAATGAGGAACAAACAATAAAATTACAACGACAAGATAAGAAGAAAGATGCTTTTTTAGCTCACACATCACATGAAATCAGAAATCCACTTCACGCAATCATTAATATAGCCCAAGTGCTGCTAAAAGAATCTAATAACTTAACTAAAAAAGAAAAAGAAAGCCTAGTGTTGCTAATTGATACAGGTAATCACCTAACCCATACATTGAATGATATGCTAAATATTTCCAGAATAAAAGAAAATCAAATAACATTAAACCAATCAGATATTGATCTATATCGTGTTACTACTAGTACAATTGAGCTTATTACATTTAAAGCAGAGGCAAAGAATCTTGCTATACATGTAGATTATAAGGAGAATTTTCCGTATGTTTTTGCAGATGAAATACTATTGACACGTATTCTATTTAATCTATTTGATAATGCCGTCAAATATACTGAAGAAGGTTCCATTCATGTCTATGCTGAAACAAAAGGAAAGATGACGCATATCACTATTCAAGATACAGGCATTGGTATTAGCGAGGAAAAACTAAAGAAGTTGTTTAAACCATATGAAACTAGCAATGATAGAACTTTTACTACAAACGGTATCGGCTTAGGATTGTATCTATGTAGAGAATTAATTAAACTACACGGCGGGGATATTGAAATTAAATCTGAAGTTAGTATAGGAACATCTGTAACATTTACGCTACCATTATCTTCTGATTCATTATTAGCAATAAACCGTCAAGAGCATATATCGGAATTACCTGCAGAAAATGAGCATGTTGAAACTGGTGAAAAAAATCAGTCTAGCAATAATTTAGGACAAATTTTACTTGTAGATGATGACCAAATCAATCTGCATACTCTATCTCATTTATTGGAAAGCAAGTACAATATCGTTGCTGTTTCAGATGGAAAGAAAGCATTGCAGAAATTAGAACAAGAAACGTTCGATTTAGTCATCTCCGATATTATGATGCCAGCCATGTCGGGTTATGAGCTTACCGAGAAGATTAGAGAAAAATATTCACTCCCTCAATTACCTGTTTTACTATTAACCGCATTACATGAGATAGAAGAGATTGAGCACGGTTTTTATATAGGTGCAAATGATTATATAACGAAACCTGTAAACTATGTAGAACTAGAAGCTAGAATTGATGCTTTAATTATGTTAAAAAATACAGTTGATAAACAAGTGCGCACAGAAGCCGCTTGGTATCAGGCACAAATGCAACCACACTTTTTATTCAATACATTAAATGCTATTATTTCGCTCAGTGAGATTGATCAAAATCGGATGATAAACTTAATTCAATCTTTTACTGATTTTCTTAGAAGAAGCTTTCATTTTTCTAACAGTTCCGAGCTCGTCTCAATAAATGAAGAGCTTTCTCTCGCAAAATCATATGCTGACATTATGGAAACGCGTTTTCATAAGCTTAACGTATATTGGAATATACCAAAGGAACTAAATGGTTTGATCCCTCCACTAACGATCCAACCGCTTGTAGAGAATGCTATCAACCACGGTATACTCAAGCATAAAAATGATGGAACAGTGTCTATTACAATTATAGATAAAGGGCAACATTACGCTATCGAAATTAATGATAATGGTATCGGCATGGACAAAGAACAAATAGAGAAAGTATTAAAGCATGACATTTCCAAAGGACTTGGTATTGCTAATACAAATAAAAGGTTAGAACAACTTTTTAATCAAGGATTAATGATTCAAAGCGAAAAAGGAAAAGGAACAACAGTCACTTTTTCTATTACGAAAAAGTTGAATAAATGATAAACAACCGTCTATATACGTGATATAGACGGTTGTTTATATTAAATTAATTATTCTTTTTTCGTTCTACGATTAGCAATGAAGTAAACAGCGAGGCTAAGTAACATCAATGCTAACCCAATCAACATGAAGTTAAAAATATTTGTTGCTGTATTTGGTAATTCAGTTGATTCAGGTATTTTTTTGTTTTGCACTTCAAGTGCTAGAGCTTCTTTTTGACCCTTTTCAATCGTAAATGGAATAGGTGTCTCGTCTAATTGATAACCAGACGGTGCTTTTGTTTCAACTAGTTGATATTCACCTGGTTTTAATTCGGTTATTGTTATTTCACCATCACCGTTTGTTGTTAAGTCACGCTGCAATATGTCACCGTTACTGTTTTGTAACTCAAACACTGCCCCAGCTAGCACTTCTCCGTTTTCATTTACTTTCGTTATACGTACGGATCCAGTCGATAATTCATTGGTAATTTCAATTAATGTTGGATCTGTTTGTCCTAACACTATTTCAAATGGTACTGGCTTATTGTTCAATTCATAGCCATCAACAGTTTTCAACTCTACCAGTTGGTAATTGCCTGGCTTTAATTCAGTAATAGAAAATCTACCATTCGCATCGGTCGTCATATTCGTTTGTAATACTTCGCCTTTTTGGTTTTGCAATTCAAATACTACACCTTCCAACGCTACACCATCTTCGCCTTTTTTCATTACCTCGACCGCATTAGTTGAACGTGTATTTTGATGTTCAAACTCTACGGTTTCTTGTTGATTAAACGAAATGGTAAATGGTATTGGTGTCTCATCTAGTTCATGGCCAAACGGCGCTATCGTCTCAATCAGCTGATAATTGCCAGGCTTGAGTTCATCGATAACAAGAATGCCAGCTTCATTGGTTACTAAGTCAGTAGCAAGTTCATTTCCTGCTTCATCTGTTAAGCGGTAAACTGCACCTTCTAAAGTTTCTCCTTCTTCCCCTAGCTTAGTTAAAGAAGCAGAGCCAGTTGTCCATTCATTTGTAATTTCAACTAAAGTACTTTTCGTTTGACCTAATTCAATCTTAAATGAAGTAGGTGTTGACTCTAACTGATAGCCAGGAACGGAAGCTGTTTCAACAAATTGATAGTTGCCAGGCTTTAAGTTATTCACAACTATTTTCCCTGCATCATTTGTTGTTAAATCAGTTTTAATCACTGTGCCATCATCAGAAAGCAAATCAAATGTTACACCAGCTAAAGTATCTCCACCTTCTCCGATTTTTGTCAATTCAACAGCACTTACCAAACGTTTATTTTCTTTCGATACTTTAAGTATCTCTTGTTGGTTAAATACAATAGTGAAATCTACCGGTGTTTGGTCTAACTCATGACCAAATGGCGCTTTCGTTTCGATAAGCTGATATTCCCCCGGCTTTAAATCGTTAACGACTATTACGCCGTTTTCATTTGTTGCTAAGTCGGTTTGCAGCTCTTCACCTGCATCATTAACTAATTTAAATACCGCACCTGCAAGTGCTTCTCCTTCTTCGCCAACTTTTGTTAATTGAACCGATCCAGGTGTCAACTCATTCGTAAAATCAACTTCTGGTATTTGTGCTTCTGTTTGACTTTTAACAATTTCAAACGTCTTCACTGCATCATTCAAATCGTAACCTGGGATAGATGCTGTCTCTACAAACTGATACTTTCCTGGTTTAAGGTCATTTACTTTAAGCTTTCCGTCTTTATCTGTTTTTAAATTCTCTAAAATAGTATTTCCTTCTTGATCTTGTAATTCAAAGGTAACACCCGATAGAGATTTCCCATCTTCACCTAACTTTTCTAACCGAACAGAACCTGTAATCAATTCATTCGTTGCTGTTTTAGTAGCAGTTTCCGTTTGACCTTTTTCGACCACTACTTCAATTGGTTTACTGTCTAGTTGGTAGTGTTCAGGTGCTTTTGATTCAACGAATTTATATGTTCCTGGTCTTAGATCATTGACAACAATTTTTCCTTCTTCATTTGTTGTAAATGTATCACTTCCATTCCGTTCCACACGGTTTCCTTCTTCATTTTCAAGATAAAACGCTGCACCTGCAAGCGGAGCATTATTGTTATCTTGATCTACTTTGGTAAGTTCAACAGAACCTAACATAATATTATTTTCTGCGGATACTTTCGTTATATTTGTTTGATTCTTTTCTATTGTGAATGATACTGGTTGATCGATCTTTTCGTAGCCAAACAATGGTTCAGTTTCTACAAAACGATAGTTTCCTGGTTCAAGATCAGAAATAGTAATTTTTCCGTTTGCATCCGTTTCTAATCTTTCATACCCAGAAACAACAGCACCGTGCTCATCTTGTAATTCAAAGATAACCCCTTTTAAAGGTTCTTTTGTCTCTGCATCTATTTTTGTTAGTTCTACATCTCGAATGATTTTAGCATTGGTTATTATTTGTTTACTTGTTTGAGCATTTACCGTTACAGATTTCTGATCATTAATTCCAACAACATAACCGTCTGGAGCACTAGACTCTTTCAATACATACGTATCATATAAAAGGTTATCAAATGTTGCTACACCATTCTCGTCTGTAGTGACAGTATCAAGTAATACTGTTCCACTTTTATCATACAATTCAAATGTTGCTCCTGGTAATGTTTGATTCACATCAGAACTGTCAACTTTTGTAACTTGTAATGATCCTACTTCACCATCAATATTACCTGTAATGTTAGCAAAGCTTATATTATTTGTATAGGAATCATCCGTATCAACATTTTTTGTTTCTTCTGCGCTAAAATGCATTTCATTAGAAATTTTGTCATTACCTTTATATAGAATATAACTATCATACTCTAGCACGTAAGGTCGCGTAATTTTGTTCTTTGTAAAAGTGATTTCAAACACATCTTGACCAGTACTATTCTGTTTGAAAGCTATTGTATAATCTTTTCCTTCTTCTAACACTTTATTCGGATCTTTTGCAATACTTGATTCAGTTACAGTTGTTTCATAAATTTTAATCGTATCTTTCAACAACTTTTGATTAATACTAAGTGTATCAGTGATAGACAAATTGGATACCGTTGATTGTGTATAGTTAAGTCTGACATCCCAATGAACAATACGACCATTGTTTTTATCCTGTGATGCATTTTTACTTGTATATTCTCCACCATAATCAGGAGTTACTTTTGCATCAACATTAATAGTATCTTTATTATCAGTTTTAATTAAAGCTTCATTATTATATTCTTTTTCAATTCGTTTATCGTTAAGATCTGTTTTGTATTCAATGACATACGGGGTGTTAATATTACCAAAATCGATTTCAAATCCTGGTTCATTATTCACTCCAGTAATTGCGCGAATGTCCAGATTATTTGTTACTTCTTCGCCCTTTTCATAACCATTTTCTCCGCCAGTTAGTGTCATTTTAAATACTTTAACATTTGAAATATCAAAAGTTTGATTGCCTAATATAATATCACTTGCAACTACACCATTTAATGTTTCTTTATTATAGTTAACTCCAACATGCCAAGTAATTTCCTTCGTTTTATAGTTGTAAGCACCATGTTTAAACCCATTATTTTTTGTATATTGATCTGGTGTAAATGTAGCTTGCCCTTCCTTACTAGTAGACGTTGATTCTCCTTCTGGTGTCCACTCAATGATTGCATGATTCGTGAAACTTGATGCTGCTGGATCTACCTTATCAAAGTCAATTGCAGTCGTATAGGTAATATATACCCGCTTCGTTAAATCTTGATTAAAAATTAGCTTTATTTCTCCAGTGCTTGAATTAAACGTATACGTATAATCCACCCCATCATTCCATGTCTGGTTATCATGCGTAACTCTCACATTCTTAGGAGTAAACCCTTTTGGTAACGTGTCCGTAAAGGTAACATCTTGCATAGTATATTCATCAAGATTAATTAGCACCGTCCAACTGGTTTCTTTCGTATCATAGTTTGGAGTGCCATCGTTTGATTTGATAAGGACGCCTTGATAAATATTCTGATCACCTGTAGTGCTATTTCCAGATTCATCACTTATCGTATTCGTTACGGTAGCATTGTCCGATACGCGTTCTTCTGCAGTTGTTTCATAGATAATCTTATATGCTTTATTGATATCACTATTAAATTGTAGTACAAAGCCCTTGGCTGAAGGGGTAATTCCATATTCACTTGCGTTTATTTCCGTTGTACCAATTTCTTCTCCAGTATCGGGATCAATATCTACTTCTAGTACTTTCATACTATTAGCAACAAACGTTTGATTACCCCCAAAAACGTCCGTTAATTTAGCATCTGTCTTAGCGATGTTTTTTTCATCATAATTATATTTTACTTCCCAAGTTATCGTTTGATTTACGTTATTATAATCAATTGATTCTTTTGTTAATGGTTTACCACGTTTTACCTTAACAGAAGCTTCTGTACTTAATGGTTCGGTATTATCTCCGTCCAGTGTCGCTTTATTTTTATAAGATTCTCCTACATCATCTGTAATTTCCGTTTGATAGACAACACGGTAAGCAGAGTCTATATTTCCTAGTGTCAGTGGAAAACTAGTACCAAAACCATGACCAGTAATTTCAGTTGCATTAAAAACTGAACCGTCCGTGTTCATTTCAAGTGCATACAATTTTATAGATCCATCAATAATTTGATGAGCCCCTTGTAAAATTTCATCCTTTAACACTGCATTTTCTATCGTTTGTAAATTTTTATTGAAATCTACCGTCCACTCAATTGTTTGCGTATTATATTTTTTATTCGGAACACCTTTCTTGTCAATGGATGAACCTTTCGGGATGAATTTAACCGGAAACGTAATCGATTGTTCCCCTTCAATCGGAAACGTAATATCCCCAGGTTCCGCTGGACCATTGTAATTAGGATCGAAAGTTGATTCTAATTTAATTGATCCTGTTATGTTGGATTCACTTTCTATTTGTTCGTTGAAAGTAATCCGAATATCATTACCTTCTGTAACAAACGAACCGAAGGCCTTGCCATCTGCTCGTTTCAATACTTGTGGCTCTGAAACTTGAGGAATAGAGAAAGTATTTGGAACATTAATGGTATAGGATGACCCAGCACCATAACTATGCCCATTCGGTAATGCAAAATCATAGGCCATTTCCAACTTAAAACTATCATAAGGCTGGTCTACAATAATTTCTTCACCTGTATTTAAAGGAACTTTACTTCCATCTGCAAATATTTTACTCAACCCTACATCTATCACAATATTTTCTGCAATCGCAACACTTTTTGCTGTAGGCGACTGCTGACTAGCTTTTTCTTCCGTTTGATTTGTTTGGACTTCCTCTGTTTCAGAGGTAACTATTTTATTTTTCTTTTGAATAGGATTGTTAGTATTTTCTTCCGTTTGTGTCGTGGCATTTGATTTCCTCTGTGGTTGATCATTCGCCACAACGATCACGTCAAAACCAAATGTTCCTTTTGCATCTTGATATGCTTCAATTGACTGTGTAAATGTTACTGTAACATTCCCATCTGTTGAAGCTACATACGTTCCCACTTCTTTTTCTTCAACAATTAGAGAACCCGTCTTCTTTTCTTCAATTTGAACAGTTGTTGGAACGGTTAGCGTTTCCGTATCATTCGCTACCACATTTATTCCTTCAATAGACCAATCAATTTGAATCGTTCCTGCCGTTCTTTCTTGTTCCAATAAGTTAATAGCCTTACCTTCTTCATCTATTACCGTAACATTTGAAAATATACTCGATTGCTTTCCGCTTGCTATCGTCTGTGTCGGTAACAATAGGCTTCCAATTATTGTTTGAAATACTAAAGTAACTAGCATTAACAAACTTAAACCTTTTTTCACTACCCTGACCCCCTTTAAAAAATATAACGCTCTATTAAGCTTCCATTAGTACATTTAATTAAAAATAGAGCCCTTCAAAATATTGAACTAACCTCTACTTGTTTCATTTACTTCCCCCTCTTAAATCACATAAATATTCCGTCTAAATTATAGATAGGTAACCTCTACAAATTCTATACAAAACAATTAAATTACCTGTTATATTATGTTATAATTATCGGATAGTTAGCTTCATCATTGGGAAGGTGGTAAATCTTCATGCGGACAATACTTATTGATGATGAGCATTTAGCATTAGAGTTTTTAGCTCACCAACTAAAAAAATTTGACACAATCACTATCGTTGGAAGCTTTACTGATTTTAATATCAGCCAATCTCACAACCTTATCGAAGAGACTGACATTGTATTCCTAGATATTCACATGCCTGGTGTTGATGGATTAGAGTTAGCTGACAAAATTTTGTCTATTAACCCTTCTATTTCAATTGTGTTTGTAACTGCATACGATACGTTTGCTGTTCAAGCATTCGAGATCAATGCATTAGATTACATACTGAAACCAGTTAAAGTTGAACGTTTACAAAAGACACTAGATCGAATAATAGAAAAAAAGTTACCAAAAAAAATAAATCAACCTATTTCAAGCGAGTTGATTATCCACGTAAGTCATGAATTAACTTTTGAATTAAAAGAGCAAACCGTATCTCTTGATTGGCGTACTAAAAAAGCTAGAGAGCTATTTCTCTATTTATTACATCATCAGGATCATTCAATACATAAAGCTGAATTAGTTGAGCGCTTCTGGCCAACAAACAAAACTGCTTTTTCACAGCTCTACACAACCGTGTATCATATCCGAAAATGCTTAGCAGATTATAGTGATT
Source organism: Paraliobacillus sp. JSM ZJ581 (assembly GCF_044383835.1). Lineage (NCBI taxonomy): Bacteria > Bacillati > Bacillota > Bacilli > Caryophanales > Bacillaceae > Paraliobacillus > Paraliobacillus sp. JSM ZJ581. Next base: position 14,804 of record NZ_JBISEP010000033.1, read on the forward strand.
ATATACAGATCGAGAATAAAGATGATTATTACAAATTACTATTACACAACACAAAAGTCGATCTTTTAGCATGGGAAGAGAAAATGGCACGTCTATTGCCTTTAAACAATATAAATTATGAGGCAGTTGAAGAAACAATGAGGATATACAAGCACGGTTATTTACAAGCTTATAACTATGCTTGGGCTGAAGCAGAGCGGTTTCGTTTAGAACAATTATGGCTTGATTACGCATTAGCTATTGCTAATTGGTATAAAGACAATGACGGTCTTCAAAATGCAGTTAGTTGGTTTCACCGTATAGTGAACATAAGATCGGATCATGAAATTGCCCACTTTTCATTATTAAAGCTTTATAGCCAATTAAATGAAAGCAATTTAGTGGAAAAGCAATACGCGATGTTATCGGCAATTTGCATAGACATGGAAATTTCAATAAATGATGATATACGCAAATGGTATGAACGTTGGCAAAAATCCAACACAGCACCTTCTTCATAAATTACTAGTTAGTAAATGTAAAAAGCCTCTCTTCTTATTTAGAAAAGAGGCTTTAAACACTGTTGGATTAACTTTGGTGAATTGGAATTTACTTGGACAAGCAAAACACAAACACCTTATTAAAAAACAAGGTCAAACGCTTTGCAACTACGTATAGTTTAAAGAGAAGTCGGCTTAAATCGTTTTAATCTCAATGCATTCAACAATACAGATACAGAACTAAAACTCATTGCCGCTGCTGCAAACATTGGACTTAATAATGGACCGCCAAATAAGAATAATATTCCCATTGCTACTGGTATACCTGCTGTATTATACGCAAATGCCCAGAATAGATTCTGCTTAATATTTCTAAGTGTCGCTTTACTTAATTGTACAGCTGTTGGCACATCCATCAAATCGCTTCTCATTAGGACGATATCCGCTGATTCCATCGCTACATCTGTACCAGACCCAATTGCAATACCAACATCAGCTTGAGCTAGCGCTGGCGCATCGTTTATTCCATCCCCTACCATCGCTACTTTCTTACCTTCTTCTTGCAGTTTTTTCACTTCACTAGCTTTATCTTCCGGCAGGACTTCACTTAGTACACGGTCAATGCCCACTTGTTTGGCAATCGCTTCAGCTGTCCGTTGATTATCCCCTGTAATCATCGCTACTTCGATTCCCATATGATGTAGCTTTTCGATTGCTTTGACGCTGTTTTCTTTAACAGTATCTGCCACGGCAATGATCCCAGCAATTTGCCCATTAATCGAAATATACATTGGTGTTTTTCCTTCGTTGGCTAATTGATCGGATTTTTCCCCAAGTGATCCTAAAGAAATAGCTTGATCAGTCATCAATTTTTTGTTTCCTAACAATAGCTGTTTGTCATCTATCGTCACTTCTATACCGTGACCAGGGATAGCGTTAAAAGCTGCTGTCTTTAATAATTCCAATTGTTTTTCCTCAGCACCTTTTACAATCGCTTCACCTAATGGGTGCTCAGATCCTTTTTCAGCAGACGCTGCCAATGATAATAACTCATCTTCTGATATGCCATTAGCTGTAATAATATCTGTTACGATTGGTTTACCCTCTGTGATCGTTCCAGTCTTATCAAATACAATCGTTTGTAGTTTTTGCGTTGCTTCAAGCGCAACACCACTTTTTATTAACACACCGTTTTCTGCGCCTTTTCCTGTTCCAATCATAATTGCTGTCGGAGTAGCTAGGCCTAAAGCACATGGACAGGCGATAACAAGAACAGAAATTAAGATCGTTAGTGCGAAAAGTCCAGTTTGACCTCCTATATACCAAGCTAAACCAGAAATTATCGCAAGACCAATTACAATCGGGACAAAATATCCAGAAATAATATCAGCCATTTTAGCAATAGGTGCTTTGGAACCTTGAGCATCTTCTACTAATTTAATGATCTGTGATAATGCAGTGTCTTTACCAACTTTTGTTGCTCGATATTGAATGCTTCCGTTTTTATTAATACTTGCACCAATAACCTTATCTCCAGCATTTTTTTCAACAGGGATACTTTCTCCTGTTAACATCGATTCATCAACAGCTGTCATTCCTTCTACTACGACACCATCAACAGGTAGTTTCTCTCCAGGTTTTACAACTACTATATCCCCTACAACTACTTCATCAATTGATATCTCTACTTCTTGGTCATTTCTAATAACTTTTGCCGTTTTTGGCGCAAGACCCATTAGTTTTTTAATTGCTTCGGATGTTTTACCTTTTGTCAATGTTTCTAAATACTTACCTAACATGATCAACGCTAAAATTACAGCGGCTGTCTCAAAATATAGTTCATTAGCATAACTAGGGTTTCCTGAATAAATCATAATCGTAGCAAAAATGCCATAAAGTGTAGCTGCGCTTGTTCCTAAAGCAATCAGTGAATCCATGTTTGGATGCCCTCGGAATAATGTTTTAAAACCTATAGAATAAATGCTTCTATTTACATAAACTACTGGTAAGGTTAACACTAGCTGACTAAGCGCAAATGCTTCTGGATTAAATTCAGGATTAATAAATTTTGGTAATGGCGCACCTACCATATGACCCATAGCAATATATAGTAACGGGGTAGCAAATATGGCAGAAATTAAGAATCTTTTCCATAACGCTTTTATTTCCTTTTCCTTTTTTTCACGATCTTGATCTACATCTTCAGACGATGAGCCGATATCTTCATGCGCTTCATATCCTACACTTGCTACAGCATTAGAAATATCTGAACCTGTCAAAGCAGAAGAATCATATTTAATAGTCATTTTTTCAGTTGCCAAATTGACGTCTGACTCGATCACACCATCTAATTTTTTAGTTGCTCGTTCAATCGTCTGGACACAAGATGCACAAGTCATTCCTGAAACAGAAAAAGTTTTTGTTTCTGCATCCGAAATCGCCTTATACCCTGCCTTATCGATCGCTTCCTGAATATCTTTTATGGAAACTTCATTTTCATCAAAGTCGACATGTAGTTTTTCGGTTGCTAAATTAACACTCGATTCGGAAACACCTTGTAACTTATTTGTTGCTTTTTCTACCGTTTGTGCACAAGACGCACAAGTCATCCCTTCAATCTTTACTGTCTTTGTCTCCATTCTTTTCATCCTTTCATTCATTAATTGATGTAGCTTTATAGCCGACTTTATTAACTACGTCTATAATTTCATCCAATGTTAGTATGGTTTCGTTATATGTTATATCAGCAGTGCCTTTTTTCAAGTTAATTGTTGCTTCCTCTACACCATGTTGCTCCTTTAATGCTGTTTCGATTTTGTTTACACATCGCCCACAATTCATACCTTTAATTTCTAGTGTTATTTTTTTCATTTTTAAAACACTCCTTCTTTTTTAATTTAATGATTAAGATGACTTTTACATTGACATTGCCCTGGTACGCAATTACATTTCACCTCATCTACCGCTTCACTTTTCTTTCTATTTAACGTTTGCTCTAACAAGTCGACATCACTATGACTCAAAGTTGCTTCTGCAATCATGTTTGCAATTGCACTGCCAACTTCTTTATTACAGATACGATTAAATAATCGCTGTTCTAACACTTTGATACTTTCAATTTCATCTACAACAGCACTGTAAATATACCGTCTCCCTTCTTTCTCTGTTTTTAATAACCCTTTTTGTACTAATCGGCCTATTAACGTTTTTGCAGTTGCTTGCTTCCAGTTTTTTTTGAAGCGCAAAACATCTATAATATCTTTACTAGTCGCTTGATGTAGTGTCCAAACGACACGCATGACTTCCCATTCAGCATCGGTTATTTGAGTTTTATCTTCCATGTGAGCACCTCTTCTGTTGTTTACAAGTATAATCTGTTAATCCAGCTTATTTGTCTTGCCATTAACATAGAAATCAACATGTTTTTTTAGTTGATTAAAAACGTCTTGTGCATTGACGATCTGCTCAATATGATAGATTCCAGCTGGAGTTTGATTTAAATATACGTACTTAGTTATCAATGCACCCATTTGTCCAGTTAGCATTGTTTGATTTTGTCCAACAACGGATACCTCCAACTTTGTTTTTTTCCCATTCTTTTCTCCTTGTGAATCAACCTTAGCAACAAATACGTCCGAGCCAATTTTAAATACATCAAATATCCATACGAACAAACTCTTCACTAGTTTATACTTTAATAAATTAAAAAAACCAGTCTTCTTTAACCCAGCTAACAGGGTAGTAGCTAGCTTTGAATCAAAGCAGATACGGTAAGCTATACTCTTTATATTTAATGTTTGTGGTAAGACATGTTGTTCTGGAAAATTAAATCGATATGCTTTCCGTTTTCCAAGTTGAGCTGGAAATAAACTAATTCTTCCATCTTCAAAACTTTTCACTCGCTTTAAAGCACCACTTTCAACTACTTCAAAACTTGTATTAATATTTTCAATCATCCAAGTAGTTGCAGCTTTCCCGTGCTTTTCCCCTAGTCCAAGCATGACATAAATATCTGCTTTATCTAAGGAATCAAAGTGCATTTTACTATATTGTACTAAGAGATTCGTTATGCCAGGTGAGAGCCCAACACTTAAAATTGCAGTAGCTTTTGAAACCTTAGCTAAGTTATTAAATGTTTCTATCTCTGATAGAAAGTGATAAGACGCCGTTACATCAATATAGTTCACACCCTGCTCTAAACACTTCTGCACAAATTGAGTATCTTTCTGATCCATACACATGACAACAGTAGCAACCTCTTTTAATATATTCTCGCTAACATTGTGATCTGTAACATCAAATGCTAATGGTTTTACCTTTCCATTTGTAGTTGAAGTGAATTCGGTTGCTCTTTCCATACTTCTCCCTGCGGCTATAACTTTACCTGGAAATGCATCTCCCAGCTCTGTACATACTACTTTCCCTACTTTACCATAACCACCTACAACCAATATATTATCATTCATAAAATTTGGTCTCCTTTGTCTTTAGAGTTAATTGCTAACTAATACGTAAGTAAAATCAATTGAATGTGTTTTATTTACTTTTTCAACACCTCTACATATACCTATTATTTTGGAAAAAATAATATAAAGAATAATGTTGAAGAAATTACTTAGTCATATTAATCGAATTTATAGTCATTTTTAAATGCTATTTGAACTCCTGTGGTGCTTTTTTATTTCAGTGGGAATTAGGTCAAACATATAATTAATAACGACATATCAGTTTTTCACTGTAGATATTTTAATCGTTTTAAAATTACTTCAAGTCTTAAATATGAAAATTTCTTTGTTAGTGGCTTGATGTAATGTCCAAACGACACGCATAACTTCCCATTCAGTATCGGTTATTTGAGATTTTTCTTCCATGTGAGCACATCTTTTGTTGTTTACAAGTGTAATCGATTAATTAAAGTTTACAACCGTAAACGTAAATTGTCAATAGTTTTTTGATTTTTTAGAGTAATAATATCTATGAAGCTTTATAATGAGCACCATTTACAAGAAAAAACTGTCCTATCCCTGAGTTTTAGGGTAAGACAGCTAAATAAGGTGTATTACTATTGTTCCCAAAAGTTATTTCCTATTAGTGATTTATGTTATTTAACATTTGATTATTAGATGTTTGATGCTCATTGTGACTATGATTTTGATTGATATTATCTTCAAGAAATAACGGTCCTAGCTGATTAAAAATAACAAAAAACACAACGATCAGAATAGGCAGTACCACATGATTGCGAAAAATAGACTTATGACTAATACCCAGTTCTTCATTTAGAATATAAAACACAATAAGAAGTGTAAATACAAACAACAAAAACATGAGCTTGACTAGTATGCCTCTATAGTCAGCAAACACCATTTCTCCTAGCATTGCTCCCATCATACCAGCCATTGCGCCAGAAAGTATGCCATCTAAAACCGCCATCATACTAATGAATAATCCCGGTAATAAGCCTGCAACTATTCCTATTAACATCCCGAGAACGGTTGAAATAAATAGATTTCCAGAGAAATATATTGCTAGTAATACTCCCGCTATCAATCCTATACTCATGCCTGATGCCATGGAGATCATCATACCTGTCATACAAGTAATTTTCTTTCTGTGTTTAACTGTTTTTAATAAAAATAGTATATAGAGCGCAACTATTGTTAGTAACATTATTACGAAAGAAGTAGTCAATAGAACCCCTCCAAACCTTGTCCATAAAAATATATGTTACCATGCATTTTGTTATGATTTTGTGAAGGAAATTTTAATTTTAAAATGTTATACTTATTGCACTCAATGGAATACTAATCAACATTATTTTAAAAGTGAGGATATACAATGATTGCAAAGACTGAAGAGGATTTTAATGGATTAAAAGAAATTGGAAAAATTTGCGGAGTGATTCGAGATGAATTAGTCCGTTGTACGAAATCTGGCATGACCACAAAAGAACTTGATCAAATTGCACGAGAAATGTTTGAAAAAGCAGGTGCTCAATCGGCTCCAAAAGGAGAATATGATTTTCCTGGATATACGTGCATTAGTATAAATGAGGAAGTAGCGCACGGCATTCCAGGGAAACGAACCATTGAAGAAGGAGACATTGTCAATATTGATGTTTCTGGTTCAAAAAACGGGTATTTTGCAGATACCGGGATTTCCTTTGTAGTAGGAAAAGGAGAGCAAATTTCACAGAAAGTATGTGACGTTGCTAAAGAAGCGTTTGACGCTGGACTTGAGAAAGCAAAACCAGGAGCAAAGAAAAGCGCAATTGGAAGAGCTGTACACCATGTAGCAAAGCAGCATGACTTAACTGTCATAAAAAATCTTACTGGACATGGCATTGGGCGCTCTATTCATGAAGCACCAGAACATATTTTTAATTACGACTCTCACTGGGATGATGAAATTTTAAAAGATGGTATGGTCATTGCCTTTGAGCCTTTTATCTCTACATTTGAAGAGGAAGTTTTTCAATCCGAGGATGGATGGACTTTACTAACAAATGAAAGCTATGTAGCTCAATACGAACATACGATTATCCTTACAAAGGAAGGTCCAATTGTTACTACATTGTAAGGAACCTAATGAGACTCCATGAAAAGAAATAAAAAAGAGTCCAAAGGTCCTTTCCCCAACAAAGAAAAAGTACCTAATCCAAAATGGAAAAGGTGCTTTTTCTTTGTTGTAGTTGAGTTTTATCTAAGTCTAACAACGGAAAGTCTACTGGCTTAAAAGTCACATCATCAGACCAATTAAAAGTAAGCAGGCGAAATCCTTGATAGAAGCGCATTTTTTGTGAAGTATGATCAAACAACGAACTAGGAGGACGACATGAGTATGTCAGTTCCATTCATATCACAATTTCAAACATCGCTTTTATAACAGGTGATGTTTGAATATTTATATACATTATTTTTGTTATGTCAATCATGATATTCAACATCTCATGCATTTCAAAATGTTGCTAAAGCTGTTTTTTGTCATAATGAAAAAAACAGTGAAGGAAGGTGATTTTATTGCTAAACGTAAAAAGTGTTAACAAGTATTATGATGGTATGAAGGCATTGACAAATGTTTCATTGCACATACCAACGGGAACTTGCTATGGTCTTGTTGGTCCTAATGGAGCAGGTAAGTCAACATTGATTAAAATTATTGCATCAGTCATTCAAGATTTTGACGGCAAGATTCACTTCTCCAATCGCAAACTGCAAATCGGTTATGTGCCACAAGAAATTGCTTTGGAGGAAACTCTGACTGCTCGCGATAATTTAAACCTTTTCGGAAAGCTCTATGGATTGCGCGGTAAAGAATTAAATAATCGCATTGAAGAAGTCTTATCCGATATCGGACTAACAGAACGTGGCAAAGACAAGGTGCGAACTTTCTCAGGAGGTATGAAACGCCGGTTAAATATCGGCTGTGCGATCATGCATAAACCAAATCTGATTATCATGGATGAACCAACAGTAGGCATTGATCCACAATCACGTCGGTACATCTTCGAAATGATCAAACAATTCAAACAAGATGGACACAGTATTATTTATGCAAGTCATTATATGGAGGAAATAGAGCAGTTATGTGATGAAGCAGCATTTATAGATCACGGTGAAATTGTGGAAAGCGGTACGATAGAAATTTTATTGCAAAAATACACCTCTCCTTCCGTTTACGTTAATGGGCAAGATTGCCTACCTGACGATATTTCCCAATATGGAAAGGTTACGAACAAAAATGGCGGCTATTTAATTACAACAATCACCCCACTAAGTGCAATGGAAAAGGTGATAGCTTTCTCTAAACATAACGATAGCCGAATAGACCGTTTGGAACTTGTCAAACCGAGACTAGAAGATGTTTTCTTTTCGTTGACAGGAAATCAGCTACGGGATTGAATGAGAAGAAATGAAAAATAATAGACCAAATGGTTTTGAAACTGTTTACCAAGACTTTATATTACTTTGAAATAGAAAAATACGGGAGGGTTATTATGTCGATGCCAACAGCTATTGTAGTCGCAACAGCCATCATTTGTTTAACTGTCTTTATAACCGCGATTACCCTTAGAGCAATGAAAGAATACAAAGATTAATCGATTAATAGGAGTTGGTATAACGGTTTTCCGAAATCTCAGCTGTATGCTAAGTCGCACTTGAAAGGATATTAAATCTTATCCTTTATTTATAAAAGGGAGGAATAAAAAATGACAGCCATTATAGAATTGGAAATAAAAAAAAACCTTCAGGATAGAGGACTGTTATTCTGGACATTAATTTTGCCAATCATATTTACCGTTTTGTTTATTTCTGTATTTACTTCCGGAGCAGAAGAGACAGCAAGCCAACAAATTATATTGGCTATCGTTCCAGGGTATACAATTATGTTTGTTTTCTTTATTATGATAACAATGACAGATTCATTCATAAAGGATCGAAATATTGGCATGGTTACCAGAATTGCTAGCACACCACTTTCACCATACTTATTTTTATTTGGTAAGTGGATATCTTACATGGTCATTGTTATGATGCAAGTTGTGATCCTATTCTTGTTTGGAAAGGTTGTCTATCATATCCCGCTTGAGCAGCCAATATATTTATTGATTTTATCTGTGTTTTTGACTTTCATGGTGACAGGGTTAGGATTGGCACTTGCTGTCATTGTAAAAACAAATAATATGGGAATTGCACTGACACAGATTATTGCTTTAGGCGGTGCAGTTCTTGGTGGACTTTGGATGCCTGTTAACATGATGCCGGATATTCTGCAGGTAATCAGCCGTTTTCTACCACAACATTGGGCACACCAGGCTTTTCAGAATGCGATGGAAGGAAAACTTCAGGCTGTTGAACTTTTACAGACTTCACTCATTCTTTTAGGATTCGGCCTTGCTGGATTTATCGCAGCTCTTCTGTGTTACCCGAATTTCTTAAAACAGGCTAAGGGATAAAAAAGCAGGGGGGATTGGTCATGAAAATAAACATCGAAATTGATCATAAGCACACAGAACCGTCTATTACTATTCGGACAAATGAATGGTCCGATGAACTGGAAGAAATCGTTGCATTGATTAAAAGAAAGAATCGGCATCGGTTGTTTGGAGTTGAGTCAGACCAAACCATTCTACTTGACCCAAACAGGATTGATTTTATATATGCCGAAAAAAGGAGAGTTTTTGCAAGGATTGACAATAGAAAAGTCGAGCTACGTATGAAGCTTTATGAAATGGAAGAGATGTTGGTTCCCTATGACTTCATGCGCTTTTCTAAATCCGTCATTGGTAATCTGAATCAAATTGATCGTTTCGAGTTATCATTTAACGGAAATCTATGTGTCCATTTTTATTCGGGAAATAAAGAGTATATTACACGAAAGCATGTGTCATCAATCAAAAATAAGTTGTCTATGGGAGGTCAATTAGATGATTATTGAAGCAATCAGAAGAAGTTTAATGGGAGTAGCTTTAGGTAGTATGTTTACATTCATCATACTTACGATTGTGAATTTTACTGATACAGATGCTTCCGTTTCACAAATATGGTTTTATATGCTCTGGTCACTTGTCCTTGGTATCTATTTTGGATTATCATCATTCGTTTTTGAAGATAACGAATGGAGTTACTTAAAGCAAACATGTATTCATTTTATCATGTCGATTGCTGTTTATTTTTTCATCGCCTTGTTTATTACTAAATGGATTCCATTTAGTTTAATAGCGATCTTAGTAAGTTGCATAGTGTTCATTTTCATTTACGCTATTTTTTGGACGGGGTACTATCTGTATTATAAAAAGGTGGAAAAAACGTTGAATGCTAGTTTGAAAAAGAAAAAGTGATGTCCAAGTCCTACATTAAAAATAAACAGATTTATAATTAATGTAATTAAGTAGATTTCACAATACGAGCTAATGTCTGCGTATCATCTGCTATTTAAAAAGGTATTAGCCTTTATTTGCTGTGACTGTATGATGGCAATGAAGCGTGCAAGCTTGGTTTTCTTGAATTAATTTTCTATAATACAAATTATTTACAGATGACTATCTTTTTTCACTCATAAATTCTTTTGCTATTTCATTATTATTATCTAATGAAAGAATCTTTTCAGCAACGCTATATGCTGCTAATTCAGACACTACATTATCCGGCACATCATGTAAAAACAAAAGGTTAGTTAAATATCCAACACCTTGTTGATCAGTCAATTCGACACAACGTTTTGCGTGATAAAGCGCAGCGTTGTAAGCTCCTTCAATATGGCGTAGTGGGTTAACAAGTATACCAAAAGCCATTTCGTGAAGTTCTACTTTTTCATTTTCAACTATCAAACTTATAACGAATATGTAAATAGTGATGCTACGATTATTAAACGCAATATCAGTTAATTCCACATCAAGTGCTATATAAGAAAGATCACTAGTGATTTTCTTAGCCTTTTCTAAATTACCACTTAAAATAAAGTCCTTTTATTTGTTAGTCAATTTTGTTCACCGACCCATTACTAATCCTGAATTATTCATAGAAATTCCTTAATGACTTAAAAATGCTTATCTGCCAAGCTATCTAGCTAAGTTGGTCGTGCA